>NZ_VPBZ01000005.1:0-454406 GCF_013418475.1 Acinetobacter sp. YH12140
TTCCCGAACTCAGAAGTGAAACCTCTTAGCGCTGATGGTAGTGTGGGGTTACCCATGTGAGAGTAAGTCATCGCCAGCTCATTATTCGAAACACCCCCTGATATCTCAGGGGGTGTTTTTTTATGTGTTCGGAAAAAGATAAAAGGAAACGAACGTTATAAAAGTAGAAAAAGCTAAAGCACAAAAATAGGAAAACGAGAGATATTTAAAGAAAATAAAACTAAAATGCTCAATCCATCTATATCATTTTAAAATCTTTTGCTAATGAAAATGTGTAATAAATCAATATAATAAAATCGTTTGTTTCATTAATAATATATAGGGTATTTAAGATGTTTTTAAAAAAATTATTAACTATAGTTTTATTTGCATTTGTTTCTTTAAATACTACAGCTGGTGTGTATCAGGATAAACTAAGTGAATGTTTGGTAAATAAAATTTCAGCAGAAGAGAGTCAGAACTTAACGGTTTGGATTTATTTGGCATTTTCAGCACATCCAGAAATTTCTAAGTATAGTAAAGTGACGTCCGCTGAGATGCAAAAGATTGATAAAAATATGGCAAATTTATTTCAAGATTTATTTACTAAACGTTGTAATGCTGAAATCAAAGCTGTTACAGAAAATGAAGGAACAAATGCTTTGGGTAAAGCATTTGAACTATTGGGGAATCGTGCAGCTGAGAACCTGATGAAAAATCCAGTTGTTGAAAAACGTATTGCATCATTTGCACAATATTTTGATGAAGATAAAATGCGTGAATCGATGAAATAAATTGAATTGGACTAGGTGAATGTATTTGACAGTTGATATTCGCTTAGTTCATTACTCACTCTTTTTAAAGAATATAATAATTGCCCTAATAATACATTTTTTGATGTTAAGACAACTAATATCATGGGGTGTAGAGGATGAGAGATCGCTGTGAGTAATGCTTTACCATTTTCTGCATCTAATGTAATGGTTTGACAGCCGACTAAATTAATTTCATTAGTAAAAGCTTGAACCATTGCTAAGATTGAACTGCTTACAGCTGCAAGTTTTCCAGAATTTTCAATATTTTTCTTTTCTATAGATTTTAATTCAAAACCATCAGTTGAACATAACATCATATATTCAACACCGGACACATCAGAAATTAACTCCTTCATGAGTTTATGTGCTTGTTCAATAAGCTGTAGTGGTGCTGAACGTGTTGTACGAATTGCTGTATTCATAATATCTTCATCAGATTGAAAGTTGAACTTCGGCTTTTGCAATAAGTGCTTCTAGAATAAAAAGAATGTCTTTTTTATTTCTAGCATCGATATAAAAAATGGGGTGATGTATCTGTTGTGAATCTTGCCATTCTTTATAAAGTTTGGTGGATTTATACTGCGTACTGTCTAAATGTGTAATCGCGATGATGATGTTTTCATTATTTTCAGAAAAATAATTTAAATAATCATTCAGCTGCTGAATTGGATGGTCATGTGTATGATCAATCAAAATAATTGTACCAATCGCGCCGTTACAAATGGTATTCCATATAAAGTTAAATCTTTCTTGGCCCGGTGTACCATATAAACCAAGTTTAGTACCATCGGCGAGAGTAAGTTCACCGTAATCGATTCCAACAGTAGTCAACATTTTTTGATGCGCATTTTGATCAGTATTAAGCGCTTCTGTACTCAGTACAGGAATATCAGAAATACTTTGAATAGCAGTGGTTTTTCCGGCACCCATCGTTCCGGCAAATACGATCTTGTATTGCTGTAAAATCATAATGAAATTTTAGATTCCTAATTTTTTTCGAAGACTACGGAAAAAACTCTGTAGTGGATTTGAAGATTCTTGAGCTGTTTTTTGGCTATGATATACACTCGCCATGGCTGGTATCTCTTCTATGATTTGAGCTATGTGGCATGCAAATAAATAACGATTAATAAAGTTTTGGCTTAAATGTATTTGTTCAGCAATATATTGAGTAGAACTACCTTCCATAAAAAAAGCGGATATTTTCAATAGTGATTGTCGCTCAGCACAATGTATAGGCTGTGGCCAATGCAAAAGTTTATAGTGGCTTGTGTAATTGGGGGGAGTATCATCTACGTAATCCCAAACAAATTGCCATAATCCATGCTGTAAATTTATTGATTCCAACCCATATTTAAAAGTGACAACTGTATTTGTATCTGCTGAAATGAGTGTGATTTCAGAATTTTGTGTGATTTGTATATTTTGTTCTATCCAAAACTCATTGCTTAAGTTATCAATGAGTGCGATTGGTTTTTGATCTAAAAGCAATAGTTGACGTTGATGTTTATTTAAATCTTTAAAAGCCTGTGAGATCTGGAGTGCATTTAATTTAGGTTTTGTGTCTTGAACAACAATAGGATTGGACACATTTACAGGATTAATGTCTCGGAACCTTAACGCAACTGAATGCTCTAACCAATGCTCAAATTGATTGGTATTTGTTAGGGGTAAAAACAGGGTATCGTGTTCGATTTGATTTGCTTTCAATTCATTTTTTTTAAGTTTAAGTATGATTAAAGCTTCGTGCCTGATTTTATTTATATTCGGCAGGTCGATAAAGTCATCATTGATTAATAGGACTTGGAGTTTTGAATCTGCAATGTTTGTCCAATGAATAGTAAAAGTTTCAGATAGCTTATTTGAAATAATAGATTTAATGTCATTGATAACATTTAGATTTAAGCCAAAGACAGAAATATATAATGTGCTATTCACGAAATGGTCCAGAAAAACTGGGTTATTTCTGGTGAAATAACCCAACTTTAAATTAAGAAAAATCTAATTCTTTTTCGAAATGTTTAAGTTCATGGCGAGCCATAGCAAGGTTTGATTTACTACGGTCTAATACAAGGTAAAGAAATAATGCTTCATTTGAGTCGAGTGGGCGGATTAAGTGATATTGTTTACCCAGAGTAATTAGAATGTCTTCAATAGAGTCATTTAAATTCAACGCTTTGGCAACTTTACGCTTTGAGCGTACAACTTCAGTATTACCAGCAGCAGCTAATTCTAAATCGATGTCGTTATTGCCTTGTGTCGCCATAGCAAGGCCACTTTCGCTGTCAACCAAAGCTGCAGCAATAAAACCGTCAATGTCTGTTAAAGCGTTTAAAGATAATTTGGCCATTATTAACCCCAATAAATTATATGTTAATCAGTAATATAGTTTTACTGACCTATATGATATTAGCTAAAAATAATGAATAAACAATGCTAAAAAAATCAGCTGGTTGATTATTGTTAATAATAAATAAAGTAAAAATGGTCTTTAAACGATTCTTGGCTGCTAATAGTTGTAGGATTGTGTAGAATATTTAAACCTTTTATAGAATTGTTGTATATGAAATTCAATTAAGGTTGTTGTTTTATAAGAGTTTTTTTATTAATAGATTTAATGTATTATTTCATTAATTTAATATACAAAAACGATTGTATAAGATGAAATAAGTATTAAATATCTGTGCTGTTTGTTTGTTTATTGCTCATTAAAATACATTATATAATATTATTCCAAAATCTATATTTGTGATATAAGTCTATTAAATTCAAATATTTGTGATGTATGTTAAAAGTTCAATCCTAGGTCAATAGGATTGAACTGTACTTTATTACAATGCACTTTTTAAATTATTTCGATGTTGTTTCACTTGTTTTGCATAACGTTTGCCTTGTTTTTTCATTTTTCGATTGGTGTTATAAGCGGTAGGTCCGACATTATAGTAGGCTAAAGCTTTTGGCATGCTGCCAGCGGCATTTTTATATTTAGTTAAAATAAATGACCCACAATTAATATTGGTGAATTCGTCATATAAATCCCCAGGGCATGTTGCTTGCCAATAACGTGGCATCACCTGAGTTAAACCGACAGCACCTGCAGGTGAACTGACATAAGGGCGGAAAGTTGATTCTTGGCGAATAACAGCAGCCAGTAGTAAAGGATCTAAGTTATATTGATCAGCAGTTTGCACAATGTAGGGGGACACTCGATTTGCAGTTTCAGGATTGACTGAATAGGCCTTTTGTATCCCTGATGAAAGTTTAATGGCACGTTTTTCTACAGAGCCACCACCGAGTGATGAGCATCCAGAAATCAGGGTTACAGATATAATAACAGTTGAAAACTTTAAGCTGTGTGCGCTTAGGAGCGACGAAAGACGAGTTGAAAGGCGAGTTTTATTCAGTACATTCTGCATTTATGTTCACTTTAAAATAATCATGGCTAAGTGTAATTTCTTTAAGCGATAGTATGAATTGGAGACTTAGAGGTCAATATTTTCTTAAGTTGCTCTATACAGTGTAATTGTAAAAATTGATGGGAATGTACTCAAATTACATGATTGTCTAAGTGAAGAGAGAAAAACAGATAGCATTACTTGTGTCGGTATTTCTCTCTTGACATGGTACTTATTAAGATTGTGGGGACATTCAAATCCCGAGAACTTTAGTTATAAAAAACTAGAATATCCACTCATGAAATATCCCTATTTGAAAAAGCTATAACTTTTTTCAGAGGTATGAATGGAATCTAAGAATAATTTAAAGTGTTTTAAGCATCCAAATTTCGCATGCTTGGCTATGACCTGTATTGCCCTTGGGAGCTTGTAAGTGTTGAAATCCTACTTTTTCATAGAGTTTTACCGCTTGTCCAAGTGTATGTGTAGTTTCTAAATAACACGCTTTAAAATTATGATCTTTGGCGAATTGAAAACAAAGTTCTAAAATATCTTTGGCTAAGCCATGACCACGTAATTCAGGCATAAAATACATTTTTTGGATTTCTAAAATGCTTGAATCTCCAGCTAAAGGAGAAAGGCCGCCACCACCTAAAATTGTACCGTGTTGATTTTCAATAACCCAATATTGTGCATTTGCTTGCGCATAGACGTGATATAAATCATCTAAAATTGGATCTGCAACGGCAAATCCTGATTCAGGTGCTAATCCAAATTCTTTGGAAACTGTGCGAATGACATTGGCAATGCTTGCATTGTCTTCAAGTTGAAGTGGTCGGATCTGAAACATAATCATCGAAAAACAAAAAGATGGATTGTTTATAGACTGATCCTATAAAAAAATCCATCTCTAAGTTTAAAATTACTCAAGCAAAAAATTACTTTAATTCGCTTGAACTTTTACCCAGTTCACGTCGTGCAACGATTAATTGTTGAATTTGCTGTGTGCCTTCAAATATATCAAGGATTTTTGAATCACGTGCCCATTTTTCCAATAATTCATTTTCGTTATAACCGACAGCCGCTGCGAGCTCTACACACTTTAACGTGATTTCATTACCTACACGGCCTGCTTTTGCTTTAGCGATGGATGCTTCACGTGAGTTAGGTTTTTTGTTGTCGGCCATCCATGCGGCTTTGAGCATGAGTAGACGTGCTGCTTCCCAGTCTGCTTCCATTCGGTAGATTTGTGCAGCAATATTCGAGCTTTGTAAGATCGGTGTTGAATACTGCTCATCTAATTTATCTTTAAAGATTTCTTTAATTCGCTCTAAAGATGCCTTTGCACAGCCTATAGCCATCGCAGCAACGAGTGGGCGAGTATTATCAAAAGTTTCCATAACCCCAGCAAAACCCTTTGCTACATCAATTTCAGCATTGCCTAATAAGTTTGCAGCAGGGACACGACAATCTACAAAGCTAATGGCAGCCGTATCAGAGGCTTTAATACCCAATTTATGTTCTAGGCGTTCTACAGTCATGCCCGGCGTACCTTTTTCAACAACAAAGGATTTAATCGCTGCACGACCTAAATTTTTATCTAGTGTTGCCCAAACAACTACTGAATCAGCACGTTCGCCCGAGGTGACAAAGATTTTTTCACCATTCAGGATGTATTCATCGCCATCTTTCGTCGCTGTTGTCCGAATTGCTGCTGAATCAGAGCCGCAATTGGGTTCTGTAATGGCCATAGCGGCCCAAGTACCTTTTAAGCGTTCTAGTTGTTCATCATTGGCTACTGCTGCAATAGCTGAGTTGCCAAGCCCATGGCGAGGCATACTGAGCAACAGGCCTGTATCTCCATAGCACATCTCGATGATACTGAGAGCAGTCGACATATTGACACCGTTTTTATTTCCCGTGTCTGTGTCGCCACGTTTATTGACGGCAGCACCTGCATTCATGCCATCACCGCCATCATTCATACCGTCGACGAGGGAAGACAACATGTCTAATTCTTTAGGATAGGCATGTTCGGCTTTGTCATATTTACGTGAAATAGGACGTAGAACATTTAAAGCGACTTCATGGGCTTGGTCGATCAGCAATTTAAATTTTTTCGGATTTTGTAAGTTCATGGACATTTCCTTGTTTTTTATTTTGCTGAATTACGCATGTAAGCCAGATTGAAGAATCGCTGTGGCACGTAAGTCTCGATACCAACGTTCTACGGGATGTTCTTTGGTAAAGCCATGACCACCTAATATTTGCACGCCATCAGTCCCAATTTTCATCGATTTTTCAGCACATAGCACGCGAGCTAAATAGGCTTCACGATGAAAGGGCTTGCCAGCTTCGGCTAGACTTGCTGCGTTTAGGATGAGCATATGCATGGCATCAATTTCGATTGCCATATCTGCAATCATAAATGCCACACTTTGACGATGTGAAATTGGCTCTCCAAAAGCTGTACGTTCGTTTGCATATTGAATGCAATATTTTTTGACTGCAGTTGCGGTACCAACAGCCATGGCACACCACATTAAATTGCCAAGATCGATAAATGAGGTGTAATTGAAATCTTGATCGCCTAAGCGTTGGGCAGGGGTCTGATCAAATTTTAAAGTTACCGTTTCAGTGGCTTTTAAGCCCATAGCTGGTGTTTTTTTAGCGCTAATGCTCTGGTCACGTTGCACAATAAAAACTTCAGGCTGCCCATTGAGCATGGCACTCACCAAGAGCACATCTGCCTGTTCACCTAAAAGGACTAAGGTTTTCTCCCCACTGATTTTATACTGCTGGCCATCAGCAATCGCCTGAGTTTTAAGTTGATAGGGATTAAATGCCGCCGTTGCCTCTTGAACTGCAAAGCTTGCACGGAGGGTTGAATCATCTGCAAATGTCGCTAAATAGGTTGCTTGAACAGATTCTGAACCCCATTGGGTGATGGCATTGATACAGCTAAACGTCGACAGTAAACCTGCTGTTAAACTAAAATCACCTTCAGCTAGTTGTTCAGCAATTAAGATATTGCTAATGATGTTTTTTTCTGCTGCAACGCCACCCAAATCTTCAGGTAAGGCATAATAATTTAGACCTAGATCTTGGATATGTTGCCATAACGCTTCAGGAAATTTTTCCTCTTGATCGGCTTGATGAGCAAGTGGATACAAAACTTCTGTGGCAAACTGCTGCATCGCATCAGCAGTCATTTGCTGTTCTTCAGTCAGGTTTAAATCAAATAATGATTTTTGTTGATTTGGCAAACGTTGCTTATGCACACCTTTGTTGGTTTGAAATGCTTTTTGTGTCTGGCTCAAGGTTTTAAAACCAGCTTTTGAGCTTTGATACAAAGATTTTTCAACAAATTTGCGCAGTTTAAACTGATCGAGTACATCACTTCCGGCAATTTTCGTTAAAAGTGAGAGTCCAAATCCTTGTGCCTTGTTTACCATGTTGGTCATTGTTGTTTTCCATTTGCGTTGTTCTTATTTAATGCTGACATGCCAAAGATAGAAAAACCATGTCATAAATGACATGCATGATTGTCAAAGATAAACGGCGAGATTAGGTGGGATTTGATAGCTAAATGATTAATTAAGAATAGAAAAGTAAAAAGGCTTAAAAGTATTGTTATTTTAAAATTGACTTAGCTGACATTTGAGTCAGCCAAGTCTTGAAGTGTGCATTGAGTGATTATTGATATTTTTGAATCATACGACGAACATTGGTTTTCGCTTCAATGACGGTCATAAAGGTATATGCACCGATAAATTTACGGCTGATAAACATAAACTCTTTAGGTGGAACTGAGAAGTAGCGAGATGCCATCGATTTTGAAGCTTGTTGCATTACACGGCTATGTAATTGGCTTTTTTTCCAGTCATAGCGTTGTTGTTCGTCCATAACACCAGCAGGGATGTCTGGGTTATTTTCAGTGCTACTAAATGCCTCTGTTGCTAACAGAAAGACTTTGGCCATATCGGGTTTAATACTTTGTGGAATACCATCAAAGAACTCATAACCTGTCATCGCTTTGACCATTTGCTCAGCGCTATGGTGATAACCCGCGGTAATCAAATTACGCGCAACGCTTAACAGATGCTCATCGAACTGACGGATCGCACCAAAGTCGAGGAGAACAATTTTATCTGGCACATCCGCACCATTGCCTAAACGGACCAAATAGTTTCCGAAGTTAGGGTCGGTTTGCATTTCACCCCATTCAAAAATTTCGCGTACGGCAATTTCAAGTGATGCTTCACCTAAGGCATTACGGCGCTCTTGAGGAAGTGATAGCATTACAGGGCTATTAATCGGCACACCACGTTCAAAGGTCATACACAGCACTTGAGGTGTTGAATAACCTTCAATGATTTGCGGCACGATATAGCGTGGGTCTTCTTTTAAGCGTGCAGCAAAACGGCGAGTGGTATCTGCTTCGATTTTATAATTTACTTCACGATGCATCATTTCACGAACTTCATCAAACCACTGATCAAATTCACGGGTTTGAGGAACCATTCGTGTCAGTTTGAGCATGTTTTTGAATAGATTCATATCCGAATCGATTGCATCTGCCACACCCGGATACTGGATTTTTAAAACCAGTTCTAAACCATCAGATTTACGTTTTGCACGGTGAACTTGTGCCAAAGAAGCTGTACCAAGTGGCTCATGATCAATCACGAGATCATCAAGTTTTGAGCCAAGTTGATTTTGTAATTGGACTTTAATGGCTGGCCATGCCAATGCAACTGTTTGATTGTTCAAGGTGTTGAGGGCTTGGGTGATTTCTTCAGGCAGAAAATGTTCACCATACAACGCCATCATTTGGCCAATTTTTACAATCGAACCTTTTAATTTACCAATTTCTGCGACGAGATATTCAGCCTGATCTTTCATGGCTTTTTTACGCTTTTTCTCTTTTTCTTCTTCACTCGAAAAAATAGAAGTAGCGTTTGATGCTGCCCAACGAGTTCCCGCAAGTAGCGATGCCTTTGCGATAGATAAGCGTCGATCCATAGAAGACGTTTTCAAGTGTTTGAGCTTATCGTTCTGATCTGACATGTAAATTAAATCCTTTAATCAGCAATTCGCAGAAAAATACATTGTAGCTAATTTTAACGTTTCTTAACGTATTAAAATAGTTCAACTTACTGAATATGCAGTAAGCATTTGCAAACTTAAGCAAGATGCCGCGTAGACAGGTACATTGGAAAGAAAACTATAAACGATATTTGATTTTTACCGTATCGTTTTGCATCAATGCGGCTTTATGTTCTTCAATATGTTGATGAATGAGATGTTGGACAGATTCGTCTTTAAATCCGGCAGCATAACCTTTGACAATAATAATGCTCGGTAAGCTAAAAAATAGGGTACGTGCGTTTTCTAGACTCGCATCAGGGAAAACTTGATGTTCGATCAGTAGTTGCTGAAAAAATGCCTTTTCAGTTTGCACATTTAAAGACTGAGTGTCTTCCCAATAGCTCTGACGCATAGCCATGAGGTTATTGTGCTTATAGCTCATTGGAGCTCCGCATTTAAAATTTAACTGTTTGTATGGGGATGATTTTATAAAATTAAAGCTTGGGATCAAGTACAAATTGCTAAACATTTGAGCTTGAATTGGTTTTTATTCGTAATTTTTATCTATTAGGTTTTATAGAATGCTGAAGAAAGGCATAAAGTACACATTTCATTTCAGCGAATGTATCAGACCTCATATATACGGTTATGAAATGCTTTCAAGCGGTGAATAATGCCGTATTTTTATTATAAATAGCATTAAAACAAGGTATCATAGGGCGTTTAAAAAATTATGAACTGGAGACGCCTTAAGTGGATCGACCGACTATTAGCCCTGAACATTTACAGGAAGCAGCTGAAAACCTATCTACAATTCGTGATTATATCCGCTTTGGGGTAACAGCTTTACGTCAATATGATGCCCACTTAGGACAAGGTACAGAAGACTATTTTGCTGAAAGCTCAGCATTGGTTTTACAAACGTTATCTCTAGATTGGAATGCAGATGCGGAAATCTTAGATGCGAAATTATTGCCAAGTGAAGTTGCAGAATTTTTAACATTATTAGAACGTCGTATTAATGAAAAAGTTCCGACGTCTTATTTACTTAACTTGTCGTATTTCTTTGGTAAGCCATTTTATGTCGATGAACGTGTACTGATTCCACGTTCTCCAATTGCAGAGTTAATTGAAAACCGTTTTGCGCCATATTGCTTAGGTGAAAATGGCGAAATGGGTGCTGCAGTTAATAATCTACCTGAAAATGCCAATCCAAAAACTCCTCAGCGCATTTTAGATATGTGTACGGGTTCGGGTTGTATCGCGATTGCTTTAGCATATGCATTCCCAGACGCTGAAGTTGATGCAACAGATTTATCTAAAGATGCGCTTGAAGTGGCACAAATTAACTGTGAACACCACAATAAACAATATCAAGTGGCTTTACTTGAGTCTGATTTATTCGCCAAAATTCCAGCAGAGAATCAATATGATTTAATCGTGTCGAATCCACCGTATGTGGATGCTGAAGACATGGCAGATTTACCAGAAGAATTCCACCATGAACCTGAAATGGCGCTTGCTGCGGGTCAAGATGGTTTGGATCTTGTCCGTAAAATGTTGGCACAAGCTGCAGATTACCTGACTGAAGATGGCTTAATTGTGATCGAAGTGGGTAACTCAGAATGGGCAATGCGTCAAAACTTCAATACCGTTGATTTTTATTGGTTACAGTTCCAAAAAGGCGGTACAGGTATCTTTGCATTGACTGCTGCTCAATGCCGCGAATACCGAGATTTATTCATTCAATCTGTTCAAGCATAAGGAGTCGTTTGACATGGCAGGTAATAGTATAGGGCAACTCTTCCGTGTAACGACTTGTGGTGAATCTCATGGCGTTGGTCTGATGGCCATTGTGGATGGGGTTCCACCGGGTATTGAACTGACTGAAGCCGATTTGCAAAAGGATCTGGATCGTCGTAAGCCGGGCACATCTAAGTTTGCGACTCAGCGTAAAGAACCCGATGAAGTTGAAATTATTTCAGGCGTATTTGAAGGCAAAACAACCGGTACATCGATTGGTCTTTTGATCCGTAACACAGATCAAAAATCAAAAGATTATGGCAACATTGCGCAAACCTTCCGTCCGGGTCATGCAGACTATACGTATACACATAAGTATGGTTTCCGTGATTATCGTGGTGGTGGCCGTTCGAGTGCTCGTGAAACTGCGATGCGTGTTGCTGCGGGTGCGATTGCTAAAAAATTCTTGTTTGAGAAATTCGGCATAGAAATTCGTGGTCATGTAACCCAAATTGGTACCGAAAAAGCACAGAAATTGGACTGGAATGAAGTTCCGAATAACCCATTTTTCTGTGGTGATGCAGATGCTGTCCCACGTTTTGAAGCTCTTGTAACGTCACTTCGTGAACAAGGAACGAGCTGTGGCGCCAAACTGGAAATTATTGCGACGCAAGTGCCAGTTGGTTGGGGCGAGCCTGTATTTGATCGTTTAGATGCAGATATTGCACATGCTATGATGTCCATCAATGCCGTAAAAGGTGTGGAAATTGGTGATGGCTTTGGTGTTGCCGAGCAGTTTGGTCATGAAACCCGTGATGAGTTAACTACGGATGGTTTCTTGGCAAACCATGCTGGCGGCATTTTGGGTGGTATTTCGAGTGGTCAAGACATTCGTGTTGCGATCGCCTTGAAACCTACAGCATCCATTACTACGCCGGGTAAAACCATTACGATTAATCGTGAAGATACTGATGTGTTGACCAAAGGTCGTCATGATCCTTGTGTCGGTGTTCGTGCAACACCAATTGCAGAGGCGATGTTGGCAATTGTGCTCATGGATCACTTCATGCGTAACCGTGCACAAAATGCGGATGTTGTCGCTCCATTTGCTCCAATTGAACCCAAGTGAGGAAACAAAGCGCTGCTTTGTTTCGAACGCGGTTGGTGAGTAGCGTTAGCGAGTCACAGTGGATAAATAACAAAGCGCTGCTTTGTTCCGAACGCGATTTGGTGAGTAACGTTAGCGAGTCACAGAGGATAAATAACAAAGCACTGCTTTTTGTTCCGATGCTGTTGGTGAATAGCGTTAGCAAGTCACACTGATGAGCACATTGCTTTAAAAAAACCAGACAATTGTCTGGTTTTTTTATTTCAGTAAAATAGGCCTATGAAAATAAATAGCTAAAAAATATGAATATAAGACATGCTTTACTTGGTGATATTCAGCAGCTCGAAAGCTTAATGAATATAGCCTATCGGGAGAATCATCCCAAGAGTTGGACCACGGAACATCATATTGTTCGAGGAAATCGAATAAATGTGTCTCAACTCAGTCAACTCTTACAAAAAAGGGATTTTCATTTATATGTGATTGAGTCGGTACATGCGCAGATCAAGGGGTGTATTGGTATTCAAATGCAGGGGATGAGCTGTGAAATTGGTCATTTTGCAATTCATCCAAATGAGCAAGCTCAGGGCTTAGGAAAAAAATTATTACAATTTGCAGAACAACAAGCGATGTTGATGGAACCCAATGTTGAAGAATTTGTGATGTATGTGATTGATTGGAGTTTAGAATTAATAAAATATTATCAACGACGTGGCTATAACATAACAGATGAAAATCAAGCCTATCCTCTTCATCTAGAAGTAGGTCAACCGATATGTGAACTGACATTTAAACAAATAATTAAACGAATAAAATAAAGATCATGTGATGCATTTGATTAATTTATAAGATGAGATGAATAAAAAATCCCAAAAGAAAACATACACTAACTTCTGGGATTTTTATTTTAGACTATTTGGTCTTAAGAATAAGCACGTAAAAATAGACGATAGGCATCTGAAGATTTTTGGTTTTTTAACATATAGTGTGCGATTTCACCTTGGTTGGTATTCATAATCACAGCAATATTTTTTGCGTCCCGAAATTTTTTAAGCACAGCATCTGGGATCATCACGGTATTAGAAGAATCAATCACATTTGAATTATCTAAGCGACGATAATTTGTTCGACCAATTGCAGGATAAGACAAAACTTTGCCGTCAATCACAAAAGATATTTCACTCATATCAAGCTGCTGTTGATCATAAGAATGCAGTGAAAGTGCATACTCACCTTTGTTTTTTTGCCAATCAATTGCAAGTTCAGGACATTTTTGCCCAGCTTCACATAGTAACTGACCTCGAGTAATGGTTCGTTGTATCACTTTGCTGTTTTCAACGGTATTCACACCTTTTAGCTTCAAGGTTCTTGTTTCAGGTTTATTTTTAGGTACGGTAATACAACCCGTGAGTAGTAGGAGTGTAAATCCTAGAACTAAATAATTTTTCATGCGTATTTCCATGTTAGCGTTATTTTTATGAGCAATATTTATTTTGGCGCATATTCACACAGAAAAACAAAAAAGTAAAATACATCACACTTTTCTAGTTTTGTTCGAGCACTGCTTTGATATAAGTAGTGGATATTCAAATAAATAATATTTTTCAGTGATGTTAAGCGAACTTCATAGAAGATTGGATAATTTAAGCAGGATCTGTGATTTTGCGCTATCTATCTGCTCGGGATTGGTTTGTCGAGATAATTGTTCACGTGGTTTTTCACCTAAAAAATATTTGATCCGTTCAGCATTTGCACCTGATGGATGGGGAAGTCCAGCTAGAATCTGTTGATCATTTAAATAGCCTAAGCTACATACATAATTTAAAACCGCATCTACACCTTTGCCTAGCGGGATATAAATTGCGTTAGGAAGCTGTTGGACCATAGGAATAAAATAATCATCAATATGTTGTTTTAATAATTCATTTTTTAGCATTGCAGGTGTTGAGCCAGCATAATTTTTTCCATTGACCAAAATGCATTGCTGTAAAACCGAGCACATTTGCACCTTATCTTGATGAATGCTAAATAGCTCAGCAGTGGTCTGTATGCCTAATTGATTGTGTAATCCAATATGATCTAGCAGTTGAGTTAAATTTTTACGAATAGGGCCGCTAAAAGCGCCACTATTCTTGGCAAGTTTAAGAATGTTTTCCTCAGATACTTGCTGTTCTAAGCCGACCTTTGCTGCGATTAATGCATTACGCCATTGTTGTTGGCCTGGGCAGATGCCGACGATAACCACTTTTGCATCATGATTTATGGCCTCAAATGGTGCATAAAAGCTTTGAATAGTTCCCAGAGTCTTAAGTAGGAGTAAATCACTTTGAGTTAATTCTTCAATAGCATGTGTTTTGATCACAGATGCGTAGCGAGAGAAAAGTGTTGAATCCGACATAAAACTTCAATTTTTCTAGGTATAAATTTCATTCAGTATTTTAAACCTTTATTTTAAAGATGAAGTATTTAGGTGTAGAAAAAATGATTTTAAATTTATAGACTAACAACTTAAATTGATAAAAAAATAATATTTAACAATATTGACCCAAATAGGACTTGAGATTTGGTACAAATATTGCTCATATCTAACTAAGGCAATATCAATAAGAATGCGAAATAAAAAACGAAAGGATGATTGCAGGAGAGAAGCACAGATCGTGCTCGCCGAAGGAGCAAGTTCCCCCAGGAAACTCTCAGGCAAAAGGACTGTAATCATATAAAAAATCTGGAGAGAAGTAGGCCGGATCTACTCACCGAAGGGGAAGGTTCACATTGCTTCGCAAGGAACCAAAGCTCTCAGGTACCAATGACAGATGGGGCGAACATAGGAAATATAATTTCCAAGGAGCCTATATGTGTCATATTGTTGTGATTGGTGCAGGTATTACTGGGGTAACGACAGCTTACGAACTCGGATTACTCGGTTATCGTGTCACCGTGGTCGATAAACATCTTTATCCTGCTATGGAAACGTCGTTTGCCAATGGTGGACAATTATCAGCATGTAATGCTGAAGTCTGGAACCAAAAAGCAACGGTGGTGAAAGGCATCAAATGGATGTCACAAAAAACCGCGCCATTACTATTAAATCCAAGTTTTAATCTTCATAAATATTCATGGCTTTTTGAGTTTATGGGACATATTAAAGATTATCGTGAAAATACTCACGAAACCGTCCGTCTCGCATTGATGGCACGTCAGCGTTTATTTGAAATAGCTGAGCATGAAAACTTACAGTTTGATTTAGAAAAACGCGGCATTTTACATTTCTTTCATAATCAACATGATTATGAGGTGGCGACTCAAGTTAATAATATGCTCTGTGAGGGTGGCTTAGAGCGTCATCCTGTGACATTAGCTGAAATCCGTGATATCGAGCCTAGTCTGACAGGTGAATACTATGGTGGTTTTTATTGTCCGGGGGATGCCACGGGCGACATCCACAAATTTACGACGCAGCTTGCTAAAGCAACAGAACGCTTTGAAGTGAAATATATGTGGGGTTTTGAGGTGACTGACTTTGAACATCATGCAAAAGGTGTCAATGTTCAGTTAAAAGCCAGTGATGAAAATATGGAACATCCTGATGCTGATACCATACTTGAAGCAGATGCTGTGGTGGTCTGTGGTGGCGTAGGTAGTTATGAACTTGCACATAAACTCGGTGATCGCGTAAATGTGTATCCAGTCAAAGGATATTCAATCACCATTAATTTAAATGATGAACAAAGTCAGGCCAATGCGCCTTGGGTAAGTCTGTTGGATGAAAGTGCCAAAATTGTGACTTCACGCTTAGGTGCAAATCGACTCCGTGTTGCAGGCACGGCAGAGTTTAATGGCTATAACCGAGATATTCGTGCCGATCGCATTCAGCCTTTAATTGATTGGTCGAATCGTAATTTTAATCTATCAACAGAACATGTGGTGCCGTGGGCGGGTTTACGACCAATGATGCCCAATATGATGCCAGTAGTGCATGCAGGTAAGCGAGATCATATTTTCTATAATACAGGGCATGGTCACCTTGGATGGACTTTATCTGCGGCAACAGCTGCAATGATCAGCCAGCAAGTGCAGCAAACACATCCGATTTAACTGACATATTGTAGACATCCAAAAAGCCTCAATGTTGAGGCTTTTTTGTATTTTTCTAAGTCATTCGAATTTGATCTTAATCATATAAACGATAAATCCCTGCAAAACGTTCACAGCCTTTTTGTTCGGTTTTTACTGAGAGTAAGGCTTTACTGTAATTGAACTGATATTTGCAGTCGTGTTCATTATCGGTGATTTGATTTTTTTGTTCGGGTGTTGTGTAAGCTAAAAATGGAATGGTTTGTGTTTCAACTCGATTGTTCGGATTACGATAGGCAATGCCTTCTATTTTGATGCTGTCTTTGCCCAGTTGATGTACCTTTAAATGTACAGGTGATGTCGCAAAATGACCATTTTCAAATTTAAGATAATGCTGCGTTAAGCTTTGGTTCATTGAGGTATAAATATTCAAATCTTCATGGCGAAGCTCAAATTGTTGTTTAAAACACTCCAAGTTTTTGCATTGCTGAACTCGGCTATACCATAATTTTTGCGTATCTATCAGTAAGCGTATTGGGGCATCGGTAATCAACTGCGCTGTTAAAAAAAGCCCATTTAGCTTTTCACGCTGTTCTTTAAAACGGTCAGAACAATAATTTTTTTTTGCCTGAGTATTGGCATGATCGCAGTTAATTTTTTCTGCATGCGTAAACGTCGCTAGGCCAGAACCTATTAGCAGAACCAGTCCGAATTTTTTGATGATATTTATTTCAGTTTTCAACAGCATGATCGCTTATACTTTCACTATGTTGCGCTTGCCCACACTATAGCGAAATAGAAAGCGTGAATACAAGATTTCAATCATTATTTTCTCAAGGAACTCAAGCATGATAGCTCAAATTCGTATCGGTCAGGGCATGGATGTACATGCATTTGAAGAAGGTGACTTTGTAACGCTTGCTGGTGTTCAAATTCCACATACACATGGACTCAAAGCACATTCAGATGGTGATGTGGTACTGCACGCGCTTTGTGATGCATTATTAGGAGCTTTGGCACTTGGAGATATTGGTCAGCATTTTCCAGATACAGATCCAAAATTTAAAGGTGCCGATAGTCGAGTACTTTTAAAACACGTCTACCAAATGATTTTAGATCGTGGATATGTACTTAATAATGCTGATATTACCGTGGCTTGTGAGCGCCCTAAACTAGCAAAACATAATTTAGAAATGCGTCAAAGTATCGCAAATGTTATGGATGTTGAAGTTACACAAATTAGCATCAAAGCGACCACCACCGAAAAATTAGGGTTTACTGGTCGCCAAGAAGGTATTCTTTCTACTGCAACAGTACTGATTTCTCACGCAAAATGATCTGGATGGATCAGTGCATGTTGTAAATCTTGAGTTGCTTTACGGCCTTGAAGTTGTAAGGCAACCGCATGGATTAAACCTGTCCATGTTTCATTGGGTTCCCAAATTTGATGCATCAAATCTTGAGCCTTTGGCATATCAACATCCATATAGTATTGACGATATAAATACATCAAACTGCTGACACGGAAGTTTTTCGCACAGTGTAGCCAAACCGTTTGACCTTGAACCAAATGGTCAATCATATCGAGTACTAAAAGGCATTGATCATCTGAAGGGGTATCCCAAGAGATCGGAACTTGGATATAGTTCAGGCCTAGATCTAGGCAAATGCGGTCTTCATGCTCGATATGATTGGGTGCATCGGTCAGTGCTAAATTGATAACCGTTGAAACACCATATTCTTTGATCGTTTGAAGCTCAGAAGGAGATGGTTGACCGGACGTTAATAAGTGTTCATGTATATATTGGAAGTTTTCAATGTGACTTAACGCATTTTCGATTTCATTCATCTGACAAATAATCCTTCAAAGTAAAACGCCATCTCGAAGATGGCGTTTTTCATTCACTTAGCGTGTCGGTAACACGTCTTTAAGTGCTTCATGCATCTCTAACAAGACTTTTTCAGTCGTATCCCAATCGATACAGCCATCAGTCACTGATTTACCATATTCGAGGTCACAGAGGTTGGCAGGAATATCCTGACGACCACCTTTTAAGTGACTTTCAACCATAATACCCACGATTGACTTGTTTCCGTCAAGGATTTGTTCAGTAATATTTTTCAGAACAAGGGGTTGTAGGTACGGGTCTTTGTTTGAGTTTGCATGACTGGTATCAATCATGATTTTGCCACTAACTTTTGCTTTGGCTAATGCCGCTTCAGCATCTGCAACTGAACCTGCGTCGTAGTTTGGTTTACCGTTACCGCCACGAAGTACAACGTGTGCATATGGGTTACCACTAGTACGAATAACAGAAACTTGACCTTGGTCACTTAAGCCCAAGAAGCTATGACCATGTTTAACAGATTGCATGGCATTGGTCGCAACGGTTAAACCGCCATCTGTACCATTTTTAAAGCCAACTGGTGAAGAAAGGCCAGAAGACATTTCACGATGTGTTTGGCTTTCAGTGGTACGCGCACCAATCGCTGACCAAGAGATAAGATCTTGGTAGTACTGTGGTGAGTTTGGATCGAGTGCTTCAGTTGCACAAGGCAAACCTTTTTCATTCAATTCAAGTAAAAGTTTACGACCAATACGTAAGCCTTTTTCGATGTTGAAAGAATCGTTCATGTCTGGGTCATTAATTAGACCTTTCCAACCCACAGTGGTACGTGGTTTTTCAAAATACACACGCATCACGACATAAATTGTATCTTGGATTTTGTCACTTAAAACTTTTAAACGGTCAGCATAATCATGTGCAGCGACTGTGTCGTGAATTGAACATGGACCAATGACAACAAAAAGACGTTTGTCATTTCCATCTAAAATATTACGTACAGTTTCACGGCCCTTAAGGACTGTTTGATAGGCAGTTTCAGTCAGAGGTAGCTCTTTTTTTAGTTCTGCAGGAGTAACAAGTGGCTGAATGCTTTTTACATTCACGTCATCAATGTCGTTTTGGGTAATAGAATTTGACTGTAAAGTATTCATTGCCGTCACTGGTTTGATTATACAAAAGGTTGTTTCGTGAGCCGAATATAACATGAATTTAGCATTCAAATGTTATAAAAAAGATCAATAAGTCTCTGAAAAAAAAGTGATGAATCGGGCAGTTAATTTAAACCTGCTGACTATTCACCGTCGGTGCGATCAACATTGCAGTTGTTGGTTTTTCGACAGGTTTTGATTTTACTGGATTAATGATGAAATTCATGCCTAAAACAAACAAGGTAATGCCTAAGACTTTACGAATAACTTTTTCAGGTAAACGTGAGCTGATCAAAGTTCCGACAACAATCGCTGGAATAGAACCCACCAATAACCAACCCAATAAATGAAAATCGACATTACCTGAGCTCATATGACCCAAGCCTGCAACCAGTGTAAGAAGCACGGCATGTACGACGTCAGAGCCGATAATACGAATCATTGGTAAATTAGGGAACATAAGTACCAAAGCCATAATACCGAAGGCACCTGCACCAACAGACGATAGGGTAACGAATACGCCTAAAATAATGCCCATGATGATGATATATGCACGCTTATTTTTAGCTTGGAAATTGATACGCTCCAGATCAGCACTCATATCATCCAACTGATCAGTTTTTCGAAATTTATTAAAGAATTTTTCGATATGACCACGGAAAATAATTGAGATCCCTGTAATCGTCAGCATAAAACCCAAAAACATGGTTAACACGGTTTTGTAATGTGTCGATTGGCTTAAATAGTTTTCAAGTACCCAATGGGTCGCAAATGACGCAGGGATACTGCCGACTGCAAGCCAAATGACAATGGTCCAAACGATATTCATTTTACGGGCATGGACTAAAGAACCACAAAATTTTGAAATTGCGGCATACAGTAGGTCTGTACCGATCGCAATGTGGGGTTCAATTTTATATAGGCTAATCAGGATCGGGGTCATCAATGAACCACCGCCAACACCGGTAATACCTACGCAGAAACCTACAATTACACCTGCCAGAATGAACTCTAAAGGACCGACCATCGCTGAATGCCAAATATCAAAAAACGTGCATATCTTATGACTAATTGATATAAGTCGTTGTCTCGATTAGTGATTTGCTTGTGAAAAAAATAGATAAAGAATGATTTTAATTTTGAAATAAATGAATTTTTACTAAGCTAAGTTATTGATTACGGTTTTCTCAAGTAGTTAATAGTTAAAATGGAGATTATGCTGCAGTGAAATCGTATATTTTGAATATAAGGCTTTGAAGATCTGAAGTGGATATCCAATACCTAAATGCACTGTAGGTTTTCAATTCTAAGCTTTTGATTTGTTATTTATCGATATATGCAACAGTGTACATAAAGTCCACTGCTGCAAAGTCTCATACGCTTTAAAAAGACTAATATGCCTTAAAAAGATAAAGTTTCGCCATCTAAAGGAATCAACACTTTATCCTGAATATTTTGAGCTTTAACATATGCTGCCAGTTGTTCACGCGTTAACGACATGTGGTTAATGGTGTTCATATGTACTGCGCAATTTTAGCCTTCGGCGCTTGCTGTACAGCTCGTAAGGTGTCTTCTTTGCCCATAATAATCGACTCTTTAAACCCATCGACTAAGGCATTGCCTGTATTCAAAATAATCACATCAGGTTGGAAGCTTTGAATAGCTTGATCCACTTCAGGGCGCCAAATCGTGTCACCCGCCAAATAAATGGTTTCATGTTCTGCGGCTTCAAAAATGATCCCCATGGCTTCACCCAATCTTTTTTTCAGTTCTGGGACACGATACATTGCATCTGTACCGTGCTGTCCACCAGTTTTGGTTAACTTCACGCCTTCAAATGTGGTTTGCGTTAATACGCGTACATGAAAAAGGAATCAAGATCGCAGGCCTGTGCTACGGCGCATATCCATTGGCGTATGCTGGGTTACTTGACCACAAACAGGTCACGACACATTGGGCTGGCAGTGCCGATTTTAAGCAAAAATTTCCATGTGTGAACTTAGATAAAGATGCTTTATATATTGAAGATGCAGGCATCATTACTTCCGCAGGTACGGGGGCAGCGATAGATTGTTGTTTATACATTGTCGGGGAAATCTACGGGGCAAAAATTGCCAATAAAATATCGAGATTGATGGTGATTCCAACCCATAGAGAGGGCGGACAGGCGCAATTTATTGAACAGCCGATTTCTACGATGACTTACGATACGGAGATCAATAGTTTACTCGAATATTTACGGCATAATTTGTCGAAACCGCACACTATCGAAGAACTTGCCGTTTATTCCAATATGAGTAGAAGGACACTGACCAGACATTTTAAACATGCAACAGGGCTGCCTATTGTCACATGGTTAAATAATGAAAGACTGCGATGTGGGGCTGAATTGCTCGAAGTGACGGATTACTCAATTGATAAAATTGCGGAAGCCTCTGGTTTTAATACCGCAGTGCTATTTCGTAAAATGTTTAAGAATAAATACGGCACAAATCCGAACCATTGGCGGAAAAATTTTAATCAGCAGCTAAGTAGCAGTGATGAATATTTCTAAAATGGTGAATTAAAGACGTGCAGCTTTTTTTGGGAAATCTATTAACTTTGCGAAGGACTCGTATAGAATCTATAGCTAAAGAAAATTGAGTTAAAAGGACAGACTTTTGCAAAATCGGAAACTTAAAATTGGCATCGTGGTTGGGGAAGTATCGGGGGATACATTAGGCGCCAAGCTTATCCGTAGTTTTCGAGAGCAAGGGATTGATGCGGAATTTGAAGGCATTGGTGGTCCGCAAATGATTGCAGAAGGCTTTAACAGCTATTATCCGATGGATATTTTATCGGTGATGGGGATTGTTGAAGTCTTAAAAGATATTAAAAAACTCTTTGCTGTACGTGATGGTCTGGTTGAAAAATGGACTGAAAACCCTGTCGATGTTTTTGTAGGGATAGATGCACCGGATTTTAATTTGCGTTTATCTAAGAGCTTAAAGCAAAAACAGCTACCAATTAAAACAGTGCAATATGTCAGCCCTTCTGTGTGGGCATGGCGACAAGGCCGTGTACATGGCATCAAGGCGAGTATCGATTTAGTCCTTTGTTTATTTCCTTTCGAAAAAGCGTTTTTCCAAAAATGGCAAGTTCCGGCTGCATTTGTCGGACACCCATTGGCAAGTCAGTTGCCTTTAGATAATCCACTTGTTGCGGCTAAACACGAGTTAGGCTTAGATGAGCATCAAAAACATATTGCATTACTTCCGGGCAGCCGTCGCGGTGAAATTGAGCGTTTGGGGCCTTTGGTACTGTCTGCCGCACAGATTTTGACGGAGCAGCATCCAGACTATGTGTTCCTGATTCCTGCAATTAATGATGCACGTAAACAGCAAATCGAATTGTTGCTCAAGCAGTACCCTGAAGCATTACAAGCCAAAGTTCGCTTGATGGAAAACACCGATACCGAATCTAAAATTGGCCGTCAGGTTATGAACGCATCGAATATTGTCGCTTTGGCTTCGGGTACAGCGACTTTAGAAGCGATGCTTTTACACCGCCCAATGGTAACCTTTTATAAGTTAAATTGGCTGACCTATCATGTGGTGAAATTGCTGATCAAAATTCCGTATTATTCATTGCCAAATATTATTGCGGGCAAAAAGGTGATTCAGGAACTCATCCAACATGATGCAACGCCTGAAAAATTAGCAGCAGAAATTGAAAGCTTGATGGATGTTGAAAAATCGCAAATTCAAGTGATGCAGCACATCACCATGCATAAACAACTGCTTTCAGGCAACAGTGAATACCCTGTGGAAGCGATTTTAAAGCTTTTAAATTAAATAACTGATGTTACGCAGTAACATCAGGAGCGTAATTTAATTTAAATAAAAGTATGATACACGGTAACGTCATCCGCAACTGTTCGACGCAGGACTACTTCTAATCAAAAAAGTTTTTGCGATACTTTGAGTAATTTGACGCTAGTGAACGAGTTTTGTCGGTGAGGTGCATTGCACCGTAAGATGGTTTCCTTGCGAAGCTTCGCTTCTCATTTTGCCGAATGAGAAACAACGTTTCGTAAGAGTACCTCCAGCCGAAGGCTAATCCCTTTATTCAATCCCTAGATGTAAGACTCCGTCGAATAAAATTAAAAATCATTTTAAAAATGCAAAATTACTTTTATGTGCGTAACGTCAGTTAAATAAACCTCTAAGGTGACTCAGTTTTTGCGAGTTGATGCTGCTGTCGATACTGGCTCGGTGTTAGATCATAAAACTTTTTAAAAGTTTGGCTAAATGCCGTTTCAGATGAGTAACCGATACGATGGGCAATTTGCTGAATAGTCAGTTGCCCCATTTGTAAGTGCTGTGTTGCTAGTCGCAAACGATGTTGCTGCAAATAGGCGAGTGGAGATTCACCGAGCATTTGAGTGAATAAACTGGCAAATTTAGAACGTGACATGCAACATTGTTCTGCCAAACTTTCGACGGTCCAAGCATGCTGTGGTTGCTCATGAATCGCGGCTAAAGCGTTGGATAATTCAGGATGACTTAAGGCATGCAACCAACTGCTTGAATCTGACAAGGCTGCAATATAATCACGCACACATTCGATAAATAAAATACTCACCAAATGATCCAAAATTTTGTCGCGGCCTGGACGGATCTGATGTGCTTCAACGGCCAGAAAATGTAAGCCAATTTGCAACCATTCAGGTGCGGTACTGCTCATGATGTGTGGTGTATGCAATAGCGTGGGGAGTGCATTCACTAAGGGCTTTGCCATAATACTTTCGACATGCCCACGGATCGCGAGTACAAATAATTCCTCTGCTTTATGAGATTCGGCAGAATTTAATTCAATGGTTTTATTTCGTTGCTCTTGAAACAGTGGTGTGATGTTTATTGATTCGACCAAGACATCAGACTGTATAGATTTGCAGTAATGATTTTGCCCTGAGGGAATAAGGCAAAGATCGCCAGCTTCGAGTAAGACCTGCTCTTGATCTATATGTACAACACACTGACCTTGAATCACTACATACGCAACCATGGCATTGTGATCTTGAAAATGAAAAGCCCAAGGATGCTTTGATCTCAAATAAATATATTCAGATCGGTGGAGATGAATATCATCAAAAATTTTACTTAAAGCATCCATATTTCAAATATTTACTCATATTAATTTTCTATTTATAGATGGTCACTATGTGTTGAAAGGTCAACATTTATCCTTAAATGCCAAAGACGATCGCATAGTTTTTTTGGACGCTTAAAACTGTTCTGGCTGCCCATATTTTACGAATATAAACACAGAAGAAGTAATTAGGGAAGTCTAGCGCATGAATGCACCAGTAAAATTAAATGAACAGCAGCTCGCTCAGTTAGAAAGCAAAATCGGTAGTGTTTTAGATAAAAAACGTTATGGTTGGCTATTGAGTCCAGGTTTACCAGTCATTGGTATGGGGATTTTGGCGGGTTATCATTTTGGTCCCAAACCGACAAAAAAACTATTTGCCATGGGCGGGCCGCTTCTACTGCATGTCATTATTCCTGCACTGGATGCACTGATCGGTGATGATGCCAATAACCCGACAGATGATGACATCAGAGTTTTAGTGAATGATCCTTATTATGATCGGATCGTCAAACTATTTATTCCACTGCAAATGGCAGCGAATGCTTTTGCTGGCTATGTGGTTACCCGTAAAGATGTTTCAATATTAGATCAAGTTCTACTTGGGATTTCGATGGGTGCCATCAATGGTGTTGGCGTAAATACAGCTCATGAACTCTGCCATCGACCACATAAAAAAGACCATTATTGGGCACATGCGACTCTCGCACCATTAGGTTATAGCCATTTCCGCATTGAACATCCTTATGGGCACCATAAACGTGCGGCAACGCCTGAAGATCCTGCATCTTCAAAAATGGGCGAAACTTTTTATGAGTTTTGGCCACGCACTGTATTTGGTGGAATTAAATCGGCGGTGCAGATTGAGAAACAACGTTTAAAACGTAAAGGTTTAAGTTTCTTTTCGAAGGAAAATGAACTGTTTCATGGTTGGGCGATGAGTGCAGGTTTTCATGCCTCGATGCTGAAAATGTTTGGTAAAGGCGTGACACCGTATTTAGTTACACAGGCCTTTTATGGAATCAGCCTTTTTGAAATTATTAATTATATTGAACATTATGGCCTGAAGCGTGAGCAAAAATCGGATGGAAGTTATGCGCGAACCATGCCTGAACATAGTTGGAATAACAATAATATTGTGACCAATCTATTTTTGTATCAATTACAGCGACATTCAGACCATCATGCATATCCGACTCGCCCATTTCAGGCTTTAAGACATTTTGATGAGGCGCCAGAGTTGCCTAGCGGCTATGCCACTATGCTAATTCCTGCTTTAGTACCCTCTATTTGGTTTTATATGATGGATAAACGTGTCTATGATCACTACCAAGGCGATTTAACTAAAGCCAATATTCATCCTAAACGTCGTGCAAGTATTTTTAAAAAGTTTGCAATTTCAGTCGTTTAAATCGAATACCTGATGAGAAGAATCCCAAGCTTGTTTGTTTGGGATTTTTTTATTGTGTGTATTATTAACCGATGCTACGCAGTAACATCAGAAGCGCACGTTGATTCAAATAAAAGAATGATACACGGCAACATCATCCGCAATTGTTTGAGACAAGACTTATTGTAATCAAAAATGTTTCTGCGATTCATTGAATAATTAGACGTTAGTGAACGAGTTTTGTCGGTGAGGTGAATTGCACCGCAAGATGGTTTCCTTTCGAAGCTTCGCTTCTCATTTTGCCGAATGAGAAACAACGTTTCGTAAGAGTATCTCCAGCCGAAGGCTAATACCTTTATTCAATCCTTAGATGTAAGACACCGTCGCATTGACTTAAAAATCATTTTTAAAATGTGAAATTAATTCTACATGCGTAACATCATTTAAAATCCCAAATTTTCTATTTGAAACTTAGTCACTTCTTAAGACCACCAATAGCGCAAAATGTGGAAAAAAATCGGTGCAGAAAAGCAGATTGAATCAATTCGGTCGAGCATGCCACCATGGCCTTGGATGAGTTGTCCCCAATCTTTTACACCACGATCGCGTTTAATGGCTGACATGACAAGACCACCAAAGAAACCGAATATACAAACAATAAAACCAATACATGCAGCCTGTAGATAGCTAAAGGGTGTAAGCCATGACATAGCAACACCTAGTGCAGTGGCTAAAGCAATGCCTCCGATTAAACCCTCAACGGTCTTAGATGGTGAAAGTATCGGTGCGACTTTATGTTTTCCAAATAGCTTGCCACAGACATATTGTAAGACATCGGAGGCTTGTACCACCATGATCAGCCAGATCGCTAGCCAAATTTTTTCACCTTCAAATCCGGGAAGTTTAAGATTTAATAGCGCAGGCACATGCGAAATACAGAATACGCTGATCATCAGACCCCATTGAATTTTTGAACTGCGCTCTAAAAATCGCGTGGTATCTTCGGCTTTGAGTGTAGCGATAGGGATAAGAAGAAATACATACAGCGGAATAAAAATAGAATATAGCCCGTACCAGTCGATATACACCAAGTAATACTGGTAAGGGATGACAAAATAAAAAGCGATCAGCAACGGAAGATAATCACCGCGACGGGTTGGGAGTAAACTGATAAATTCACGTAAAGCAAAGAGTGAAATCAACGCAAACAGGATCACAAAGGCAATTTTGCCTAATGAAATTGCTACACCAAGTACCAACAACATGACCCACCATGCATTGATCCGCGCATTTAAATTGTCGATGACCGGTGCTGGTGCATAACCCGCTTTAAATTTTAGTATTGATCCAATGGTTGAGGCAATAATCAAAATAACTGCAAAGATACTGAACAATACATAGGTCATTTGCGCATTGGTGAATTCCATTATTGATACTCCAATGCTTTTAATTTGAGTAATTCTTCCTGAGCGTAGTTTAAAAACTCAGTTTTACTGTGTTCATTATGGGCTTCTAAAGGTTTGCCAAAAATAACGGTAGATAATAGGGGGAGTGGTATAAGCGCGCCTTTAGGCATGACACGTTTTAAATTTGAGATCCATACCGGTACGATTTCAACATCAGGAAATTGATTTTTGAGATGAAATAAGCCGCTTTTAAAGGCTAATAATTCAACGTCATCATTTAAATTTCGAGTACCCTCAGGAAAGAAAATAATTGAGTCACCTTGCGCTAAAACGGTTTTGATCGGTTCTAATGGATCTTGATTTTGCTCTCGATTTCGCTGAATAGTGACGCCAGTAAACGTGTCTTGAATGAGAAAACGTCGAAAGCCATCTTTTAACCAATAATCCGAAGCAGCTACAGGACGCGTCTTTCGTCTGAGATCTGTCGGCAGTGATGACCAAAGCAAAATAAAATCGATATGGCTATTATGATTTGCATAATAAATACGCTGTTTCATAACCGGTTTGCACCCGACCCAGAGACTCCGCGCACCCGTGAGCAGCCGCGCACCACGACGAGTGAGAAAGGCAATATAGCGAGCAATTGAACGGCTTAAAAAATTACCTTTCATTGGTGAGTGAGCATTCCCTGAAGTGTCTAATGGATTTGGCATAGCTTCAAATTATTGTGAATTATTTATACAGTAAAAATATGCAGATGAATGCGATGTATTGCAAGCAAAGCACAAAGATCTGCCATTTAAATAAAGCCAGACAACCTAACTCACGTAGTTCCCATGCGCGGCCACATTTATTTGCAGGCATTAATTTTAGGTTAATTAAACTTAAGTCCAGCTCTTTGGTGGTTTGTTCTAGGCTTTGGGTTTGGCTGCATTCAGCGACAGTGGCTAAAAGTGCCGAATCAAATTTGATTCTCAAGCTTAAATAATGTTGTATTCCGAGCAAAACTAGACAAATCAATACATATAGCAAATCGAATAGCATTACATTGCCAAACTGGATGATGAGCCAGAGCGTGAAAATGGCTGCCACATAAGCTGAGATGAGCAATCCAGTGGTGGATTGCAACAACTTTGACAGCACCACAAGTTGTAAATTCATGGTGCAAGTCCTTTAAGTTTTAAACGATAAGTATTTAAATGTTTTATTTGCGGTGCTTTAAGCACGACCCACGGACGGTTATGGCGAATAATCCGTAAAACATCTTCGACTGAATATTCAGGATGTTGTTTCAATAATAATGCGGCAACTACAGCACTACTTCGTGAATATCCCAAAGCACAGAAGACCAAGATGTTTTGTGCTTCATCACTTTTTTTAGAGTTCAATAATAGTTCTAAAGACTCTACAGCATGATGCAGCTGATTGGCCTGTAAAGGAATCAGGTCTAAACTCAAGGTTTGAGCATAGGAGCACTTTGGATAAGTGGGCAATTCTGCACAACAATCGAGTAAAGCATCATATTGTTGCAAGACCTGTTTGGACGGATAGCGACCTAAATAAATATAACTCTGATTGATTTTGATGATTTTAGAATCTTCAGGATGGCGATAGGTCCAGATTCGGCTATTGATCCAAGCAAATACAAAGTAAGGCGCAAACAATATTTTTGCAGCAATGGTCATATCACCATGACTGAGTTTTTGAAAAAAATGGGGTCGATTGAATAAATATGCAAACGAAACTAAAAGCAGACTGCTTGCAGGATAGAGCAGCCAAAGCCACCAGCCTTTTGCATGTGCGATTGCGCTACACAATAAGGCAGCAAACAGATAAAGGATGCCGATTTTAATGTGCTTTAAGCTTAGCCGACTTTGTTTATTTTGAACCCATGGCGCAGAGCCAGCCATCGGGAATAACCATAAACATAAGGCACCGACCAATAAACCCGTTGGGATATCTATAAAATGGTGCTGCCAAGTGGTTAGAACTGAGAGACCAATCAAAAAGGACCAACCATCTACCAGATATTTCAGCTTGCCTGTGCTATGCCGACGGTAAAAATCCCAAAGTATCACCAGTAGTACAATGTGCAGGGAAGGTGCTTGATTGAAGGGTTTATCAAAGCCCATCAAGACATCAAACCACAACCCGAAAAAACCTGTGAGTTCGGGGCGTTCAAAGCTAAAACGTAGCGGGAAAATTAAAAAGCAGCTGATTGAAAGGATTTGTGCCGAAAATAGTCGCAGGACATGTTGTTTTAATTCAAACTTATTCCAACAAAGTAATAAAGACAAACCATAGAACAGATCAATCGACCAATAAGGCACAATACTCCATGGCCAAAGTGGAATATATTTTTCCCATTCAAAGACGATAACAGGTACAGACGCTAAACCCGCAGCGTATTGGTTGGCAAAACCATAACTTAAGAAGAAAAAAGGTGCCAGAAATGCCAAACACAGTAGGCCGTATTTCCAAGTTCCTGTTTCCGGATCCAGTTTATGCATAAGATTGACCATCCAAGCTTAAATTTTTTGTGCAACGGAAACTGTGAAAATACCAAACTCATCAATGACTTGATCGACTTTCTTGAAACCGGCTTGCTCAACCAAGGCATCCATTTCTGCTTGTGAGCGCAAACGCATGACCCATGCATCTCCTTGGCGATGTGAGGTCAGGGCACGGGCGATAAACTCTTGTTGCGGATGCCAAATTTGACCTGTGTAGATAAGATAACCATCTTTCTCAATGGCCTGACTCAAGCCTGATAAGGACTGTCTAAGTAAATCATTATCACTAAATAATTCGTATAAACCTGAGACCACGGCTAGAGTAGGTTTAGGTTCAACACTGGCTAAAGAAGTGGTATCAAAGGCATCCGCTTCTACAAACTTGGCAATCTGGCTTAAACCTCTTTGCTCAATCATTGCTTGACCCGCTTGTACATTGATCGAGCTATAGTCTCTAAGCAGAATAGATTCAGGCTGCTCAGGCAGTTTTTGTACAGCATCTAAAATATATCGGCCATGGCCTGCTGCAATATCCATAATCCGTACCGCGTGTTGGGCATCATTTAACTTAGAAGCATATTTCGTTAATAGCGCTTCAATATTTTGTTTTCTAACGCGAATACCACGCCAACCAATTGCATTTAAATATTGTCGATCGATGATTTTACCCAGTGCGTTTTGGCTTTCTGATTGATCTCTGTAGACAAAATCTAAGGTGCTGCCAGAGTCATATCCTGTCTCTTCACCAATTTTTAAACCTTTAGAAAAGAGACTACCAATTTTAAGATTTTGTTTTGTTAAGCTCCAAAATGCATGTTTTAAAGAGTGTTTTGGAATCGTTGAACTTAATGTTTCTGCAACGGCACAGCTTGGGCCAATTTTATCTGCATCTAAAAGTTTAGGTGCGGAATAGGGTTGTTTAAAACATTGTTGAATAAAGCGATGGATTTTATCTGTGGCGATTTTTCGATGTTTTTCACCCAAAGTATCATGATAAAAACCGTCTAAGACGTGAAATTCCTTCATTGGATGTGGGAGTTTTTGATAAAACGCCAATTGTGGTTTTTGATGCACCACGAAGTCAGATCCTGAACATAAAATCTGTGTAGGAACAAAAATATTTTGTGCATCTTTAACGATTCGATCTGAGGCTGCATATAGACCCAGCAGCATCCGGACTGATATGGCCCGAGCGATCTGTGGGTCAGTGTTATAACTCTGTGCACGTGCAGTATCGTGGGTCAGCATTTTGGCTTTGACATAACTATTAATAAAAAAGTTGCCAGCGAATTTGTTGAGGAGTGTTAAGCCGGGTTTTGCAAAAGGCACATAGAGTTTGATGTTAAATGCAGGCGATGCAAGGCATAAAGCACGGATTTTAGGGGCATAATCATGCACCCATGTCGCGGCTAAAACAGCGCCAACGCTTTGAGCTACAATTGCTATATTCTCTGATCGAATTTGGTAATTTTGTTCTATATGCTGAACAAAATATTGAATGTCTTGAACGCATGCAGAAAAGCTCGGTGCATCTCCTCGTTCACCAGGAGTATTGCCATGGCCTCGCGCATCCCAAGCGAAAAAATCAAAATCAGGCAAATTCAATTCATTGACCAAATGCGCCATTCGTCCCGAATGTTCATGGCCACGATGAAATAAGATCACCGCTTTTTTCTTACGGTTGCTTTTTAAACTGCTATTTTCCCAATGTTGATAAAACAAGGATGTTCCATCATGGCTCGTAAAGGTATGCTGAGTATTGTTATACATTGTGTTGTTCTCAAAATAATAAATCGACTGACGATCTAAACTGAAATTTATTGTGGGTTGATAATGCTATTTTTAATGCGGTTATAAATCGTGATAAATAATAAAAAGATGATAATAATCAAAATACTATTGCAAATAAGAGACAATGTATTTAAACCGAAGTTAAATATAGAAGAAGTCACGATCACGATACAGATGATGCTAAATACAAAAGCACGGTCACTTTTTCCCATTGGACCATCGTAGCGACGTTCTTGACCCACTAATGGCGCCATCACACCTGTATATTCAGCAAGTATGGCGAGAAAACAGGTCAAAATTAGCAGTTCGGCTTGAATAAAAGCAAAACAAATTAAACTAAAATAGAGTGCTGAGTCAGAAATCACATCACATAATTCATTATAAAAAGCACCGAGTTTGGATTGTTGGTTGAACTCACGTGCCAGCATGCCATCTATGGCATTGAAGCCCATTCGAATAAGCATCCACACGGGGAAAATCAACAGTAAAATGCCAATACCGTTGTGAGAGAAATAGATATAAATAAAAAATGCCACAGCTAGCGAAATGAACATTGCTAGTAGTGTTACTTGATTTGCTGTAATACCAAGATGATGAAGTGATTTAACCAAAGGTCGAAGCAGGTTTTGAAATGCAGGTTTAAGTTGGTAGATCGAAGGCATATTATTGTTATAGCGGTATGATTTGCATGAATTTTATACGCTTGATGCTTAACTTAACAAGAATTTGAATGTTAAAGATTGTCACAGGCCTCACGATTCGCCTGTATAACGCATTAAATTTTCTTGTGTAGTACTTGCGACTAATTTTCCATCTTGCCACATTTGCCCATGAGTAAGCCCACGTGATTGAGAGGTTCGGGTAGTATTCATGTCATAGAATACCCAATTATCTACCCTAAAGGTATGATGAAAATACATCGAATGATCAAGACTAGTTGCGATGAGTTCAGGAGACAGATAATTTAAACCATGTGTTTTGAGCGCCGCAGAATATAAATTATAGTCTGAATAGTATGCTGCAATGGCCTGATGTATATGAAGTTGGTCAAATTGTGCATCCAAGGCATCATGGAGTTTTAAATATTCTGCATATTGATTTTGATTTAAGACAGAAGCTTGATTGGACGGTGGAAAATCTGTCAGCACGTATTCAATTGGTTTAGATATAAGCTGAAAAGGCTGTAAAAATGTGGCCAGATATTCAGGTGAAATAGATGATTGGATTTGCGATTTATAGAATTGCTCCTCTTTGAGCATACTTGGTGGAAACTGTGGGATCAGATCTGGTTCAGGTATTTGATACTCCATACCCATTTCGTTATTCATATAGGACAACATCACCATATATATTGGTTTGCCATGCTGTATTGCGGTCACTTGTCGTGTAGAAAAACTATGACTATCACGTAAATTTTCGACTTTAAATAATACAGGCTGATTTGCAAGACCCGCAGAAATAAAGTTGGCATGTAAAGAGTGGAGTGGGAGTGTACAGGTAAAGGATGCACTGATTATGCTCTGAGCAAGTAATTGCCCACCAAAAATATGGTCACCAAACAGAGGTTTGCTCTGTGCCAAAAAGTAGCCCTGATCTTTGGGCACTACAGATAATAATTGGATGAGGTCTTGAGTCAGCGTTGTCATATTTTTTTGAAATTTTTGCTTTATTTAAATGTATTCAACTCAAACTTATTGCACAAGTCATGTTCATGAAAAATATAAAAGTGTTCGCCGGTCTTTCTAGAATAGGCTTATAATCGAGTTTTCCTAGTTGTCCGAATGGAATGACGAAAAAGCAATGACACCTGCATGTAAACTCTTAAAATCTAATAAAATCGACTTTACAATTCATGAATATGACCATGACCCAGAAGCAAAAAGTTTTGGTTTAGAAGCTGCGGAAAAACTTGGTTTAACTGTCGAAGAAGTGTTTAAAACCTTGATGGTTACGGACGATAAAAATTACTTTGTTGCCGTATTGCCAGTGGAATATCAGCTGAATTTGAAAAAAGTGGCCACAGCATTTGGCTGTAAAAAACTAAAAATGGCAGACCCAAAGGATGCAGAGCGTTTAACCGGTTATTTGGTAGGTGGTATTAGTCCAGTTGGACAGAAAAAACGCTTAAAAACTGTGATCGATGCTTCTGCGCAGCACTTAGCTAAAATCTATGTGAGTGGTGGTAAGCGTGGTTTGGATATTGGTTTAAAACCCGAGGATTTAGCAAAAGTTTTGGGTGCAAACTTTGCTGATGTGATAGATGTCTAAACGGAGTTTATGATTCCCTAAAATCAATTGAATTTAGTGGTGTTACTCACAATATTATCCACTATTCCCAAACCACTAAAATAACAAAAGCCGCATTGAGCGGCTTTGTGGTTCGATGACGCATCTTAATTAGGGATATTTGAAGGAGAAATCACACATGAATACTCTAACTCTCCGGGTTTAGTCTCTTTAAGTAAGTTTTCCCAAGAATTATTCTTTGTTTTAATCCAACTATAAATATCTTCATAAAATTCAGGATTGAGATTAGCTTTTTGAATATATGATTTATTTAGAAGAAATTTAGTCATCAAACACATTGAATTCAGCTCAATTGGATTTCTATTTTTTTCTAAACTAAAATTATTTTTAGCTTCAACTTCTTATTTTCTCAGCATAGTTGCATTGAGTAGTGTTGATTTAAATAATTCCATAGTTAAATCATTAGGAGGTGTTTGATTAGCTAAGGCAAAGAGATTTCCATCAATTCTCAACATAGACGGGAAAAAATTTGCCTGTACATCTAATTCTTGCTGAGGAGACGGTGAAGATTTACATCCTGTTGTTAAAATACTGCTAAAAATGAGAAAACTTATAAACTTTAAAATTTTGTTATGCATCTAGGTGAATTCCTTGTTCAGCTAAAACTTTTAACATTTTAATCTTGGTTAATTCGTATTTTGTACATACTAATACGGCTCATTTCACTTCAACTGATTATTTATAATTTGGAAGTTCTAGCTAAGACTACACTTTTGTTGTTTCGGTTTTAGCTTTGAATAACGAAAATGTATGTAGTCGCAGAAGTAGAATTTAGTAAAACTTCATGTTTAGAGGTTGATTCATTAATAGCACTTAAAGGTGTTTAATTATAAAAATACTTATAAAAAATAGGTATTTAAAATCCGACCAAAATAGTTGTATTTTAATTTAAAAGCTGTAATTTGAAAGTGTGATCAAATTAAGAGACAACAAAATGCCTTATTCAAATACTAAAGCGATTATTGAGCAAATCTATAATTTTGTATTAGAAAAACACAGTTTAGCATCTAAAAGTCGATTTATGCAGTTATCGATCTTCTTTAGAGAATTGCATGAAGGGGATGACTCAAAATTTTCCGCAGATAGGTCTTTTTATTACAAAGGAATCTTTAACAACAGAGAAAAAAGTATATTTGCGAATGCTGCGCCAGACTTTTTTGATAAGCACAAGTTTTTGGATTGGGTTGTTAAATCAATTGATTGATTTCAACCCAATCGTTGGAGTACATAATTCATGCTGTATAACCAGTCTGAATAGAAATAGAAGATATTGATCAGAAATCAGTAGGTATATGTTATGAAATACATGCTAATTGGCAATAAGGATGTATGGCCAGTATGGTGTTAGTTAAAGTCTTCAATGATTAAAATTTAACTGCACATTTCGTTCCTTGATTTAAATAAAAGCTTGGTTAAAAGCAGAATATAAAAACCCATGTAAAAGACATGGGTTTTTAGTTTAAGTTGCACAATGTGATAATTCGGCTAAAAAATAATCAATATGATTTATTTGTTCAATGCTAAATGAGAAAATTATCATTTAGTTCCATTTCAGAAAATTGTATAAATAAAAACAGAAAAGTTCATATTAAAAAAATTAATTTTTAAATACATAGAGATAAGACTAAATTTGCAATCCTGTAGCAAATCTTCACAAAAATGCAATTATTAACAATAATGATTATCATTAACATGGTTTCACGCTGGCCAGCGTACTAAGCATTACTTGCACAGTTAAAGAAACATAATTACATGACAAAGCTTGGAAAAGCTTAAAAATAGAGGATATGGTCAGATGAAAGAGCTTGCAAATCGCTTGGCGATGCAGCATCTTGTCAATGCATACTCACAAGAAACCGGTAAAGGTATTTTACTGGAAAAGTATCAACAGAATTCATCACAATTGACGTTTAGCCAAGGCTTGACGTTGTTATGCATCCCCTTAGATTGCATACAATCACAGTTATTTGTACCACTATCTTATGTCAGCCTTGTTGGTAGACATCGTCTTGCAGATATCCCATACGTTTTTAATAAAGGACAGAAACAGTCATTTAGTATCACCGCGATCGCGAGTTTATTACTTGAACAGCTCGTACAAGAGTCAGGTCATACACTGGATGCTTCATCATTATTAGAACGTTGGATCGAAAGTCGTGAAGCGCTTATTCAATTTTTGACACTACGTGAACATGATTTTGAGGCTTTGGTCCAAGCGGAACAAAGTTTCATTGAATCGGAACAAGCTTTAATTTTAGGGCACAGCATGCATCCTGCACCGAAAAGTCGGGTCGGTTTTGTGCATGAAGATTGGGAAAGGTATTCGCCAGAAGCCAAAGGTCTCAGCCAACTGCATTATTGGTTGGTGGCTCCAGAATATATTCAAGAAGGTTCTGCCCTAGATCAAGCTATATCAGCGCAATTGAAAAGCGAATTGCAATGGCATTTATCAGAAACTGATCAAGCACTACTGAATGCCTATTCACATTATAAGTTATTGCCTTTGCATCCTTGGCAAGCACGTTATTTACAGTCAAAAACATGGTTTAAAAACTTAAAAACCAAATTAAAAATTATCGATTTTGGCGAGAAAGGTTGGGCATTTTCACCAACAACTTCGGTACGGACTATGGCAAGTTTTGCAGCGCCGTGGATGTTAAAACCATCACTATCTGTAATGATCACCAATTCAATTCGGGTTAACCTTGCCAAAGAATGTCACCGTGGTGAAATGACCCATCGACTTTGGCATTCAAGTCTTGGTGAACGTATTTTACAACAATGCCCAACGCTCAAAGCGGTGAATGATCCTGCGTGGATGGCATTGAGCATAGATGATGAAATCGTCGAAGAAACTATTTGCATCTTCCGTGATCAGCCTTTCAGTGAAAAGCAGCAGGTGAGTTGTATTGCATCATTATGCCAAGATCATCCTGCACAGCCGAAAAACCGTTTTAATGCATTATTTGAACAAATAGCAAAACAACAACCTGAACTTGATCAAAGTACCATTGCGATCAATTGGTTTAAACAATTTTTGGCAATTAGTCTAAAACCACTGATGTATTTGTACCATCAATACGGAATGGCTTTTGAATCACATCAGCAAAATGTCTTACTTGAGCTTGAAAATGCAATGCCTAAATATCTATGGCTGCGTGACAATCAAGGCTTTTACTATATTGAAGAACTAGCAGGTGAGGTCTTAAGCGCATTTCCAGAGTTGCAAGAAAAAGCGCATGCCGTGGGTTCCAAAGCTTTTGTCGATGAGCGCTTTAGCTATTATTTCTTTGGTAATACTTTATTCGGCATTATCAATGCAATTGGTGCAACTGGATATGTCACAGAGCAAGTGTTGATATCGATATTGCAAAATGAACTGTTGGACTTACATCGGGCATATCCAGAAAGTTCATTGATTCATTCATTACTTTATCAGCCGACCTTGCCGTATAAGGGTAATCTGTTGACGCGCTTGTATGAGCTGGATGAATTGATTGCCCCAGTCGATCAGCAATCGGTTTATGTACAGTTGCCAAATCCTTTATGTGTGGAACAGAAGGATGTGCAATATGCTTGATTTTATTGGGATAGGCTTAGGGCCATTTAACCTTAGTTTGGCGAGTTTGCTACATAAGCAAAATCATTTGCAATATCAATTTTTTGAAAAGAAACCACAGTTCGACTGGCATGCGGGTATGCAATTGCCCAATACAGTGCTGCAAGTGCCGTTTATGGCCGATCTGGTTTCCATGGTTGATCCAACCAGTCCTTTTAGTTTTTTAAATTACTTAAAGGCGCAGCAGCGTTTATACAAATTCTATTTTTTAGAACAAGCTCAGATTCCTAGACGTGAATATAACCATTATTGTCAGTGGGTTGCAGACCAACTAGAGCATATTCAATATCAATCAACCGTAAAAGCCATTTATGCCCAAGAGCAAGGCTTTGAAGTCATGGTTGAGCAAGATGGACGTTTTAGACGTTATCAATGCCGAAATTTGGTCATTGGTTCGGGTAATGTTCCGCATTTACCACAGTGTCTAAAAGACATACAACAGCAATATCCGGAGCGCTGCTTACATTCTGCAAATTATTGCAATGCAGCGTTAAATCACTTGAAAGGGAATGTGGTTGTACTGGGATCAGGCCAGTCTTCGGCCGAAGTTTTTATGGATCTGTTTGATCGTCAATATTTGCAGGATCAGACGACAACAGCGCAGTTTAAATTGCATTGGCTGACACGCTCAAATGGGTTTTTCCCAATGGAATATGCACCACTTGGATTGGAGCATTTTAGTCCAGATTATACCGCGCATTTTTATCAACTGAGCCCTGAAAATAAAGCCGAACTATTGAAGCAACAAAGTTTGTTATATAAGGGCATCAGTGCAAAAACCATCCGTGATATTTACCAAAAACTATATCACCGGAGTATTGGTCAAAATATTCAACAGACGCATTTACATGCTCAGGTGGGTTTGGTCGATGCCGAGCCTCATGGTGCGGGCGTCCGTTTGCAGTTTCAGCATAAAGTCACGGCAGAACAATTCTATCTAGATGCGGACTTTGTCGTGGCTTCAACGGGATATCACAGTCCAGAGTGGCAATATCTCAAATATCTAAAACCACTGATTCAATGTGATGAATTCGGTCGCTGGAAAATTAGTCAGGACTACCGCGTACAGCATGACGCTGTTGGGGAGATCTTTGTTCAAAATCAGGAAATGCACAGTCACGGTGTCGGGACTCCTGATTTAGGGTTGGGTGCTCACCGTGCAGCGATCATTGCCAATCAATTATTGGGTTTTAACTTATACGATTTAGGTGATCAAGCTCAAAGTTTCCAACATTTTTCACCCAGTGAAAATGCTGAAATGCACAGTATGGGCATTGTGAAGAAATCAGCGCCAACCAATATCCAAAGACCTTTATCCGTTAAAAAAACCATTGCCAACTATGCAATGAACCGCAATACGGCCATGCCGAATAAGCAAGAACAGAATACGGTTAAACTCGAGAAATTATAATGACATTTGCAAAATTAAAGATAAATCAAACGCAGTGGCGCCGTGCAGGGCAAAGACTGATTGAAATGGCAATTGCTGAGTTTTTATATGAAGAAATTATTCAGATTCAGCAAGTGGAAAATAACACATGGCAACTTAAACTAGATGACAAAACGTATCAATTTGAAGCGACTCAGTTTCTGCTTGGGCACTGGCGTATTGTTGAAGGGAGCGTTCGAGAGTTAAGTGAATCGACAACAGAGCCTGCATGGAATCTGCATGAATTTATTCGTACTTTTTCAAATCAAGCTGAGGTGAAACCATTTACCAAGGCATATTTGATTAAAGAAATGAACAATACATGGTTAGCAGAAGCCCATATTTTTGATGAACAGCGATTGCTGAGTCAGGCTGTGCTGTCAGCGCCACACTATCAAATTGAAGGCATGTTGCGTGGACACCCATGGCTCATTATGAGTAAAGGCCGTATGGGGTTTGGCTATGATGATTATTTAAGCTCCGCACCAGAGGTCTCTCCAACGGTTAAAGTTCTCTGGTTAGCTGTTCATCGTGATTTAGCTGAATTTCGTTCGACCAAGGCTTGGGATGCACAAAGCTTATATCGCCATGAGTTGAACTCTGCGCAATTACACGATTTTCAACAGCAATTGGCGGACAAAGCCTTAGATGCTGCTGAGTATTTCTTTATTCCTGTACATGCATGGCAGTGGCATCAGTGGTTAATCCCGACCTATGCCAATGAAATCGTCGATCAGCGCATTGTAGAGCTGGACATTGGACAAGATGATTATGTGCCAATGCAATCCATTCGTACCTTATGCAATACCAGTCATCCTGAACGTCATTATGTGAAGTTACCTGTCAGTATCTTTAATACGGCGGTCTATCGAGGTTTGCCTTCAAAACGAAATTTGGCTGCACCTGCGGTGACCGCTTGGCTGAAGGACATTCAATATCATGATGTAGACCTGCAAAAAACACAGGTAGTATTTTTGGGCGAAATTGCGAGTCTCACTTTACAACAGCCGTGTTTTGATCAGATAGAGGGTGCGCCTTACCAATTTAAAGAATTGTTTGGGTGCTTATGGCGTGAAAGTGTAGAGCCATGTATTGGTGAACATGAGATGGCACTTTCCCAAGCCGCATTGTTACATCGAGACATAAACGGTCAATCTATTTTATCCGTGTTGATTCAGGCTTCAGGTTTGACGCCTTTGCAATGGCTGAAACGATTTGCCGAAGTTTGTGTAACACCGCTACTAATTTGCTTATACAAATATGGTTTAGCTTTTTCTCCGCACGGTGAAAACACCATGTTGATCCATGAAAATGGCTTACCGAAAAAAATGGTGCTGAAGGACTTTATTGATGATGTCAATTTAGTTGATGAAGATTTTCCTGAACTCGAAAATTTACCACCTGAAGGGCAAATTTTACTGCGCCATCCTGCTGAAGAACTTAGCCACTTTATCTTTACAGGTTTGTTCATGGTGCATTACCGCTATATCTGTAATGTCTTCCTTGAAGATTATCCAGAGCATACAGAACTTGAGTTTTGGCAAACCATCTCCAGCGTGATCGACGAATTTCATCAAGCACATCCTGAATTGGCAGATCGTATTGAAAAATTCAGTATGTTCCGTCCACGTTTCGAGAAAATTTGTCTGAACCGCGTTCGACTGTTTACCACCAGTTATAACGACGAAGCAGAACGACCAGTACCTGTATTTTTAGATCCAATTGCAAATCCTGTGAGTCCAAACACTTTAAATCAGTGGGCGAAACAACTGCATATTGCTAAGCAGAAAATGACAACCAACCGTATTGCGTCATAAGCAGATTTTTGAGCTAAGAACAGAAAATATTAAACAAACTTAAAGGACGAGATCATGACAACGTTATCACGACAACTACCTGATTTTTATGAATACTATGAGAATGAGACGCAATACTACTTACGACAAATGCAATATCCAGAAGATATGGCTTTGGTTCATAAATGGATGCATGAACCGCATGTGATTCCACAATGGCAGCTCAATAAGTCAGAAACTGAACTAAAAGTGTATTACGAAAAAATGCTGGCAGATGATCATCACCGAATTTTGATCGTAGGAGTCAATGGTGAAGATGTGGGCTACACAGAGATTTACGAGGGAAAACGGGATCGATTAGGTTTGTACTACGACGGTGATGAGCTTGATCTAGGTTGGCATTTGTTATTTGGTGAAAAGTCCGTTTTTGGTAAAGGCTATTTACGTCCTGTCATGCGTTTATTGAGCTTTTATATCTTTGAAAATGCCGCATCAGCCAAGATTGTGGGAGAACCTGATCATAGTGTGAAGCCTTATGCCGTTGTGGTTGAAGACATGTGCTATGAAGCGCAGCGCCTAATCCCAATGCCTGAAAAGACTGCCATGTTGTATTACTGCTTTAGAGAAACTTTTTATGCAAAATTCGGTCATTACTTAAAAGACTCCAAGGCATTTCAGCATCAGCAACTAGCTAAGGCGGTGTCATGAGTTATCGCTGCACCCACATGCACATACTGGACATGCGCTTTTCAGCGCATGTTTCAGTGGAAGAGTTTGAACAATGGTTGACTCAAGTTGAGCGCTTTTTTCTGAAAAGTCAGCCCTTTGTTTTGGTTATGCAAACGGCTGAGGGAACGACATTTCCTGAAGAATATCGGCAAATACAAGCCGTCTGGTACAAGAAGTTTAAACATCTCTTTTTTCAATATTGTTTGGGGCTGGTGCGTATTGCGCAAGATCCAGACGACTTCAAACGTTTAAATACACCCGCGCTGCATGCAGCGTGGCGTGTGCCTTATTACGTTTCATTAGAACAGTCTGATGCGCTGCAATGGGCAGTGCAGAGGTGGATATGCAACAATACTCAAGAAAATTAAATCATGCAATTTCACCATCTCAAATTTCAGTCCTGAGTTTGAGCGTTGTGATTATTTTGTACTTAGCACATGCATTGCCTTTGTATTTTTACAATGTGGCTTTGCCTGCGATTTTACGACATCAAGGGGTAGATTTGCGCTGGATCGGCATGTTATCGCTGCTTTACATTCCATGGGCATTCAAGTTTTTTTGGGCGCCTTGGATTGATCAGCTCTATGTCAAAAAACTCGGTAAACGTAAAACATGGCTGTTGTTTACGCAAATCGCATTGGTAATGGGGGTACTGGTTTTAGCCTTTACGCAGTTTTCTTATGGGCTGACTTTATTTGTCATTGTTGGTTTATGGATTTCAACGTTTGCGGCAACGCAAGATATTGCGATTGATGGTTATACCGTAGAGAAATTTACCGAAGGCAATTATCGTCTGGGCAGTATGGCACAGAGTATTGGGGTGGCCGTCGGTAGCATGCTTGGTGGCGCTGCGACTTTATGGATTTACCAATATTGGGGTTGGCAGCCAGCGCTCACAACTTTAGCGCTGCTGACATTTTTAACCATGTTTGCTGTGTTTTTTATTCAAGAAGAACCACAAACTCAAATTGCCAAAGCCAAACCAAGCCTACGACAAGCTTTTAAACGACCAGAGATTCGTTGGGCCTTGCTGCTCATTGTTTGTTATCGCGTGGTGGAAGCACCCGCTATGGCAATGCTGAATCCCATGTTGATCGATCAAAAATGGTCACTGTCTCAGATCGGGGTGTTGATGTCTGTGGTCGGTGCTGGTGTCGGTCTGATTGCTGCCGTTAGTGCAGCTGTATTGCTGAAAAAAATCAAAGCAACGCAATTGTTGGTCTGGGCAGGATGGTTACGTACATTGCTATATGCCGTCATTGGGGCAGCCGTTGTATTGGGGTGGTTGAATCAATGGCATCTGCTTTTAGGTCTATTTGTCGTGCTGATGCTAGCTATTCGTTATATCGCCATGACATCACTTTATGCCTATTTCATGCAGACCAGTTCTAAAGAACAGGCGGGTACCGATTTCACTATATTAGTGTGCTTTGAATTGCTCGTTTACTTCATTGGCGGCGCATTTTCAGGCTTTCTCGCAAAATCATTAGGCTATGGACATTTTTACTTGGTATTGGCAATCGGCTCAGTAATCAGTGTCTTACTTAGTCAACGCATTGTTTTAAAAACACAAAATTTAAAAACTCAAACTCTTCCGACTCAATCGGAACTCTAAGAAATGGAAAAGAATATGAAACGTTTAGCTCTACCGATGCAACTGACTTGTCTCAGCTTAGCAATTTGCACTCAGCTTTATGCGCAAGACGTCACGACAGACACTGCACAAAATACAGCAGTTGAAACACAAACTACAGAAGCTACTAAAATGGCACCGATTGTTGTGACGGCTACTCGTTCTGCGAAAAGCATTGCCGATATTGCGGGTACGGTGTACAGCATTCCTAAAGAAGAAATTGAAAAACAAGCCAATGCAGGTAAAAGCACAGCCGATATTGTCGGTTTATTGGTGCCATCACTGACTCCATCGAGTGGTACAACGTCTAACTATGGGATGACCATGCGTGGACGAGTGGTGCAATACATGATCGATGGTGTGCCGCAAACGGGATATCGTGATGGATCTCGACAACTGGCAAGTATTAGCCCGTCGATGATTGAACGAATTGAAGTGGTCTCAGGTGCAAGTAGTATTTATGGTTCAGGTGCAACAGGCGGTATTATCAATATCATCACCAAACGAGGTGGATCTGAGCCGCTGAGTTTTGAAACAAAAGTCGGTGTCACTTCTGGTAATAACTTTAAGTCTGATGCGCTGGCTTATGAAGCTGCACAAACCATGAATTTTAATCAAGGCAATTTACGCGGAACTTTAGGTGCAAGCTATACCAAACGTGGTGAAATACAAGATAGTCATGGCAATCGTATTGGGCCTGAAATTGCGCAAACAGACCGTCAAGATACCGACACTTTAGATCTAAATGGTCGTGTCAGTTGGAAAATTGCCGATGGTCAAACGCTGAGTTTCGGTGCGCAATATTATAATGATGAGCAAGATAGTGACTATGGTCCAGACTATGGTCCAAATTTAAATGCGCTGCGCTCACAGCCCGTGGGTGGCAAGCTGCCGTTGTCATTAAATGCAGTAAAGGGCTTACAACTTGCTGAACAACCACAAACTGAACGTTATAGCGTCAACGCACAATATGAAAATCAGGATATTTTAGGGCATCGTCTAAACGCTGAAACGTATTATCGAAATGAAAAGGCACGTTGGTTCCCATCTGCACGTCAAATGGCACCTGAACTTTTCTTGGTGTATCAGTCAGAAACCGATATTGATGTGTTAGGCGCACGTGTTGCTCTACAAAAAGATCTTAACTTAAATGGTCGTGAACTGGGGCTAACCTATGGTGTGGATTATGAAAATGAAAAAGATCAACAAAATATCCAAATGTATGACAGTGCTACATTTATTCAAAGTAATGGTCTGAGTTATCAGCCGTTTAATTACTATGCCTTTGGCCCAGATGTTGAAACAGAAAAACTTGGCGTATTTGCCCAAGCGCAATATGAATTAACCGACCGACTTGGCTTACAAGCTGGCATTCGCCATGAACGTGTAGAAAGCGATGTTGATTCATCTGTGCCTTATATGGAAGCCATCACCGCAGATTTAACCCCAGGTTATGTGGCGAAAACACTGAATGGCGGCAAAGTAAAACATGATGCAACGCTGTTTAATGTTGGCGCGGTGTATCACTTAACTGATGCACAGCAAGTGTTTGCGAATTTCTCACAAGGTTCAAACTTGCCCGATGTGCAACGTATGCTGCGCGATGTGCCAGCAAATTCTGTGATTAATAGCCAAACCATTGACCCGATTAAAGTCAATAACTATGAACTCGGTTGGCGTGTACAAAATGCCGGTGGTTTAAATGCAGGAGTCACGGCTTTTTATAATGACTCAGATAAAAGCCTGAAATTTGGTGCACCGAATTACACCATTGATGTTATTGATACCGATGAACGTATCTATGGTGTCGAAGCCAATGCCAGTTATGAAGTTCAACCAAATTGGACGGTTGGGGGCACAGTTGCATATACCACGGGCCAATTTAAAAATACCCAAGGTGACTGGCAAGAATTGGATGCCATTCGTGTGGCACCTTTAAAAGGAACAGCATTTTCAGAATGGCAATTTGATAATGACATGAGCCTACGTGTTCAAGCTTTAGCGATTGGCGGTACTGACAAAGCCCAAAAAGACGCTGTGAAATATGGATCTGCTCCAGCAGCGGCAATTAAAGGCTTTGCAACGATGGACGTGATTGCCAATGCAAAAGTAGGACCGGGTAATGTGGGCTTTGGTGTCTACAACGTGTGGAATACGGATTATAAGTCGGTATACAGTCAGTCGGTTGAAACTGTCTATGGCCCAATTTCTAGCCTAGCGGCTCAAGGTCGCACCTACGGTTTAAGTTATACGGTGAAATACTGATTTAAAGCCTGAATCAGGTTTAAAGCACGGTATCGTGACTTACAAAATAGAGGTGGCTTAAGTCACCTCTATTGTTTATATCGTAGCCATTAAAAATGGATAACAAAAATAATGGATCGAAATAACAAACTGTTTATTGCTGCCAGTCTTGCCAATGGTGCAAGTTTCTCGATGATATTGCCGCTGTTGGCGCCATTGGTTCGAGAGTTAAAGCTTTCTGAACTACAAGGCGGTGCGATGGTTTCCGTCGGTGCGCTGCTGATGGCTGTTGGTGCCATTTACATTTCAAAAAATCAATCTAAGTTTTCGATTTATCAACTCTTGAGTATCGGTTTTGTGGGCATGGCTGTGACATGGGGGCTATTTACAGCCGTGTTGATGTATGGCCTTACTGTTCATATAGGGATGTTGCTGCTATTTAGTTTATTAATGTTGTCACGCGCAGCGACTGGGGTATTTATGGCGATGCCACAGATTGCCTTGCAAACTTATGTGATGACCCGTTTTAGCAATGAGCAGCAGCGTTCACAAGCAATGTCAAAATTCGGTGCATTAAATAGTGCAGGCGTAATCATAGGGCCATTTCTAACCACCTTGCTGCTGGGCTTTGGTGGAATCATGACGCCGCTTTGGGCAGCAATCATTATTTTAGCGTTGATTTCTGTGGTCTTGGTGTTCAGCTTTGACCGACATACCGAACAGCATAGCGTTGAAAAGCCAGTGACAGAAAAGCATGAGTCACCATCTACAGATTTGAGCATTCAGCAATGCTATCCATGGTTAATGTTGGGATTCAGTCTCTATCTTGCCATCGTGACCGTTAATTTAACGGCCGGGTTTTATATTCAAGACCGCTTTAATATGACTGCTGCAGAAGGCGCAGTGCATTTTGCAGAATGTTCTCTCGTCGTAGGTATTGCTTTGGTGATTATGCAAACGCTGATTTCTAAGTATTTAAATTGGTCCGTATATCGCTTACTGTGGGTTGGGCTGTTTAGCATGGCAGCAGCCTTGCTGATTTCGGTTTTCACCACTGAATTACGGATATTTCAAGCTACATATCTTTTATATGGTATATCGGTTGCATGTTTAATCCCTGCATTTACAACGGGTGCAGCGCAAACGGCGCCCAGTGCGTTACAGACTAAGGTGGCAAGTTGGTGTACAGCCACTCAGGCTTTGAGCTTTGTTGTTGGGCCATTGATTAGTACGGGTTTATACCAGTGGCACAAAGAATTTCCGTATTATTTTTTATTTTTAGTGATGCTTGGTTTAATCGTATTCTTTTTATTTCAAATCAAAACTCAAACCGTGAAGCGAGTAACTGAGTGAAATATGCAGAGACTTGTATACTTACTTCAATAGGTCGGTGTGAAGATAGGACTATCCTGACAATAGTGGGTTTTGATTACATGATGTTACTTGATCGGTGATTGATCTTACAAAATAGATGTTTAAAGCAAGCACTTTGATTAAAAAATAATCACAATTGTTTCATTAATTCTCAAAGTACTGAATCAATAGTTTTCTCCGTTATTCTTTTCACATAAAAAATAACGGAGGTTAAATGCTTAAATTTAATAATGATTTGGTTCTGGGCGCCATTTTTGATATGGATGGAACAATGTTTGATACTGAACGTTTACGGTTTCAAACATTGAAACAGGCATCTCTTGAATTGACCGGTGTTGAGTTTTCCGAATCATATCTGATGAATTGTTTGGGGCTAAGTGCACAAAGCGCGCATCGATTGGCCCAAGCCGAATATGATGAAAACATTCCATACGCAGATATTCGCAAACGCGCAGATGAATTAGAACTGGAGCGTGTTCGTCAGTTTGGTGTACCGATCAAAAAAGGCTTGGTTCAAGTATTAGAACGCTTACGCAAGTCAGGACTGAGGATGGCCGTGGCAACATCGAGTCGCCGTGCAATCGCAGAAGAATATCTCATCAATGCCAATGTGTATAAGTTCTTTGATGTCTTAGTCTGTGGCGATGAAGTTGAAAATGGTAAGCCACATCCTGAAATATTTATGCGTGCTGCCGCAAAGCTGAATTTAAATCCTGCTGATTGTTTGATGTTTGAAGACTCGGAAAATGGTGTGACTTCGGCCTTTGACGCTGGCGGTATTACCGTACTGTTTAAAGATATTAAATCGCCCAATCAAAACATGCTGTCCAAAGCCAAATATTATTATGAATGTATGTATGACTGTTTGACGGAACTTGACCCGTTCACTGCGCATTTAGAGATGCCGCATGTGCAAGAGGCTTTTCCACAAACCCTTAATCAACTCACTGTTGGTATTCATGGTTTTGGGGCGATTGGTGGTGGTTATTTAGCACAAATTTTGTCGCATTGGGATGGTTATACACGCCCGAAAAAAATCTATGCATCGACTCGTAACCCTTTATATCGTTCTGCGGTCAATGCATTTGGTACCTATTGTATTCGCTATGGTCAATTGTCTTATGACGAACGCATTGAAAACATGGCAGTCATTGATGCTGAAAATATTCAGCAGATGCAAGAGATGTACACAGAGTCGAGTTTGGTTGCCATCTGTTTGCCTGAAAAAGCGATTGCAGAAGAAGCCAAAACTATTGCGCAAGGCTTGTATGCACGACATATTGCACATGATGAAAAAGCCATAGAACCCCTAACGATGCTCATTATTTTGAATAAAGTTGGGGCAAAACAATTATTAATGACACATTTAAAACAGGCTTTAACTGAGCTTGCAGGGGCGGTCGTTGCAGAGAAAATCATACAACAACACTATTTTTGCGATACCGTGGTCAACCGCATGGTATCTAAGTTAAGTGACCAAAACTTATATCGTCAGCTCCGTATAAAATATAATATCTTCAAACAATTTCAATTAGATGAAGTTGAGGTGGATGCTCAATTAGACTTAGAAGATGCGACGAAATTAAATCCTGATCAGGAGCGTCAAGCTACTTTATATGTTGAGGATATGCGACGCAATTTTCACCCAAGTCATATATTGCAAAGCATGGATTTAATTTTATTCAATGCTGAAGCTGACATGCCGATCTATGTTGAAAATAACAGTCCTTTGTTAGAAAAAATGCGTCAAATAATTTTGGTCGATCATATTGAAGATATCCAGTTAATTAAAAATCGCTTATGGAATGGCGTGCATGCCATGTTGGCTTGGCAATCTGCACTGTTAAATCATCAAACCATAGGTGTGGCACTTGCAGATAATCGCGTTGATCAATTTATGCATGAACTCATTGACGAGGTGCAGGCTGGTTTAGCACTGCGCTTACCAAATCGTGCTTTTGATTTAACACGACTGGCAGAGAGTTTTATAAACTCCTGTGAACATGCGTACAAAGACCCCTGTGCGCGCGTGGCACGAGATCCTTTACGCAAACTTGCATTTAATGAACGAGTGTTGGGCTCGTTGGCAACCAACTTAAAATGTGAACTGGATACAACACATCTACAGCAAGGGATTGTCTATGGTTTGATGTATGCCGTGAGTGTTAATCAATGTTCGATGGATCAGGTCATCAAGTTTATCCAGTTGCAATTTTCCGAGCTGAAAAAGGCCAACGAGCTTAAACAACTGCAACGGATTGAACAGATTGAGGCCAATGTAATGACGCAATTGCAGCAGTTTGCTGAACAGTTAAACGATCCACGGGTCAACCATACTGAAATGCAAGATCAGAAAGATACTGCGAAATTTGCCTAAAATATAATGCTTATCTGTGCGCAATATATATTGAATCAAAATGCTGAGTATGACTCGGCATTTTTTTCTTACAAAGATGCTTTAGATGAATGAATTTCAGTTCTAACTGAATATTACTAAATCAAAATTGGGCAAAGTCTGTTTTGATTCATGCTTTAATAAAGCAGATTGGATTTAAAGTGATTTATCTGTGTTTTTAAAACCCTCAATGCAAGTCGTACCGACGCTCAATCAGGATTATCCCGATTGGCATCAAGGTCGTCAGCACTATGCTTTGTGGTATATAGAAATACAGGATCCTGAATTATTGGCGTATCTCACAGCACTTCGAGCGCAGTTTTCAGATCTTTTATACACACCGAATACGCGCCAATTTCATATCACTGTGTTTATTTGTGGCTTTTTTGAAGAGTTAAATAAAACCCAATTAATCGATCATGTTGAACAACGATGGAATGATAATTTCTCAGCAGATGAATTGGCACTGCACCAACAACAACTTCGACAGTTATCGCTATCTAATATTCGGTTATGTACAGGTCAGATCAATAGCTTTCAAAGCGCGCTGTTTATTGAAATTGTGGATGTAGATCGTAAGTTAGACCATCTACGTCAAGCTTTGAATTTAAGTTCGAATGAAATTGCACCAATCGAATATTGTCCGCATATCACATTGGGCTTGTATAAACAGTCATGGAATAGCGATGATATTTTTGAAAGAATCCAACAAATTGAACAGCACAGCTTTGATTTTGAAAGTGAGCAGCTGACTTTTGGTCATTATCAGGCTCAAGTACTACAAGGGGCATTAAGTCCTTATTATCAACATCAGTTCAGACAAAATATAGAGATGGCACAGTCATGATTCATTTCATTTTGGGTGGGGCACGTTCAGGTAAAAGCCGACTTGCAGAACGAAAAGCCAAAGAAAGTGCTCAAGCCGTCATCTATGTGGCTACAGCACAAGCATATGATGAGGAAATGCAGGAGCGAATTCAGCATCATCAAGCGGACCGACCTGAACATTGGGGGTTGATTGAAGAGCCTTTGTATTTAGCCGATCGCTTAGTTGAAATAGACCAAGCTCGTCAAACCATTCTTATCGATTGTTTAACGCTGTGGATGAGTAATGTATTGCTGCATGAACAAGCAGACTTTCAACAGCATCAATGCCAAAAATTACTTACGGTGCTGCCAACATTAAAGTCAGACATTATTTTAGTCAGTAACGAAACTGGACTAGGCGTTGTTCCCATGGGACAAATCAGTCGAAAATTCGTCGATGAATCTGGGCGCTTACATCAACAAATTGGTCAAATTGCTGACCATGTGGTGTTTTGTGTTGCAGGTTTTCCAATAATCTTAAAAGGAGATAAAGCATGAACTGGTGGCAAGAACCCTGTCAAAATCCGAGTATCGAAGCTAAGCAACAGGCGGTAAATCACCAGTTACAGCTAACTAAACCTACGGGCTCGCTTTCAGAACTTGAAAATGTAGCGGTGCAACTTGCATCATTACAAAACACAGATCAGCCCAATATCGATTTCCCATGGATTACCATCTTTGCAGGTGATCATGGCGTGATGGAAGAAAATATTTCGGCCTACCCACAAGTTGTCACACGCCAAATGTTACAAAACTTCACGACCGGTGGTGCATGTATTAGTGTCATTGCACGTGAGTATCAAGCCAAACTACAAGTGATTGACTGTGGTTCGGTAGGTGACGCTTATGAATATGCAGGGGTAGAGCGTTACTGTATTGCAGCGGGTACAGCAAATTTTGCTAAAACTGTTGCGATGACCGAATCACAATGTATTGAAGCGATGAATCTCGGCCGTAAAAGTGTTGAAGATGCTATCGCTGCAGGTGCGTCAATTTATGTCGCAGGGGAAATGGGCATTGGCAATACCTGTTCTGCTTCTGCTGTTGCATGTTTTTTATTTAATGAGCCGGCCGAAAAACTGACAGGTGTTGGTACAGGTATTCGTGCTGAACAATTGGCACATAAGAAACAAGTGATTGATCAGGCCTTGGCTTTACATCAGGACTATGTCGGCCAAGATGTCTTTAAAGCCCTATGTGCTGTTGGTGGCTTAGAAATTGCCGCGATGGTTGGAGCATACATTCGCTGTGCGCAATTGGGGCTAGCAATGGTCGTGGATGGATTTATTAGTACGGTTTCTGCCTTGGTCGCTGTTCGTTTAAATCCTGCTGTACGTGAATGGATGCTTTTTGGTCATCAATCGGCTGAATATGGGCACCAACGTTTACTTCAAGCCCTTGAAGCTGATCCACTTTTGAAGTTGAATTTACGTTTAGGTGAAGGCAGCGGTGCCGGTGCGGCCTTGGGTTTAATTCGTTTGGCATGTCGTTTACATAACAACATGGCGACTTTTGCACAAGCTGCTGTGATTGGTGAAAAAGTTTAAATGGAACATTTCCGTTTAGATATATTGCGTCATGGTGAGACTGAACTAAGCCATACCTTACGTGGCTCTACAGATGATGCTTTGACGCAAAAAGGTTGGCAGCAGATGCAGCAGACCATAGATGATGTATTGAACGTCATACATACACACGGTTTAGCGAGCTGGGATGTCATCATCACTTCTGACTTACAGCGCTGCCGTTTATTTGCTTTAGATTTGTCTCAACAACTTAAATGTCCAATGTTTGAAAATGCGAAGTTTCAAGAAATGCATTTTGGCGATTGGGAAGCGGTATCAACCAAGCATATCTATGAAAACACTCCAGAGTTACTCGCACAGTTTTGGCAAAGTCCCAGCACATTTACGCCACCGAATGCAGAAAGTCTTCAGCAATTTCAACATCGGATATTAAGCGGTCTAGATGAGCTAGTTTTGCAGGCTCAACAGTATCATTGGCACCGCGTTTTATTGGTTTCCCATGGCGGCGTGATTAAATTATTAAAATGTATGGCACAGCAAAGTCACTTAGATGATTTATTAAAAATGACTGCCGAATTGGGACAATTAAATTCATTCATTGTGCAAAATCGTGCAAATATTCGTCTTTTGGAGCAAAGTGAATGACACCTTTTTGGATTGCTCTACAGTTTCTCACGACTTTTCCGATTCAACTTAAAGCGATGCCATCGAAACAGCAAAATGGACAGTCTTTATTGTTTTATCCAGCGGTGGGATTGTTGATCGGTTGCATTCTTGCCTTGCTTGCTTTTATATTTCACAGCCTGCCGATTATCTTACTCAGCAGTATTTTGCTGGTAGTTTGGATTTGGCTCACAGGTGGATTACATCTAGATGGTTTAGCTGATACGGCAGATGCGTGGGTCGGTGGCTTTGGTGATGCCGAGCGTACACTTAACATCATGAAAGACCCTGCATGTGGGCCGATTGGTGTGTTGAGCCTCCTCGTGATTTGCTTACTGAAATGGTCGGCACTTTATGTTTTGCTACAACAGCAAATGTATTTGGCATTAATAGTATTTCCAGTCTTGGGTCGTTTAGCCCCTTTATTTTTGTTTTTAACAACTCAGTATGTTCGCGAAAAAGGCTTAGGCTCATCGATAGCAGCAACTATTCCACGAAAGTCGGCATACCTAGTCTTTATACTCTGCCTAAGTGCATGTTTGTATTTTAGCTGGACTGGAGTGGTCAGTATTCTTACATTTATTTGTACTTTATTGTATTTACGATGGAAATTTATTCAGCGTATAGGTGGTGTGACAGGAGATACAATTGGTGCCGCGATTGAAATCACAGAAGTGTCGAGTCTTTTAGCGTTTGTCATAGCAATACATTATTTAGCTGTATAGTTTTACAGATGAAACAGTTTAAATCATCATTTAAAAAGCCCAGAGACTGCACTGGGCTTTTTATTTATCCCAATAAATAAATGACTAAATGAATAAGCGATGGCCCAAGCAATACCATAAATACTCCAGCAAGTACCATGCTCAAGCAGGCTGCAACACCTTCTTCTTTATGACGTGATAATGCTTTACTTGTACCAAATCCGTGTGCAGCATTGCCAAGAGCCGCACCTTGTGCAAAGCGTGAATGCAATTTAAGCCCAGCCAAAACTAGGTCAGCCATAGCCACGCCGGCAATCCCAGTAATCATGGTAAATAGAATCACCAATTCTACTGAACCTCCAATATTCGAGGTAAGTTCCATGGCAAAGGGCGTAGAAATGGAACGTGCCATTAAGCTATAAGACGTTTCTTGGTCAAACTGAAACAACTGTGCCAAATAAAAAGCACTAATAATCCCAGCTAACATGCCAATCACGATGCCCAAACTAATGCTCAGCGCATGCTGACGGATAATTTGCCGATATTCATAGATGGGAATAGCAAAGGCCACAGTGGCAGGGCCGAGCATCCATACAATCCATTGGCTTTCTTGCATATAGGTGTCATATGAAATATGAAAGCAAAGCATGAGTATAATCAGCACAAACGGGACGAATAGTGCAGGGGAAAGAACCATATACGGTAACTTACGATGTAGTTTTTTCGCCAAAACATAACCGATAAGGGTCAGGACGAAAAACAATACAGAGATGCTGTTCAACCCAAAATCGTTCATAAGGTTTTTCCTGCTGTGTTGACATCATGATCTGTCGCAGTTTGGTGTTTCGCTTTAATTTTTGCCTCGAGTTTAAAGCCCCAATAAACCGTAAATGCTGTAAACACCATGACACAGACAGTACCCAGTACCACGGCTAAAATTAACTGCCAGCCAGAGCTGAGTAATAAATCTTGATATTTAATTAATCCAACTACACAGGGGATAAAGAATAGAACCAGTTCAGCCAAAATAAAATCTGAGCCTTGTTTGACCCACTGCATTTTAAATAAACCACTCAACAATGCAGCTAATAGCAGCAATAAACCAATCACGCCAGCAGAGATCGGCAAGTTAAACCATGATTGAATGCAAGAGCCGATCCACCAGATCAATATCAATAAACTTAGCTGGGCTAAGGTCTTGAGAAACTGTGTAAATTTGGAAGTAGATTGTGGAAGCGTATCCATGAGACGACAGCAGAATAGGAGATGACGCTATTTTAAAAGTGCATACCCTGTATAATTATGAATAATTAATTATTAATTATGCTTAAATGGAATAATAATGGACATTAAAAGCTTAAAAGTCTTTGTGACCATCGTGCAAAAACAGAGTTTCAGTCATGCAGCAGAAGCGCTTTTTGTCACTCAGCCGACCATTAGTAAATTAATTCGTCAGTTAGAAGACGAGATCGGAGTGCCTTTATTTCATAAAGGTGAAGCAGGGCGTAAAAGGGAAGCGCAGCTCACCTATATGGGAGAGCAGATTTATCAGCATGCTTTAGTGATATTGAATGAACAACAACGGATGCTTGATACAGTCACCCAAGTTCGTGCCTTAAAACAAGGTAAATTGACTCTAGGTTTACCGCCATTGGCATCGGTGATGTTTAGTCAGTTAATCGCGCTGTTTCATAAAAAATACCCGAATATTGAATTGAGCTTTTTTGAGGTAGGGGCAACAGGTATTGAAAATGCCATTTTAAAAAAACAGGTCGATGTCGGGATCATTTTGGGTCACTTGAAACCGGTGTTAAGTGGTATTCCAGTGATGGAGTCACCATTATGTTTATTATCTAAAAAAAACTCACAGTGGCGTAAGCGAAAAACCGTTTCGTTGATTGAATTAAAAGAAGAATCTTTTTTATTGTATGACGATACCTTCACACTCAATGACATCATTATACAGGCGGCAAATTACGTCGGATTTGAGCCAAATGTGGTGTGTAAAAGTAGCCAGTGGGACTTTATCGCCAAAATGGTAGATTCAAATGTCGGGATTGCACTACTGCCTAAAATTTATTGTGAACAACTTGATGCGGCAAAATACCATATGGCTGAATTAGAAAATCCAAACCTAGACTGGAAACTCAGTATGGCCTGGAATACCACTGTTGCCATGAGTCCCGCAACGCGTGCATGGCTAGAAATAATTGAGGACAATAAAGACAAAATACATTTTTAGTTCATTTACAGATCAAGCAGATAAAATGAATACGTTGAAACAATGGTGGATTTATGATTTGTACATCAAAGATTATTGAAAAGGATTTTGCAAAATCAACAGGCATGAATTAAATTGGGTGTTGGTCGTTATTTTTGATGGTTCATAAAATGAAATGGGATGATATTGGTCAACAACCGTGTTCAATCGCTCGTGCACTTTCAGTGCTAGGGGATCGTTGGACCATGTTGATTATCCGTAATGCATTTATGGGCATTCGACGTTTTGATGACTTTCAACAAAATCTCGGTGTGACGCGTCATGTGTTATCTGACCGATTAAAGCGTTTGGTTGAAGAAGGTATTTTAACCAAAGTTGCTTATGTCGAGCGTCAGGAACGTTTTGAATATCGACTGACTCAAAAAGGCTTAGACTTGTATCCAATCCTTTTAGCTATGACCCATTGGGCCGATCAATATATGGATCAGGGCTTAGGATCACCTGTTGAATATGTCCATCAGGCATGTGGGCAAAAATTTAAACCGGTTTTAGTGTGCTCATGTTGTGCTGAACCGATCCAAGCCAAACAGGTCAAACCGATATTTACCCAAGCCTATTACATCGCTCTAAATCAATTAAAACCTGCCTAAGCTGTTTTATGGCTTTCTTCAAGATGCTGATTTGCATCTATTTAGCCAAATTAGCCTAAGCGGTATTTGGGTTGCTTTAAAATCACAAACAATTTGCAGGTTTAGGGATGCCCGCTAAACGACTTAAATGTCGAGCGACCAAACCGGTGTTAAATTTGTCTTGTAACACCGCATTATTAATATCAGCGCTCACCGTTTTCATTAAAAATTTAATGAGTGGGCGAGTTGCCGGCGAGTGACCAAACTGTTGATAAAACTGTCGCAGAGCTTGTAAAACTTCAAAATGCCATGGGCTTAACTCAAGATCTAAACTTTTAGCCAATTCTTGGGCAACAGTTTCATTCCAAATAGTGTAATCCACCAAATGGCCATCTTGGTCTAATTCAAGATTCATATTCATTCCAAAAGAGAAGATAGTAGTAATGGATCGCTTTTACTCAAATTATTTGAGTGAAATACATCTTTTAAATCTCAGGCATAGATCAGCAAAAGCGGCATAGTCGATTACTTTCATATGACTATAATTCATACTTTTACTTAAAATCTCAGCATCATTTTCGAGTACATAACATGTGCCAAATTGCTGAATTTGTTCATCTGCAATATGTAAGACTGCTTCACCCATTAGTATGATTGAATCTTCAGGGTTGATTAAACTGGCTAACTGCTGGATGTGCTGTAGGGTATTGGCATAGCTGGCTTGGACTAAATACAGCGTAGAATTTGACATCATCATTCCTCTTTTACCAATACAACACATGATCAAATTGTTGAATTAATTCAGTATTGAATTGAACAAACTCAAGCTCTTGCTCACTGTTGATCACAAATGGATGCTGTGAATTTTTTTGTTCAATATAAATCGGGGTGAGATCATAAAACTCAAAGCTATCAACCATGTTGGATGCGAGTTTAAATGCATGCTTGAGTTGACTAAACTCTTGTTCGGCTTGAAGTAAGCTTAGCGCAGCATCTTTGAGCAACACTTTTACGTTACAACCGAAGGTTGCAAGCACCATGGTCGCAGAAAGACTTTCATGTACTTGTAAGCTTGCAAGATTTGCATGGGTTAAAACAACCAGTACAGATTTCACGTAATTTTCCTTTTCAATGCTACAAATGCGCGGCAATAAAATTTTTAGAATTGCAATAAACGGTCAGCAGCTTGTACGGCATCGGCAAGTTCGCCTAGGCCCACAAGTTCAAATTGCTCAGCTAGATTATGTTGCTGAATATTGTGACGGTGTGCATTTTCCTGATCTGTGATCCCACGTGCGAGAGCTGCACTTACGCAAACAGGTAAACGAATGCCGAGTTTTTGCCATTCACTACTGAGTTTGCGCTGATCATCTGGCACCCATTGCAGAGCATTTGCCACATTTACACCATCTTGATAGAAAAAAACCCGAAAGTTTTCGCCTTTCTGCTTCAGCGCTTGGGCAAGACCCAAAGCATGCCAAGCCAATATCGAAGTGGGTGAGGAGGTAATTAGTAATAGAGTACTCATCGAAATTCACTAAATGAATAAACGGTCTAGATCGACAGTTTGTTCTGAGTTCAGAAGAAAAAGCTAGTATACAATGATTTACTCAATGATCTGAATATTTGCAAAGTTTTGCTTATTTAGGCAGCACTGCCATTGCAAATTTTTCTTCAAATAGAACGATTGGTATAACATTGGGTTTAATTTGGATTCAGCCCCAAGCCGTCAGTTTTTCATAAATAAACTGTGCAGTTACATACTGAATAATCTTTATATGAATAAAATGCAATTTTTGATTTTGCTGAGTGCTATGATCTTTTCATTTTTTAAACCATCTCATGAATATAGAGAAATTTAATTTAAGTTTATTTAATTCAATCAATGCTTCGGACAATGCTTTAGATTTCACCATTTCTTTCGCCATATTTATAGCCAATGATCTATTTTATATCGTGATTCTCTTGATGTTTTTGGCTTGGTTTAAAGGCAATTTTGACACCAAAAAACAAATTGTTAAAGCCACTGTTTTTACAATTGTCGCATTTCTAATCAGCCAAGTGATTTCAAGTTTCTTTTACTATCCAAGGCCTTTTGTCTTGGACGTTGGACGCACGATTATAGAACATTCACCGAATGGATCCTTCCCGAGTGATCACATGCTGTTTTTTAGCACGATTGCATTTTCTTATATTTTTTCAAAGCAAAAAGCTGTCGGCTATGTATTTCTAGCTTTCGCTTTTCTTGTGGCGTGGTCGAGAGTCTATTTAGGTGTGCATTATCCAATGGATATGGCGGGAGCGCTGATCATTGCGGTTTTGCTGAATTTTGTTGGACTGTCTTTATGGCGAAAATATGGGTCTTATTTGGTGAGCATGATCTTAAAAGTTTACGAGTTCCTATTCTCAGCCATGATTAAAAAAGGCTATATCCGCTAAATTAAGTTTGCTAGATATTTGCGATTACAAACTTTTGCTGCTGCTATAGTTACATTGCCAACATCCTGCCAGATGAATATTTCTGATGATTCATCTGGCGTTCACATCCAGATCCTATACCTCAAAAAATAGTCAGACTGCTCAATTCAATTTGCTCATTCGATAAGATCATCTCTAATATTTTGTTGCTGTGTAATATGTTTGCAGTGAGACTATTTTTAAATATCTTCTTCTAAACGCGTTCACTCAAATGCCACGAAAACTTGTGATGTCTTCAAAATGGATCGCTAGCGAGGTCATTTGTCGTAAATCAAATACAGTTAATATCCATAACTGCAACACAGTCAAAATTCTAAAGCAGTAAGATAAAACTAGAATGCTCTTGCAGATTGTTCGGCTCATGAAAAATGCTGAGGCGAAGTTTCAAAATTTAGATCTGTATAAAAGTTGGTGACGACACCAAGATGATGCCAAAGAGTTGTAAAAGCTTGATAACTATAAGGAGTATCTAAACAATGATTTTAGTGACTGGTGGTTTAGGCTTTATAGGCTCACATATAGCCTTGAGTTTAATGGCTCAAGGTCAAGAAGTCATTATTGTGGATAATTTATCCAATGCAAATTTACAAACACTTGAACGACTAGAATTTATTTCAGGCATGTATGTGCCTTTTGTCAAACTCGATATTCGCAATACTCCCGCACTCAATAAAGTATTTGAACAATATAACGTCGATGCTGTCATTCATACGGCAGGCTTTAAGTCATTGGAAGAATCCGTCCTTAAACCACTTGAATATTATAATGATAATGTCAGTTGTATCATGAGTTTGCTGCGTGCTATGCAGCGAACAGGTGTACGAACACTGATCCATTTATCAAGTTTAGCGGTATATGGTCAGTCGTCGGCAGAATTAACAGAAGACACAGAAATCAATTTTACCTATCCAAATCCCTATGTGAAATCTCAACAAATGGTGGAAGAAATTATACGGGATACGGCACGTACTGATAATGAGTGGAAAATTGCGATTTTGCGTTTAGGAAACGTCGCAGGTGCTTTCGAGCATGCAGTTTTAGGTGAGTTTGTAGCGCCATTGCCAAAAAATATCGTACCACTAGCGATGCAAGTCGGGGCTTTACAACGAGACTTTATTGAACTTCGCAAACAAGCCAAAACTGAAGATGGTACTGTGGAAAGGAGTTTCTTGCATGTACTCGACTGCTGTAAGGCGGTGTGGCAATGTTTGCAATGGTTGTCGCAGCAACAATTTACTTGCGAGGCCTTTAATATTTCAGGTGAATTGGTTTCGATACAGCAACTGTTGGATACGCTTTCAGAAGTGACACAGGCGGAGATTAAGACGGTCGAATCTAGTTTTTACCCAAGCCATGAATATGACCAGCTTGGGGCAAGTACACAGAAAGCGAAAAGTACTTTTGATTGGCAGCCTGAACAAGATTTAAAGAAAATGCTAGAAGATGAATGGCGTTTCTATCAACAAACATTAAGAGGGAATTAACTCGTCTTGTATTGGGTAAATTTAATCGTCGTGCATGATTTTCTTTATAAAATCACAATAAAGATGATCAAATAAACCACTTATAATTGATAATGGTTATTATTTACAAATCTAAACAAGTTACCTAAACTGTATTTATCAGCAGAGTTTGATTCTGCACAGACGTTCAAGTTTTATAAATAAGGATATGAGGTCATTTATGCAAACACGTATTGAACATGACACAATGGGCGATGTTGAAGTACCTAGCGATGCGATGTGGGGTGCACAAACACAGCGTAGTTTGCAAAACTTTAAAATTGGTGGTGAACGTTTACCACGTCCAATGATTCGTGCAATGGGTCTCGTGAAAAAATCAGCTGCGATCACCAACGCAGCATTGGGTCAAATCCCTCAGGAACTTTCTGGTTATATCGTCAATGCAGCCGAAGAAGTGATCTCAGGACAGTGGGATGCACAATTTCCACTGGTAGTTTGGCAAACTGGTTCAGGTACGCAAAGTAACATGAACTGTAATGAGGTAATTGCCAATATTGCCAATCAAAAACTGGGTAATCCGTTGGGCTCACAAAAACCTGTCCATCCAAATGATCATGTCAATCGTGCGCAATCGACCAACGATTCATTCCCAACCGCAATTCATGTGGCTGCAAGTCTACAAATCAATGAGCTTTTAATTCCTGCAGTAACAAAACTGCGTAATACCTTAGAAGCTAAATCTAACGATTTTAAAGATATTGTTAAAATTGGCCGTACACATTTACAGGATGCAACGCCTTTAACATTAGGCCAAGAGTTTAGCGGCTATGTTTCACAGCTCGATCATGGTTTGAAGCGTTTAAATCAAGCTTTAGAAGGACTGTATGAATTACCACTAGGCGGAACAGCGGTCGGCACAGGTCTGAATGCACATCCTGAATATGCTGTAAAAGCAGCAGCAGAACTTGCGAAACAAACGGGTCTGCCATTTGTCACTGCACCCAACAAATTTGAAGCACTTGCAGGACGTGATGCTGCTGTATTTGCATCGGGGGCGTTAAAAACACTTGCTGTAAGTTTAAATAAAATCGCCAATGACGTGCGCTGGTTAGCCAGTGGCCCACGCTGTGGTTTTGGTGAGCTACGCATTCCAGAAAATGAACCAGGTTCAAGCATCATGCCAGGTAAGGTTAATCCAACTCAAAGTGAAGCTATGACGATGGTGGTTGCTCAAGTACTTGGAAATGACACAACCATTAATGTTGCTGGGGCATCGGGTAACTTTGAATTAAACGTGTTTATGCCGGTTATTGCCTTTAACTTATTGCAATCTATTCAACTCCTCGGTGATGCATGTAATAGCTTTAATGACCACTGTGCAGTAGGCATTGAGCCAAACCGTGAAAAAATCGATCATTTCTTACATGATTCATTAATGTTAGTTACGGCGCTCAACCCAGTAATTGGTTATGAAAACGCTGCAAAAGTTGCTAAAACTGCATATAAAGAAGGCAAAACTCTAAAACAAGTTGCGGTAGAACTCGGTTTAGTCACTGCAGAGCAATTTGATGAAGTGGTTCGTCCTGAGCAAATGGTTTCACCAAATACCAAATAAATTTTTTGAGATCATTCATCTAGAGTGTTTGAAAATAAAAAGAGGGGCTGATTCATATTCAGCCTCTCTTTTTATTGGATAACTTTTTAATTCTTTTTATCGCTGAATACTGGCTAACACATATTTTTTTGAATCATAGTCATCTTGAAATGTATGTATATAAACAGGACTGTTTATTAAAAATAGGGCAACGAACAAAATGCAGCAAGGCCGGAGTATGAAGCAAGTAATTCATAGGATTGGGCTTTGAATTCATTGGCACACTTGTTAAAATGCCTTTCTTTTTCTGTTTTCGTTGCTATTTGACATTTGTTTGAATAAATATTTGCAAGACAGTGTTTTATTTAAGGATTTCCCCCAATGCTCACCATCTATTTGACAGATGTCCAAAAGAACGTTCAATTTAAAGACTATCCGGGCGAGCATCCTGTTAAATTTGTTTTGAATTTTAAAAAGATTTTCCCAAGTGTTATGGAGCTTTTGCTACCAGTTTTGCCTGAGAATGAAAATCTAGAAGAAATGAGCTGGGAATCTACTACTACTGATTTTGAAAAATTCAAATTACTACTCAGTGGTTGGGGCGTAATCGAACTGCGTTTGAATGCTATTGCGCAATATAAAGACCGTGCTTATGCAGATAACTTGGTAAAAAAAGCACAGCAAAAGCGCAAAGAATATAAAAAAGCACAGTCAAAATTACAAACTGTTGAACTGGATTATCTATTCATGCACGAAGTTCATGGTTTGATTGATGCAGAGTTGGTTGAGCTAGGTGAAAAATTCTATCTACCGACTTTACGTGAGCTTTGGAAAAACAAAGTGTCAGCGAATGTGCTAGAAGCAAAATTCTATACTTCATAAGGTTTTAGTCGAAAAATCCTCCGCTTAGGAGGATTTTTTATATGTACAGCAGAACTTCAGATTTACTTCGACAAGTGACTGTTTCATAGTGACCCATCAAGTAACTGAAGCATTCCAACATTTGGAAAGTCGCGATACTTATCATTCCAAATGTTTCTGACTCATCTGCACATTATATTCTAAAGGATCATTTTATATGTCAAATCAGTTTATTGACCTGATAAGCAAACGTCGCACTATTTATGCTATTGGGGACAATGTAAGCCTAAGCACAGAATATTTAACTGATTTGATCCAAACAGCGATTAAACAAAGCCCATCTTCATTTAACTCACAATCTTCTCGTGCTGTTATTTTATTTAATGGTGAAAGCGAAAAATTTTGGGGCTTAGTCGCTGACAAATTAAAATCTTATGCAAAAGATGAAGCAAGTGCTGCGAAGACGACAGCTAAAATGGCAAGTTTTGCAGCAGGTTTAGGTACAGTTCTGTTCTTTGAAGATTTGGATGTGGTCAGTGGCCTACAAGCACAGTTTCCTTCTTATGCAGAAAACTTTCCGATTTGGGCCGAACATTCAACTGCCATTGCCCAATTTGCGACTTGGACCGCATTGCACACCGAAGGTTTAGGCGCATCATTACAGCATTACAACCCAATTGTGGATGAACAAGCGCATGCTAAATGGGACATTCCTGCGCATTGGAAACTTCGTGCTCAATTGGTTTTTGGTTCAGTGGAAGGTGAAGCGAAAGAAAAAGGCTATATGGAAGATGCCGCTCGTTTTAAAGTCTTCCAATAATTGCAGTGTATAACACTCAATTTTGATAAAAAAGGAACGAAAACTAAGTTCCTTTTTTATTGCAATTTTATTGAAATAGATAGGGTTGGACAAGATTTTCATCCGTGAAAACCTTGTCCAGATTAGCCCATTGAGGACTGAGCTAAACGGGTGACTAGAACCAACTTTCTTGCATGTTGAGGCAAGTATCATCAAGTTCTAGCAATAACTTGGCTTGGTGCTCTATTTCAGGTAATTCCCAGCGGATAAAATATTGCGCGGCTTGTAATTTACCGGCTAAGAATTGTTGATCTTCAGCTAAATCTGAATGTTCAAATTTCACTAGGGCTTGATTAGCCATTTCAAGCCATAGCCATGAAATGATGACTTTGCCCATCATGTCTAGATACAACGCAGAATTTCCCAGTGCCTGATCGACACGACCTTGGGCGAGGACTTGTCCCAAACTTTGTGTGGTTTTCTTCACCGTGTTTAAATGCGCTGAAAAAATCGCTGCAAGCGCTTCCGTTTTTGGATGTTGAGCTTGATCAATCGTATTTTGCATACGTTGTAATAACAGCATCAAACCTTTGCTGTTGTGCTGCCAAAGCTTACGACCCAACAAATCCAAAGATTGAATCCCAAATGTGCCTTCATGGATCGGATTTAAGCGGTTGTCGCGATAGCATTGTTCAAGCGGATATTCACGGGTATAGCCAGCGCCACCTAAAACTTGGATGGCTAAATCATTGGCTTTTAGTCCATAGGCAGAAGGGAATGATTTGACGACAGGGATAATCAAATCTAATAACAGTGCACTGTCATCATTGTTAGCGGCTTGATGTTCATCAATTAATCGTGCAGCAAATAGGCATAATGCGAGTGCGCCTTCCACATAGGATTTTTGTGCCAAAAGCATCCGTTTAACATCTGTATGTTGAATGATATTGACAGGTTTCGCAGCAGGATTTTTATCTGATACTATGCGACCTTGTGGGCGGTTTTTGGCATATTCGAGTGACTCTAAATAGCCACGGTACCCAATCATGGCTGCACCTAAGCCGACACCCACTCGTGCTTCATTCATCATCTTAAACATATATTTAAGACCAGCACCTGCTTCACCAATCAGATAGCCAGTACATTGATCTTTTTCACCAAAGCTCAGTACTGTCGATGTTGTACCTCGGTAGCCCATTTTATGTAATAAGCCAGCCAGTTGAACGTCATTGGCGCCTGCAAATGAACCATCGCTCAGGGTTTTAAACTTCGGAACAATAAATAGAGATATACCTTTTACGCCCTGAGGTGCATCTTGGATGCGAGCAAGGACCAAATGCACGATATTTTCAGTGATGTCTTGATCACCCCCTGAAATAAACATCTTTTGGCCTTTGATGAGGTAGGTACCATCAGCTTGCGGTATGGCTTTTGTGGTCAAATCACCTAAAGATGAACCCACATCAGGTTCAGTCATGGCCATCGTTCCAGCAAAGCGACCACTGAACATATGCGGTACAAACCTATCTTTTTGTTCAGTCGTACCGAAAGCCTGAATCACATTTGCAGCCGCAGCGGTTAGAAATGAATAAGCCACTGACGATGGATTTGCCGACATGAAATAGGCATTAGCAGCCATGTTGATCAAAGTCGGAAGTTGCATACCGCCTACATCATAATCATGCTGCGCACAAAGCAAGCCGGCATCTGCAAATTGTTTCCACGCCGTTTTGACTTCTGCAATGGTTTTAACCTGTTGACCATCAAAGGTTGGTTCGTTTTGATCGGCTGTTGCGTTATGGGGTGCAAAAAAGTCTTGAGCAATACCTTGTGCAATTTCTAGGATGCTTTTGAAGGTTTCAGCATCATGTTCGGCAAAACGTGGGTAATGCGTTAAGTCTTGCGCTTTAAACACGTCAAATAGCAAAAAATTTAAATCTTTGTCATTGATTAACTGCGCCATTGATCAATCTCTAATCGGGTTGAATTTTATGCATCAAGACTAGCAGTTGATTTTTAGATATAGAATTGTCAATAATGACACTTAATAAGTCAAAAATGACATTTTGATAATTTGAAATTTAAATGAAGAAAATCATAATTTTAGCATTTGATGGTGCTTTGGCTTCTGCGATTACAGGGGTTGTTGATCTATTTGCAATGGCGGGGGTCAGTTGGAACCGGATTCAAAAACAAAATGTGCAGCGGCTATTTCAGGTTAAAATTGCCTCACAACATGGTCAAGCTGTGCAATGTATCAATGGCATCAAGCTTTATGCAGATTTAGCTTTTTCTGAAATAACAGATGCAGATATCATCATTGTCCCAACGATAGGCGCGCCGATCTTAGATGTTTTAGCACAAAATGCAGCACTGATCGAGTTATTAAAAACTCGTCAATTACAAAGCGGACTGATCGCAGGAAATTGTACGGGTAATTTTTTTCTGGCAGAAGCAGGGCTTTTAGATGGTAAGCAGGCAACGACGCATTGGGGCTTTCAGCAAATGTTTCGTGAACGCTATCCTTTGGTGAAACTGAATGCAGATCAGCTCATTAGCCATGACCAAAATATTTACTGTGCAGGCGGGGGCTTAGCATGGTTTGATTTGGGACTACACCTAATAGAACGTTTTTATGGTTTTGAAACGGCAATCCATACTGCAAAATCATTTGTATTGGATTATCGTCGTGACAGTCAGTTGTCCTATTCATTATTGAAAATATCTAAACCGCATCAGGATGGTTTGGTGCAAAAAGTTCAAGATTGGTTAGAACAGCATTATCATGAAAATATTGTCTTAGATGATCTTGCGGCGCAGTTTAATGTGACAACGAGGACATTGATTCGTCATTTTAAAGGCGCTTTGGATATTCCACCGAATCAATACTTACAATCGATACGGATTGAAGCTGCACGAAAGCGTTTAGAAGAATCGGGACATGCTTTAGATCTGATTATGCGAGATGTTGGCTATAGTGACCCAAGCTCATTTCGACGGTTATTTCAGAAAAAAACTGGGTTGAGCCCCTTAGAATATCGTCGACGTTTCAGCCGACGATTTGATGTTTAAATACAGTTTAAGCGGTTCGAACGGCATAACGACCATGTAAAATGTAGTAGGCACCCATACATGCAAAGGCAGCAAATGCGCTATACAAATACAATTGCGAGTAGCCAATATGGTCGAGCAATTTACCGATAAAGTATGGTCCAAAGCCTAAGCCAGCATCCAAAAAGATAAAGAAAGTCGAAGTGGCAAAGCCCATACGTTCAAGCGGCGCACTTTTCACGGCAACTGTTTGGCAGACCGACTGAATATTTCCATAACCGAGTCCAAGTAGGCCTGCACAAAGTAAAAGCATCCATGAACTCTGAGTGATGCTGAGTAATACCAATGCCACGCCCATAATCACAAAAGCAGGGTAGATCACTACATTTTCACCTTTACGGTCCATTAACGGGCCTGTAAATGGGCGAGAAATTAAAATCGCAATGGCATACATCAAAAAGAAAAACGAGGCTGTTTCAACCAAATCGATTTCTTTGGCATAGAAGTTAATGAAAGATAAAACACCTGAATAGCAGATTGAAGCGAAAAGCATGATGAATGATATAGGTAATGCTTTAGGCTCTACAAATTGAGCAATCCAACTTAGTTTTTTGACGGCTTCAACAGTATCGAGGGGTTTATTGATTTTGGGTAAATCGGGCACTTGAATCAGCAAGGCAACCAATAGGCAGCTCAATGCGATAATCGTAGAAACGATAAAAATCGCGTGATAACCAATGTGTAACATCATCCAAATTGCAAGAAATGGCCCAATAGCCGTACCTAACGTACTACTCATGCTGTAGTAGCCAATGCCTTCACCGCGACGTGTCGCTGGTAAGATTTGGGCAATTAAGGTACCCAGCACTGTTGATGCCATACCCATCATAAAGCCATGCATAAAGCGTATGAAGAGCAACATGCCGACGCCAGACTGAATGAAGTAAAAACCAGAAAAGACTAAAAAGCCAATTAAACCAACGATCAGTGTCGTTTTACGTCCAAAGCGTTCTAGGAACTTGCCTACCAATAAACGCCCGACCAATGTGCCGACAATGAACAATCCTGAAACTAAACCTGCTTGGGCTGTAGTCGCACCCAATTCAGCCACCGCATAGCCCACGATCACCACAACCAAGAGATAAAAGGTTAAAACCAATTGGAAGTTAATGGTGCTAACTAAAATAAAATTTCGAGTCCAAAGTGGTGCGTTATCTTGCATGATCATCACCTACAGTGTTTTGTTCAAGTTCTTGCATGACACGGTGTAAAATTTGAATGGAATGTTGGATATCTTGGCTTGCTAATGGCGCGATCAGGCGCTGCTCAAAGGCATTTATGTCTTTTGCACATTGCTGAAATAACTCACGTCCAGTCTCGCTGAGCATCATTTTCTTTTGACGTTTATCGTCAGTTTGTACATGACTCAAAATATCCATCTGCGCAAGAATTTTGACACGCTTAGTGATGGATGGCTTGGATACGTTTAAATATTCAGCCATTTCAATAGATGTACAAGCGGTTTTTTCACGGATGACAAACATGACTTGCCAAAGCGAATAGTTCAATTGATAGGGCAATAAAATCGTGTTGATTTCATCACTCATCAAACGCGCACAGCGCAGAAGTGAAGAGCGGAAACCTAATGAGGTATTCATGATAGTTAACTAGGGTAACTAAATTATTGGCAACTTTACGCCTAATTTATTTTCAATTCAAGTGAACAACTCAAAGCATAAAAAACAGGTATAAAAAAACCTGTGCGCACACAGGTTTTCTTGCATAACATTTCATTTAAAGCTTATCGTTCAATGCATATCGTTGAATTGATACCTTAAACAATACGTGTTTATTCTACAGAAGCTTCTGCAGCTGCAATTGCTGCATCTTCCGCTGCGCTGTCTGAGTTTTCTGAAATTTCTACACTTTCACCATCTGCATAAGCAAGTTCTTCACCTTCTGATTCAGCTTGCTCTAAATAAGCCGCAATTTGTTCATCCGTTAATTCAGGTTCACCTTCAGACATCATCGCTTGTTCTTGTAATTGCGCTTGTTCTAAATTGTTCATCATACTTTGCATATTGAACATCAATGGGATCATGACCAATAAATAAACAATCATCAGGATTAGATACAATGACCCAATAACTTTCTCTGTTTGTTCCGTTGGACGTTTTATGCCATATTTATTTTTACCTTCGGTGCCTTTTGCAGCCATCACATAAATGCTAAAGATGGTACCGACCAGTGGAATGAGAAAAATTAAACAGAGCCAACCGCTTTTATTTAGATCATGTAAACGACGAATCGTAATGCGGATCATTGCGACAAACATTGCAACGATGGAAACGACAATGAGAGCGATCGCACTGAGTCCTAAAAATGAATTAAAAAGTGCTTCAATACTACGTTCTGCTGAATTGAAAAATGCAAAAAGACCCAGCGCGACGCTGATGCCTAATAGGCAGGTATAAATCATACTAATGATAAATAACCACGCTAAATAGGACAGGCGGCCAAAACGTCCTTCAGGAGACAAGGGATGATCGGCTTTTTGAATTTGAGGCTGAATATTTTGATCTTGTTGAAACGGATTCAATTCGCTTGAAGTAAGTTCAGTCATTATTATTCCAATTTTAATTATCTAATTTATTTTCTATGCCCAAAAGGGCAGCATTATTGTATAGCGAAGTAAAAAAAGGTCAAATATTAGACATGGCTAAGTCATCAAATATTCCTTAGCCATGCTGCACTGTGGTCTGTTATTTATGTAATTTACGATACTCTTTAGGGCGCATTGGACGACTGGCTTTCCACAAACCTTTCTTTTGTTTACGTGCTTTGCTTTGTAAATTCATCATATAGTGCAAATGCTTTTGGTCACGGATGTATTCTTCGTACACCCACGCAGCACCACGTTTTACCATTTCTTCATTCATGCATTTACGATAGCGATAAATAACCCCAACGCAGCGGCCATAACGGTCTACATCAGTGATTTTTACGCGGACAAATTTCTTATAAACCATGGATTTGATCAGGCGGGCTGACTCTTTACCGTAAGCTTGTGTCGATTCTGGCGCATCCACATAAGCAAAGCGAAGTTTGGTTTTAGAACGTCTCAGATTCATCCGATAACAGGTGAGGGTGTCGCCATCACTAATATCAGATACACGGCAGAGGTAAGATTTTCCTTTCTTAAAAGGTTGAAAAAAATCCTTTAAGAATATAGTGACTTTATAGAGAACATAGACTGTGATCAGGCACAATACTGCACCTAACGCCATGAGCCAATTCGCGGAGAGATTTGAAAGCATACACAATGATATGAACGAGCTCATATCGCATAAAAACAGGAATTTAGATTTTATAAGAACTCATGATTTATGGCTGTCGAATAAACCGACGGTCAGTTAAAAATACCTTAAATAATCAGCATTTGATCTATAAATATACAGCAAGTTTCATCACCCAGAATTCAATCTAAACCCATTTAAATAGCCTAAGCAAATTGATATACCATCATAAAATAGCCTAAGTAAAAATTTTAGAAATTTCGCTTCGCAAAAAAACATGCCGTGAATTTAATTCCAAATCATTATGCCAATACATCCCTAGTTTAATTTTCGGTAAGTAGACAGGTACATCAAAAATATTCAGTTCGGGAGCAACCTGTAAATGCGTCAAAATATTTTGTGGAATCGTCAATATTGCCTTGGGTTGCTGTGCCAAAATTTGTAGCGCAGTAGAGTAATGCTGACAGCGTAAAAAAATCTCTCTAGAGTGTTTTTTACGGTTTAAATAAATATCCTCGACTAATACTCCTGCACGTCGTGAAGAAACCCCAATGTGTGGTGCAGACAGGTAAATATGTTCATCCATCTTAGGATGTTGACTACAAACCACGAATTGATCTTCTACTAAAGTTTGAAAATTTATTTTTTCACCAAAGTTTTGCTCAAGGTCAATCGCAAAATCAATTTGCTGTGCAGCAAGGTCAGCCACAATGGTTTTGCGGTCTAATTTAATACTGGAAAATTGGATCTGAAACTGTTGCTGTTGAAAATGTTCAACTAACTTGGGAAAAATAATCGGTTCAATTTCATCATGTACCGCAATTTTTAAGCTCTGCACCATCGACGGAGTAAATTGTTGTTTTTGGATAGAAATGCTTTGAATCGCAATAAGCGCATTTTTAATTACGGGATAAATCTGCTCGGCAAATGGCGTCGGAAGCATTTTTGCTCCCGCACGTACAAATAAGTCATCGTGTAAATGTTGTCTTAACCGTTGAAGTGCATGACTCGCTGCAGATTGAGTAATACACAAAATTTGCGCAGCTTTTGAAATGCTTTTTTGTTCATAAATTGCGATATACAGCGGATATAAATTGATATCCATACGGTGGAAAACACCCATATCGATGACGGTATTTTTATGAATACTATTCATGTTCATCTATTGAATTAAATCATTTTGTTCATATTAGATTTCAGGTTATGGTGTTGTAAAGCGTAAAGAACATAATATTTAAAGGATGTTGTCATGTTTGAACTTTCAGCACGTGCACAAGATTATATTGAAAGAACAAAAAAATTTATTAAAGATGAAATTGAGCCTGTAGAAACTGAGTTTTGGGCAGAAGTTCATGAGCTGAACCAAGGTGGTGATTGGACCAAATGGCAATGGCCGGCACAGTTAGAGGTCTTAAAAGGTAAAGCCAAAGCTGCGGGCTTATGGAATATGTTCTTACCTTGTTCTGAACTTGGGCAAGGCTTATCTGTACAAGAATATGCGCACATCGCAGAACTTTCAGGCCGTAGCTTACTTGCACCTACGGTATTCAATTGCAATGCACCTGACAGCGGCAATATGGAAGTGATTTGGCGTTATGGCACGGAACAACAAAAGCAGCAATGGTTAACACCATTACTGGACGGCAAAATCCGTTCAGTATTTTGTATGACAGAACCTGCTGTTGCTTCAAGTGATGCCACCAATATGGAAGCTACAGCTGTCGTTGAAGGCGACGAAATTGTGTTAAATGGCCGTAAATGGTGGTCTTCAGGTTTAGGTGATCCAAATGCCAAAATCATTATTTTTATGGCGCATACACCTGATGAAAGCAAAGACCGTCACCATCAGCATTCTATGGTTTTAGTACCTGTTGAAACTGCTGGAGTCAAAATCGAACGTATGTTACCTGTGTTTGGCGACTATGATGCGCCACATGGACATGGTGAAATTAGCTTCACAAATGTTCGTGTTCCTGTTGCAAACTTCATTGGCGGCGCAGGTCAAGGTTTTGAAATTGCACAAGGTCGTTTAGGCCCAGGCCGTATTCATCATTGTATGCGTTGTATTGGTGCTGCCGAAAAATCGCTAGAACTGATGATTGACCGTGGTATGAGCCGTACTGCTTTTGGTAAAGAAATTTTAAAACTCGGTGGCAATTTAGAACGCGTAGCAGAAGCACGTGTTGCGATTGATCAGGCACGTTTACTGACCCTTTATGCAGCATATAAAATGGATACTCTAGGGAATATGGCTGCATTAACCGAGATTTCTGCAATTAAAGTAGTTGCGCCGAGTGTCTTAGAAAAAGTTGTCGATATGGCGATTCAAATCCACGGTGGTGCTGGAGTTTCTCGAGATACACCGCTCACAGGTTTCTTTGCGCAAGCACGTTCACTGCGTCTAGCTGATGGCCCTGATGAAGTGCATAAAGGTATGATTGCTAAATTAGAATTGGCAAAGCGCGGTTACAGCAGCCGCCGTAAAAAATAAACAAGTTGTAGTCACATATTTGGCATGGCAACCCTGAGTTGTCCATGCTATAAAACTATAGAAAATTATATTTTTATCATCATGATAGATTCAAGTTTAGGAAGAAAAGCATGTCAGTGATCGATGTAGGCGGTTCAGTTCGTGAGGGTGAAGAACTGGATGTACGTGCTGTAGGAAATTGGTTGATTGAACATGGCGTTGAAATAGAAGGGCCTGTAGAAGTCACTCAATATTCAGGTGGCGCGTCAAATTGGACTTATCGCTTAAAATACGACAATGCTGATTTAATCTTACGTCGTCCTCCAAAAGGCACCAAAGCCAAGTCTGCACATGATATGGCACGTGAATATAACGTACAGAAAGCATTATCTGAATTTTATCCTGTGCTCCCTGAAATGGTGGCACTATGTCAGGACGAATCAGTGATTGGCTGTGATTTCTACGTGATGAAACGCGTAGAAGGCATCATTCCACGTGCAAACTTACCCAAAGAAATCAATTTTGATGAAACTCAAGTTCGAGCGTTGTGTACCAACGTCATCGATAAGTTAATTGAACTGCATCAAGTGCCTTATGAAGGCACCTCTTTAGAAAAAATAGGCAAGGGCGACGGATACTGTCGTCGTCAAGTGGAAGGTTGGGACGCACGCTATGAAAAAGCCAAAACCTTAAATGTTCCTTCTTTTAAATATGTCCGTAATTGGCTCAAAGACAATATTCCTGCTGACTCTAAAACCTGTGTAATTCATAACGATTGGCGTTTTGACAACGTCATTTTAGATCCAAATGATCCTACCCAAGTGATTGGCGTATTGGATTGGGAAATGGCAACGCTTGGCGATCCGCTGATGGACTTAGGTTCAGCTTTAGCGTATTGGGTTGAAAGTGGCGATAACGCAATTTTTAAAGCGACACGCCGTCAGCCGACTAACTTGAAAGGCATGTTTAGCCGTAAAGAAGTCGTTGAATATTACTTAGAAAAAACTGGTCTTCAAACGGACAATTGGACCTTTTATGAAGTGTTCGGCATTTTTCGTTTGGCTGTGATCGCACAGCAAATTTATTATCGCTTTTACCACAAGCAAACCAATAATCCGGCATTCAAAGATTTTTGGATTGTGATCCATGCTTTACATATTCGTGCCTTAAAACTTATTGGTTTGCAAAAACTTGAAGCCAATGATGTGGCACAAAAATATATTGAAAAAATGAAGGATATTTTAGGGAAATGACCACGATATATTTAATTCGGCACGGTCAGGCTTCTTTTGGTGCAGAAAGCTATGACAAGCTTTCTCCCAACGGTGAGCTACAGGCTAAGGTGCTGGGACAGTATTTCGACCGTATTTTAAAAGAAAGTCCTTATGTGGTTGCGGGCTCCATGCAACGTCATCAACAAACAGCCAATCTTGCATTGGCTGAATGCTTTCCAGAAGCACAAGTTGATACAGATAACGCGTGGAATGAATTTAATCATCAGCAAGTTTTTGCTCAATATGAACCTCGATTTAACCAGCCGCATTTATTAAAAGAAGATGTATCGAAGCATGAAAACCCGCGTGCTTATTTATCTAAAATTTTTGAAGGTGCCATTGAACGTTGGACAGGCGGAGAATTTCATCATGAATACGATGAATCTTGGCCACATTTTAAAAATCGAGTCGAAACAGCGCTAGAAAAGTTATGCAGTCAACTGGCTGAAACCAAACCACGTTATGCCGTTGTGTTTACTTCAGGTGGAGTGATCTCCGTTGCAGTCGGTAAAATTTTAGGGCTGAGTCCTGAAAAAACATTTGCACTTAATTGGGCCATTGCCAATACCAGTATGACAACACTGCGTTTGGTTGGAAATGAACCGCAATTACTCAGTTTAAATGAACATCATTTTATAAAAGCAGTTGATCCAAATTTATTGACTTGGATCTAAGATAAACAAAGGAATTATCATGGCTAAAACAATTTTAATTACAGGTGCAAGCTCAGGGATTGGTGCAGGAATGGCACGCGAGTTTGCACAAAAAGGCTACAACTTAGCCATTTGTGCACGTCGTTTAGAGCGTCTAGAAACGCTAAAAAATGAACTAGAAAGCCAATATGGCATCAAAGTGATTGCGAAAACCCTCGATGTCACAAATTACGATCAAGTGTTTGAAGTATTCCGTGCCTTTAAAGCAGATTTTGGCAGTATTGATCGTGTTATTGTCAACGCAGGTGTCGGTGAAGGTCGTCGTATTGGTAAAGGCAATTTTGAAATTAACCGTGCCACAGTTGAAACTAACTTTATCTCTGCATTAGCGCAATGTGAAGCTGCGGTTGAAATTTTCCGTAGCCAAAATGCAGGGCATTTGGTGGTGATTTCTTCGATGAGTGCTATGCGCGGCATGCCTAAACATTTAACGGCTTATGGTGCGAGTAAAGCAGGTGTTGCTGCTCTAGCTGAAGGTATTCGTGCAGAGCTGATTGATACCCCAATTAAAGTGACGACTATTTTCCCTGGTTATATTCGTACGGAGATCAATGAAGGTGCGAAAAAACTACCATTTGAAGTCGATGAAAAAACGGGTTCACATCTTTTAGCAAAAGCCATTGAGAAAGCACCAGTTAAAGCTTATGTACCACAATGGCCGTGGTTGCCTTTAGGTCTTGCGATGAAAGTATTGCCGTTGAAGATCGTGAATAAATTAGGTTAATTCTTTATATAATACAAAAGCTCCAATATTGGGGCTTTTTTATTCTCAAATGATATTCGCCATCCTCTGTAGGTTAAAAAGGAATACATAAAACCTGTGATGAAAAGACATTAAAAGCAACCGATTTTGCAAAGAAAAAATGGAGTAAATACTCAGATTATTTATAAATAAGATATTGAAAATAAATAAAATGTTGAATATTTGAACAGACGATGATTTGTTCTCAAAATAGCGATTTCCTTTTTTTTAATTTGCTTTAATGTACAACTGTTCATTAATTTTTAGGTTTGTACTATGTCTATGTCTTCCGATATGACAGATCAACAGCGAATTAACAAAGTCAGAACTGTCGTAACGAAAGCTGGTGAAGACTTACGTCAGCAATATCCCATTTTAAAACATCAAAACTTTATAGGCGCAACCATCCTTATTTTTGCGCTACTAGGAATGTTGGGTTCAGCTTGGGCGTTTGCTGTTGGCATTTTACCGGCATGGGCTTGTGTGATTTTGGTGGCGATGTTTGCTTCACTGACACATGAATTAGAACATGACCTGATTCATTATATGTACTTTAAAAAGACGCCGTGGGCTCACCATCTCATGTTGGCCTTGGTGTGGTTAGCACGTCCGAATACCATTAGTCCTTGGGCACGTCGTCGTTTGCATCTCAACCACCATAAATATTCAGGTTCACAATACGATTTGGAAGAACGGGGCATTAGTAATGGCATGCCGTGGGGATTACGTCGAATATTGGTCATTAGCGATCAATTGATGACGGTGTATTTGCGCCCATTTCAAATGTTTAAAATGATTGGGAAATTCATTGAAAAACAACCTGAAAAAGAACGTAAAACGGCATTATTCTCTCAATTGACTGGATTTTTCCCTTTAAGTTTTGTTTATTACGGTATTTGGTATGTATTTGTCATTTATCATGTGGTGAATGGTATTGCTCCAATGTTAGGACAAAGTATTAGTTGGTCAGTCAATTTAGTGAAATTAATTCCAACGATTAATTTTCTAGCAGTGGTTTGGATTATCCCGAACTTTGTACGCTCTTTTTGCTTACAATTTATCAGCTCAAATATGCATTATTATGGTGATATTGACCCACGTGATGTCATTAAACAAACTCAGGTGTTAAATCCTTGGTGGTTGTTCCCAATGCAATTATTTTGCTTTAACTTCGGTTCTACCCATGCCATTCACCATTTTGTGGTAAAAGAGCCGTTTTATATTCGTCATCTAACCGCAAAAACTGCACACCAAGTCATGCGTGAGGTTGGTGTACGTTTCAATGATTTTGGAACCTTTAAACGCATAAATCGCTGGAATTAAATCAGTACTAGCTTCAAAAAAAGCCCTCAATTGAGGGCTTTTTTATGATCTAAACTTTTATAAATTACTTGTGTGCAAAAAAATGCTTGAGCGCATCTTGCAAGGCAACTTGCCATACCGCGTAGGAATGTCCGCCGATATATGATTGGTAATGCACATCATGACCTTTATTTTTTAAATCGGCTGCAACAATAGGTGAAGTCTCTAAAATACTCAGTTCATTATTATTTCGAGAGCTTTCATAACTATTGGCAGTAATAAACCAATGCTGTTTAGGTTGTGAGGTTTTATCACGAATGATTTTACTCATGCCATTAGGGAGGTCTGTCGGCGCATTTTGCCACCAAAATGATCCAGATAACGGTACGACGTGACTAATTTGATTTGGATTTTCTAAGGCTAAATAAGCTGAACTTAAACCGCCAAGACTTGACCCAAGTAGTACCGTTTTCTTCGAATCGACTTTTGCAGGTGCTTTTTTTTGAATCCAAGGCATCAGTTCATCACTAAAAAATGCTGAAAATTTTGCATTAGGTGTTAATTCTTTAGGTCGTTCCTGATCATTCGGTGGAGAAACAAATATGGCTTGAATTGGTGGCAATTGACCTTGTCCAACTAAAATGTCTAACGCCTTTGGAACATTCAGTAATTCATTATATTGCTGACCATCAAAAAATATAGCGGTGATATAGCTTTGATTTTTCTTAGCTTTAGATTGGTAAATTTGGATTTTACGTGAGTTATTCAAAATTTTGCTGTCTAGAACAAACTCTTGTAATTGGGGCTGGTGCACATTTGGATATTGTTTTGGATCAATAAAAGGCGGGGCATCTTTAAGCGCCACTAAATTTTCATTACGCAAGCCTGATGTGTCATCACTTGCGAGATAAGTGTTTTTGTTGAAAGGATCGATGCGTTGTACTTGTATCACAGCACGACGCTGCGTTCTTGATTCTTTAAGTTTAGGATTAAGATGCGGACAATAATTTGACAGATAGCCTTCTAAGTTCGGTAAATCGACAGCAAAGCTATAACTGCCAATATAACGATGATCAATAATCGATTCTTTAAACCAAATATCGGTATTTGGTAGGCGTGTTAACCATTCATGGTCATTACTTGGGCCACCAATAAGGCGAACATTATGCTGCGCACCTTTCCATAAAAAAATTATATGGTCATGTTTTTCATCATAGTTTTCAATGATTGGTGTACCTATAAGCTCTACACGCTTCCAAAAATCTTCAAGAATTTGAGCATGTTGTTTTGGATTTTGATTTAACTGATGTTGTAGGTTTAATAATATTTGGCTTTGCGCTTTGACATCTTCACATGCAGCAGCATAAGGGAAATGTTTTTTTTCTGTTGTATCGGTTATAGCGGGTGAATTTTGAGTTTGGGCAAAAGCAGAAGAAACAGCAAAGCTCATAGAACAAGCCAAAAAAAGTAGGGAAAGTTTTTTCATTGAAATAATAAAATAGATAGAATGAAATCAGATAAATGATAATCATTATTAATATAAAAAACTAGCAATATGCCGCAGAATGGTGCTTTTAAAAAAAGAAAATGTAGAAAAATAACAATAGAGTCAATGCTTTGTTTTTTAAAATAATTAAAATAATGCAGTCGACAAGCTCTCAATCATTGCTAAATATTATGCTACTCAAAGTATCAACACTGCTGCTGTTACCTGCATTACTGATCCAAGGTTACCGTGTGAAAAAAAATACCCCACGTTTAGCAGAACCGATGGGAGAACGTTGTGGGATGAGTGGTCAGGGTAATCGACCATTATCGCTATTAATACTAGGTGATTCAGCAGCAGCAGGTGTCGGCGTCGAGCATCAGTCAGATGCGCTATTGGGACAATTGCTTAAAATTTTATCGCCTGATTATCAAGTTCACTTTTGCCTTGAAGCCACAACGGGGCATAACAGCCAGCAAATCATCAATGCTTTGGACAATGTCACTACGCAGAACTTTGATGTCGTGATCAGCTCTGTCGGTGTCAATGATGTCACAGCTTTAAAACAGCCAGACCAATGGTTGAAGCTCCAGCAGCGTTTATATCAAGCTGTCGAGGAAAAGTTTCATCCACAGCTATTGATCATTTCAGGTGTGCCACCAATGGATGCGTTTCCAGCTTTACCGTTTCCATTGTCATGGTTGTTTGGACAATATTCTCAAAAGATGAATGCGCTTTTAAAAAATTATGTTAATACTCAAGCGAATATGCGATTAATTGAATACGATTTACATGAGTACCGTGAAAAAAATTTACAAATGGCCAAAGACGGCTTTCACCCGAGTAAAGAAATTTATCAGTTATGGGCTGAAAAAATAGCTAAACATATCACTGAACAATTTTCATAGATAATATATGATTCAATCACTTGGTGAAGTTACATCTATATGAGTAAAGATATTTCAGACGTGAATCCGCAAATCGAAACGCATCCTTTAGCGCCATTTTTGCCATCAAATGGGAAACTCTTGATGCTAGGGAGTTTTCCTCCACCCAAAACACGCTGGAAGATGGATTTTTATTATCCAAATTTCCAAAATGATATGTGGAAAATCTTTGGCCTATGTTTTTTTCAGGATAAAAATCATTTTCTCAATGTAGAGAGCAAGACATTTAAAGAACAGCTCATTCGAGATTTTTTAAATGAAAAAGGTATAGGCATTTTTGATACGGCCTATCAAGTGATTCGTTTGAAAGGCAATGCATCAGACAAGTTTTTACAGATCCATCAGCCAACCGATATTACGAAACTACTTCAAAAAATGCCGAATTGTCACAGTATTATGACAACGGGAGACAAGGCGACTGATACTTTAATGCTCTCTATGCCAGAAAATACGGAAAAACCACACATTGGGCATGCTGTTCGTACCGAATTTGCAGGCAGAGATTTGACTTTATACCGCATGCCATCATCATCTAGGGCTTATCCACTGGCACTGGAAAAAAAAGCTAAAGCCTACCAAAGCTTATTTAAAGATATAGGCTTACTTTAGGGAAGTTTGCGTTATTGTGAGATACCTTGAAATTTATGTCTCATTTAAACAGGCAAACATTCAATGATTAAAAGGTGGCATCTTAATAATGGATAAACACCAATTCCTTAGCCATCATATTCAACATAATCCCAAAGGTTTAAACGCGCTTTAATTTCTTTGCGAATATGAGGCAGCATAGGCAGTAAAGTGCCATCGATCCATAAACTCAGAGTCTGGGATGAAACTTTTTTGTTTGCATCATCTACAATTTGCGCGCCTTTCACGATCACCAAAGTTTCTTCGCTAGCTGCAGTTTCAATGCCTTTAAATAAAAGCTGTAATTCATGACCTGTATCTTGAATTAACCATTCCAACTCAATTTGAATATTGTGATTAGATTTAAGTACAGCTTGGCCTTCAATTATGTCATTGTCAGATAAGCAGTCATGCTCAACCCGAACTTTCGACAAAAACCATTCTTGATGACCAAGTTCAGGAAGTGTCGTAAAAGGCGTTAAAATATCACTTAAATTAAATTGGCGGCTTAAATCAAAAAATTGCATTGGAAAACTTTAGGGGGAGATAAAACAAAATAAGCGGTGGATGTTAAAGCATCATCAAGTGTGAGTAAAACCTTTGCTTTTATTGAGATATTTTATGTATAAATAGCATTCAATCTATCTAAATTAAGTCTAAGATAAATGAATTGCGAAAATAATATTCACATAAATGATGTGCACAGCCCCATAGACTTAAAAGATCCAATCGAAGCTAAACAATGGGCCGCTGAAGTGAATCTTAAACGACCGTGGCGTTATGACATCTTTCAAATGTATGTCGACTCTATTTTGGCTTTAAACCCGAATGCGCACGTGCTTGAACTCGGTTCAGGCCCAGGCTATTTGGCAGAGTTTTTAATCAATCATTGTCCAAATATAGATTACACAGCATTTGATTTTTCCGAAGCTATGCATGACTTGGCAAAAGGAAAACTAAGTGCAGCGCAACGCTTAAAATGTAATTTTATAACAGGGGATTTCAAACAATCTGCTTGGGAAGAATCACTTCACTTCAATCAAAACAGCACCTTTGATGCGATTATTATTCATCAGGCCTTACATGAATTGAGGCATAAGGCGTATGCAGCAGAGTTTCATCGGACTGTAAAAACGTTGTTAAACACACAAGGCGTGTATTTTGTATGTGATCATTTATATGCACCACATGCACAGCAAAATCATGAGTTGTATATGTCAGTTGAGGAACATTTAGCCGCGCTGAAAGCAGCCAATTATGGCCAAGTGGAATGTCTGGGTGAAGTCAATGGTTTGGTTCTTTTCAAAAGCCAGCACTCATATGAACGAGACTGATTAAGACCGTTTTTGACTTGATCGAACTTATCAGAATATTTCAATAAATAGCCTCGACGAGGGCAATTCAATCATTTAGCAGTACGTTGTCATTACATCATCCATTCAATCGGAAGGTATGACACTGCTTTTATACTAAATCGTTGGAATCGAGTTGTTTCAGGTTCATGGGTATAGGTTTTGGTTTTTCCATTTTTTTGATGCTCTAACCAAATGATTTCGCCGTTTTCATCCAGTTTTAATTCATACGCAATTTGCGGTAAATATTGGTTTAATGCCGCCGAAATATCGTTTTGTAATCGATCAGACTTAACGACAAGGCCAACTTCCGAATTTAAATTTGCGGAACGTGGATCAAAGTTAAATGATCCAATAAACACCATTCCGTCGATATCGAAAAATTTTGCATGCAAACTAGAGGCATTTTTGCCTTTTGCAGGGATGATATTTCCAGTTATGACCTCATACCATGTGCGTTTTGAACGCTCTATATAAGGTTTAAATTCATATAGTTTCACGCCATTTTCGAGTAAGTCTTTGCGATATTTTTGATAAAACGCATGAACGACAGCGACGTCATTGGCTAAAAATGAATTGGTTAACACACGGACTTCTACATTTTTACCTGCAAGGCCCATCAGAAAGTCAGTTCCTTGTTGCGTGGGAACAAAATAAGCTGAAACCAACTCCATGCGTTCTTTGGGCTGTCCCATTAAGGTGGAAAATTGGTTATAAATTAATTCTTGCTCTTTAGCCTCACCACGAATTTTATTCGGACTATCCGCAATGAAATGTGCTTCGGCCCAATTTACCGGTCTAAGTTTAAGCTGAGCCGCCAGTTGTTGCTGTGCATAGTTAATGCGCTGTTGATCTTTAGTCAACGTTGTAGAGTTTTCTTGGTACGTTTGTCTTAATTGATTTAAGTCTTCTTTTGTACCTGCACCAATCCATTGCTGAACAGAATAACTTAAATCATCATTCCAAAAGTTCAAAAACACTTGATTGGCTTGTTGAATGGCTTCCCCATAGAAAAGGATATCCAAATCTGTAAATTGAAAACTTTCACTGGCATCAAAATATTCATTACTGATGTTACGACCACCAGTTACTCCCATAAAACCATCGGCAATAATTAATTTATTATGCATACGATGGTTAATATGCTTTAAGCGAAATGCATAATCAATGACACGTAATTTTCTAAATTTATAGGGATTAAACAGTTTGATTGAAATATTGGGATGAGCTGAAAGGGATTGTAAGGTCGGATCGAGTTTCGTCCCGTTTTGATCATCAATTAGTAGCCTTACTTTTACCCCACGGTCAGCAGCATGCAGTAATTCTTGAAACATCAGATGCCCAATAGCATCATTTTCCCAAATGTAATATTGCAAATCGATGGTGTATTTTGCGTTTCGAATCAAATGCAGGCGAGATGCAATGCTTAAGAAGGCATCATCTAAGGCTAAATAAGCCGTTTGTTTTTGTTGTAATTTTTCTAAATCCTTAGCAGACGTAATCCATTTTTCTGCATGTGATTGTATAGGGACATCTTTTTTTGACTGATTGCTAGGTAAGCTGCATCCAGTTAATAGGCTGATCGAAACAGTTAAACCGACAGTACAACTTATTTCACGTAATTGTATCATTCGAATAGCATTAATCATTCCTTGAAAAATTCATCATAACATCATGTTTTAAGGTTGTATCTAGGCTTAAAAAGAGGTTACTGTAACTCATCTGTTAATATAAGCCATACAGGATGTTTTTAGACATGAAATCACGTGCAGCCGTTGCTTTTGGACCGGGTCAGCCTTTAGAAATTGTTGAAATTGATGTGGCACCACCTAAAGCAGGTGAGGTTTTAGTCAAAATTAGCCATACAGGTGTGTGTCATACAGATGCATTTACATTGTCAGGTGATGATCCTGAAGGCGTATTTCCAGCAATTTTAGGGCATGAAGGTGCAGGTGTTGTGGTTGAAGTCGGTGAAGGTGTGACTTCAGTGCAACCGGGTGATCATGTTATTCCACTTTATACTGCAGAATGTGGTGAATGTTTATTCTGTAAATCGGGTAAAACGAATCTTTGTGTATCTGTACGAGCAACACAAGGCAAAGGTTTAATGCCGGATGGCACAACACGTTTTTCTTATAATGGTCAGCCGATTTATCACTATATGGGCTGTTCAACATTCTCTGAATATACTGTGGTTGCAGAAGTGTCTTTGGCAAAAATTAACCCTGATGCGAACCATGAGCATGTGTGTTTGTTGGGTTGCGGTGTAACTACAGGCTTAGGTGCAGTTAAAAATACCGCTAAAGTTCAGGAAGGTGATTCAGTTGCAGTCTTTGGTTTAGGTGGAATTGGTTTGGCTGTGGTACAAGGTGCTAAAAAAGCCAAAGCAGGTCGTATCATTGCCGTAGATACCAATCCTGACAAATTCAAACTGGCTGAAGAATTTGGCGCGACGGATTTTGTTAATCCAAAAGATTATGATCGTCCAGTTCAAGAAGTGATTGTAGAAATGACGGGTTGGGGCGTCGACCATTCATTTGAATGTATTGGCAATACCAATGTGATGCGCTCTGCTTTGGAATGTGCTCACCGTGGTTGGGGGCAATCTGTGATTATTGGTGTGGCAGGTGCAGGTCAAGAAATTTCAACGCGTCCATTCCAATTGGTTACAGGTCGTACTTGGAAAGGCACTGCTTTCGGTGGTGTTAAAGGTCGTTCACAATTACCGGGTATGGTAGAAGAAGCCATGTCAGGCGAGATCAAACTTGAACCATTCGTGACCCATACCATGGGGCTGGATAAAATCAATGAAGCCTTTGATTTAATGCATGAAGGTAAATCAATTCGCTCTGTTGTACATTTTGAAGATTAAACATTTATTTAAATATTTTTGATTAAACGACTAATCATTTAAATATTAATGCGTTAATTTTCACTGTTTTAAAAACTAGGCTTTGGCCTAGTTTTTTTATTTGTGTCGTTATAACAAATCAAAACTTCAAATTAGGATTTGCAAAAAGTGACAGATTGTTAGACATAAAATGATAAAAAATGCCAAATGATAGATTTTGTCCCGAATTCACATGGTGGGAAATTAGCACTAAACTTAAGGTAAGCATAATTTAAAAACAAATGTATATTAATGCATTATCCGAGGCAAAAAATGACAACTACAAGTTATAAGCCTGAGTGGATTCGGGAAGATTTTATTGATTTTATTGCAGAAAAAATTGATGCAATTTGGGCCTACAAACGTGTTAAAGCGCAATTGGTCAAATCACGTTGTGTGGGGATCGGATTTTATGAACTGAGTTTTTTAGCGAATCACAACTTTAAAGCAGAAAATTATCGACCAGGCCAATGTATTCTAGTGACAGTGGTCAAAGATGGTGTACGTCATCAACGTAGCTATAGCATCGTCGAAATCAATACATCAGGTCATGTGGTCATCGCAGTCAAACAACAAGGCAAAGTGTCCAACTACCTGACGCAATTAAAAACAGGTGATGTTGTTGAATTATCGCAACCGCAAGGTGAGTTTGGCTTAAAGCTAAATTCGGATCGACCAATTTTACTGCTTGCTTCAGGTAGTGGTATTACCTCAATCATGGCTTTGTTTAAACAAGCGATTCAGCTTGGGCGTACGGTTGACCTGATTTACTTCAATCGAGATGATGCGTATTTGGATGAATTGATTCAACTAGCGAAGCAATTAAACCATGCACACTTACATGCGATTAATACGCTGAAAACTAAATTACATATCTCACCAGAGGTGCTAAACCACATGGTCCCCGATTTTAAGCAGCGAGATTGCTATGCCTGTGGTGCAGCGCCAATGATGCAAAGCATTGAACAACTGTATCGTGAGTTTAAGCTTTCTGAATATTTAAATACTGAATATTTTCAGATGATTGCTGATGATTCAGTGCCTGCTCAACCTGTCACTTTTAGTTTAGCCCAACAAGATTTTTTAGCAGAAGGTAACTTACTTGAAAGTGCTGAAAAAGCCGGTTTAAAACCTGCGCATGGTTGTCGGATGGGTATTTGTAATACTTGTTCGTGTACGAAATTGCAGGGTTCAGTGAAAAACTTACTTACTGGCGAAATCGATCATGCGAATAACACACAAATCAAATTATGTGTCTCTCAGGCAATTTCACCTGTACGTATTCAACTCTAATCCTAGCCGCATAAAAAAAAATCAGGGGCATCACCATGAATCAATCGATATATATTCGTCCGAATAGTAAGTCACGTTATTTATCACCCGAGCAAACTGCTGAATTTGGCGAAAAAGTCGAGCAAATACGACGTGAAATCATGCAGAGTGTAGGTGAAAAAGATGCAGCGTATATTTATAAAATTCGTAATTTTGTCCGTTATAGCGAGATCGCATCTCGTGGCATGTTGATGTTTGTAGGTTGGATTCCACCAGTTTGGTTAATGAGTACGGGTTTATTGGGTATTTCTAAAATTGTAGAGAACATGGAACTCGGTCATAATGTGATGCATGGTCAGTTTGATTGGTTAAATGACCCGAGTTTAAATGGTGCTAATTATGATTGGGATACCATTGCCACAGGTCAAGACTGGAAATATACCCATAACTATGTGCATCATACCTATACCAATATTGTCGGTATGGACCATGATATCGGCTATGGCTTAATCCGTGTAAGTGAATCGCAAAAGTGGGAGCCACGTTTCCTTTTTAATATTCCACTGGCTGCCCAACTCATGGTTTTCTTTGAGTGGTATGTCGGCATTCAACGTTTACATTTAGAAGATGTTATTGCGTATAAAACCAAAACTTGGAAAAATGTATGGCATGAAGCGGCCGATGTACGTCAGAAAATTAAGCGCCAAGTGATTAAAGATTATGTATTTTTCCCGCTTATTGCAGGTCCCAATGCGATTCCTGTATTTGCAGGAAATGCGGTAGCCAACGTGATTCGTAGCTTATGGGCTTCCGCTGTCATCTTTAATGGCCATTTTACAGAAGATGCGGAAAACTTTGAGATGGATAATACCGAAAATGAAACTCGAGCAGAGTGGTATCTCCGTCAAATTCGTGGCTCAAGTAATTTTAGTGGAACACAATGGTTGCATATACTCAGTGGTAATTTGAGTCACCAAATTGAACACCATTTATTCCCAGATATGCCTGCAAACCGCTATGCAGAAGCCGCACCTAAAATTAAAGCACTCTGTGAGGAATATGGTATTCACTACAACGAAGCCAGTTTTATCAAACAGTTTGCCAGCGTTTGGGTTCGACTCGCGAAATGTTCAGTGCCAAATGACTGGCGTGCCGAGCTTAAGGAACGTTCAGCTTCACTTCAGCAGCGCCTTAAACAAAAAATCATGAAGAAAATCGGGTGTTAAAATACAGTATTGTTTAGCAATATTGCCCTTAATGCTTCCAATGGATGATTTCTAAAGCATTAAATTCGCCAAAGTAGCGTTCATCTACTTTGGCTTTTTTAGATATATCTAGCGAGCGAGAGTTATTCAACTAATTGCACGCTATTCTGAATGCCACAAGATTCTACAAAATATGCATCATGTGAAACGAGGATTACCGCACCTGTATAATGCTGAATGGCTTGAGCCAATAACATTCTAGACTCTATATCTAAGTGATTTTCAGGTTCATCTAACAATAAAAGCTCAATATTCGGTGTTAAATAATTTAAGCCCAACAAGGTCACTTTTAAACGCTCACCACCACTTAAACAGTGAAATGGCAGTTCCGCTTTTTGACCACGGATTCTAAGTTGACCGAGTTGATTACGCCATTCCGTTGATGAAACCTCAGGATTAAACTTTGCCAAATTATCCAAAACACTCAGTTCTGGTGATAAATCACTCAAGTTTTGGTCTAAATACAGGGTATGCACAGACAAAAATAATTCATGGCTAGACTGTGATGTGACCTGACTCAAATACTTTAGAAATGTAGATTTACCAATACAATTTTTTCCTTTTAAATGAATTTTTTCACCTGCCTGTAAGGCCAAGTCGAAAGGCTGGTGCTGAGATGTTTTGCGATGAAAATGTTTAACTCTTAAGATTTCTCCTGTTTTTTCAGCGTGATGTTGAAAAACGAATTGCTGCTCTTTAACATGCTCAAGTTGTTGCTGTGACTGAATCAGTTGAGATCTCTTTTCTTCCAATTGCTTCTGCTGTTGCGTTTGAACTGTCGCGAGGCTTTGACCAGCTTGTTCCTTTTTGAAATCAAGTAATATTTTAGCTTGTGAGCTTGACTTGCGTAGTGCATGACCTTGTTGTTCTCGTTTTTGCGCTTTCATCTGTGTTTCGTGTTGCTGTAATTTGAGTTGTTTTAACTCACGCTGATGCTGTAAAGCATTACGCTGTAAGGCTTTATTTTGCAGATCATTTTGTTGAACGTAGTCTTCATAGTTTCCAGTAACATGACTGAGTCCAAACTCATTTAAAGCATAGATATGCTCTACATGTTGCAGCAATCCTCGATCATGACTGACGACGAATGCACCCGCAGGATGGTTTTTTAAACGATCGATGAGCCATATACGTGAAGATGCATCTAAATGGTTACTAGGTTCATCCAAAAGTAAATAATGGTCAGTTTTTAAAAATAATGCACACAAAGCCAATTTGGTTTTTTGACCTTCACTCAGCTGAGCGAGTGGAAAATTTAAATCTATTGGTAATGAAGCTTGCTTAAGTTGTTGCTGCCATAGTGCAGGACGGTGCCACTGGTTTTCAGTCAGCTCAAAGTCTTCAAAACTTGCGCTGCCTATTTCGATACGTTGAAATGCGTCATATAAGTCTTCAACACCGAGTCCAGAAGCAATCGTGTCAGCTTCTAGTCGAGAAAATTGTGATAAATAGGCATGTGGTACATTCCATGAAATTTCACCTTCATAGGGGAGATCTTTCAGATTTTGCTCATGTAAGATTTTAAGGATGCAGGACTTTCCTAAACCATTGCGACCAATACATGCCGAAAGCTGTTGTTGATTGAGGTTAAATTTCAGGTTTTTAAAAAGTGTTTTTGATGGATATTCCAAGCTAAATTTGGAAATTGTACAAGCCGTTTGAGTCATAGATGCACCTTGCGATAGCAAAGATGCGCAATACAAATAACTAATTTTATTCTATAAAAAAGACAATATTTGAGAAAATGCAGTCGAAGTCATTAGCCATGTGTTTGCACATCAAAAAAATGGATTTGATGATGAAAAAAACAGGGCTTACTTCATTGGCAAATACTCGAATTAAAAATAAATGGAAAAAAGCTTAAGACAGCCTAATGTTGTGCAGTCTAATAAATGTTCATTTATTAATCAATACATCAAATTTTAAAAATAGGTCGCAATTATTTACAGCAGCGTTATTTAATACAACAAAATAGCAAAAAACTATTGTCAAACCGATGAATACAGCGTATTTTAATTTTCAGACAGATACTTTTTGATGAAATCAATATGTTAAAGCAACCTTTAATCTCAAACGCATATTATTACTTCTGGCAGTTTAGATAATTGCCTGAACGCGTTCGGGCATGAAAAAGGTTGCCCACCAAGTTTATACCTGATCGGCAACCCTGATCAGGTTTTTTTATGTCTTGATTTTTATAATATTTTTGGAGAAATCTCATGTTTACAGTAAATAATTCATATTTTAGCAACGGTTATTGGTTTTACTTTAGTCAGTCTATGTCTAAAGCCTTGAAGTCCCAAAGTCCCATAACGCTCAGATAAAAGATCGGACTGTTTATACGTACAGTCCAAAGGAATAGAACCAATGAATGCGCTAAATACAGCTTTACAACAAACTCAAAATTCAGAAATTCAGAAATCTACTCGGCCAAAAGAAACGCTTTTGAGCTTGCCACATCAACTGAAACAACAATTACCTTTATCAGTTCATGCTGCAGAACAAATTGCTGCACATCGTGCAACTATTCAAAATATTTTGACGGGTCAAGACCCGCGTCTAATGATTATTACAGGTCCATGTTCAATCCATGATCCGATTGCTGCTTTGGAATATGCTGAAAAATTAAAACAATTACAGGCACAGGTTTCAGATCAAATTTTTCTTGTGATGCGCGCATACATTGAAAAACCACGTACTACATTGGGCTGGAAAGGCTATATGTATGACCCAAGTTTAGATGGTTCATCTAATATGCAGTTGGGCTTAGAAAAATCACGTGAGCTGTACTTACAAATTATTGAAATGGGTTTGCCGATTGCCTCTGAAATTTTAAGCCCAATGGCGGCTGGTTATTTTGATGACCTATTGGCGTGGGGTGCAATCGGTGCGCGTACCAGCGAATCACAAATTCATCGTGAAATCTCAAGTCATATGCCATACAGCATCGGTTTCAAAAACGGAACAGATGGTTCAATCCAAATTGCACTAGATGCCATTCAATCTGCTTCGCATCCACACCAGTTTTTAGGTATGAGCCAAACTGGCTTACCGTGTATTTTAGAATCCGTTGGCAACCCGCAAGCACATTTGATTTTACGTGGTTCCAATACAGGTCCAAATTATAGTTTGGCTGAAATAGACAAAATTCGCAGAAAAGTAAAAGGCGATTTACCAGCTTTAGTAATCGATTGTAGTCATGGCAATAGCCATAAAGACCCAATGAAGCAACCTGAAGTATTACGCACAATTGTTGCGGACCGTGAGCATACCCAAGTGCGTGGTGTGATGTTAGAAAGTCATTTAGTGGATGGTAATCAAAAAATTAGTTGTGAAATGACTTATGGTCAATCTGTAACAGATGGATGCTTAGGTTGGGACAAAACCATTGATTTGATTCAACAGGTTGCGAATGAACTTCGTGTATCACAAATCAAACGTAGTGCTTAACAATCCAGAGCATACTCAGTCTGAATTGATGTAGCCCAAAGCCTTAGAATATTGATTGTTCTAAGGCTTTTATTTTGAAAAATCCTTTGTTGCTTACTTCAATATAAAAATTGAAATATGGCCTATATTTTAAAATATATACTGATAATTCAGTATTTTATGTTTGAGTGAATCAAATTTTTTATGCACAATAATGTCTAAGCCCAATACAGCGCCTGAAATAATGACAATCTGTGCTTGGGTGTTTGAAATTTTATATTGGGGAAGTTGATGTACACTGCTGAATTGCTGGAAGAAGCACGCCGTTTTATGTTCCACATGTTAACCAAAGTGGTTGAATATGGTGGTTCTGATTTATTTATTACGGCAGATTTTCCACCAAGTATTAAACATCAAGGCATGATGAAACCCTTTGGGCAGCAAGAGCTTGATGCTGAGAAAACAAAGCTTTTCGCCTATAGTCTGATGAATGAGAAGCAGCGCAAAGAGTTTGAAACAGAATTAGAATGTAACTTTGCGATTAGTGTGCCAAACGTTTCACGTTTTCGTGTCAATGTATTTCAGCAACAGTTACATGTAGGTATGGTCATTCGTACTATTAGCGCAGAAATTCCAAATTTTGAAAAGCTTAAATTACCGGCTTCGCTTAAGCACGTGATTATGGAAAAACGTGGTTTGGTTTTAGTGGTTGGTGGTACAGGTTCGGGTAAATCAACCTCTTTAGCGGCGCTGATTGATTATCGAAATGAAAATAGTGCAGGCCATATCATCACTGTTGAAGACCCAGTGGAATATGTTCATAAACATAAAAAATCTATGATTACGCATCGTGAAGTTGGTGTAGATAGTCATTCGTGGCATAACGCCTTAAAAAATACACTACGACAAGCGCCAGATGTGATTTTAATTGGTGAAATTCGTGACACCGAGACTATGGAACATGCGATTGCCTTTGCTGAAACAGGGCATTTATGTTTAGGTACGCTACACTCAAATAACGCCAATCAAACCCTAGATCGAATCATTAACTTCTTCCCAGAAGAGCGAAGAAATCAATTGCTTATGGATTTATCGAGCAATATGAAAGCGATTGTTTCGCAGCGATTAATCCGGACTGAAGATGGCAAAGGACGACGTGCAGCCGTTGAAATCATGTTAAATACACCGCTTATTTCAGATTTGATTTTGAAAGATGAGTTTCATGAATTAAAAGCGATCATGGCAAAATCTCGTGAACTTGGGATGCAAACATTCGACCAAGCTTTATTTGATTTATATAATGACGGCGCAATTTCTTATGAAGAGGCCTTAAGAAATGCCGATTCAACCAATGAATTACGTTTGCAAATTAAACTGAAAAGTTCACGTGCAAATGGTGCTTCAGCGGCTGCGCAATCCTTTAGTATGTTTGAAGAAAAGAAAGAAGAACCTGAAAGTACCGAAGCTTCGGAAGAAATATAAGCTGCATATTCATGCAAATGGTATATAAGCCAATTCAGCTATCATATTGAAATAAAAAAATCAGCCTGATGGCTGATTTTTTAGATATTAGAAATATTTACAGACCAGCTTCGTATTGTTCGCTGGTCAATAAAGCATCTAAATCAGCCATATTGTCTGGTTTAATTTTATAAATCCAACCTTTGCTATAAGGTGCATCATTTACAAAATCAGGATCATCTTCAAGGTCTGGATTGACTTCAACAACCACACCAGAAACCGGTGCATGAATATCAGAAGCGGTTTTTACCGACTCGACCACACCCGCTTGTTCGCCAGCAGTGATATGTTGACCCACATCTGGTGCTTCAACATAAACTAAATCACCCAATGCGTCTTGTGCATGATCAGAAATGCCTGTAACAACAAGGTCACCTTCAATTCGCACCCATTCATGTGTACTTGCGTACTTTAAATCTGAAGGATGATTCATTGATAACTCCTTAAATCCATTAAATTCATTTTTGGCATGAGTTATACATGCTTTTTACTTAAAACAAAAGACTTATAAGTACGGATCTTTACGCCAATTGCTTGGGCTACGACCACTCCAACGCTTAAAAGCACGGCTAAAATTGGCGACATCGCTATAGCCCAATTCATCAGCAATTTGCTCTAAGGTAAAATCAGTCCGTGATAGAAGCGAAGTAGCATGACGGTAGCGAACTTCGTCAACCAATGTTGAAAATGAAGTCCCTTCGGCAGCAAGTTGGCGTTTAAGGGTTCGATCGGACATGTGTAGCCGTTCAGCAACACTTTCAATACTTAAATAGTGCTGCTCAGAGTTAGTTAAAATGTCACGAACGCGCATGGCAATACGGTGGCGTTCGCCCAAAGCAGAAAGTTCAGCTTCACATTGATTAATGGCGATTTGACTGGCAATCGGGTCTGCATGGACCAATTTATTGGTTAAATATTGCTTATCAAAACTAAGTAAGAGATGTGGCTGATCAAATCTAAATTGGTGTCGTGGATATTTGGCAATAAACCGCTCAAAACCTTCAGGTTGAGGGAAATCAAAATCAATTTCTCCCGCAGAATAATCCACACCAGTAATTGCTTTGCCCATGCTGATCATGCCAAAAATTAAGGCAATTGAAATCTCAGTACGCAAAGGCTCAATCGTAACGTCGGTTTGTAGTTGAACAGTAGCTTTGGTTCCAAAAGTTGAGAAAAAAAGCTGTAAAAAGGGCATGCGTAACTGAATAAAACGGTTTGCCAAGACTAAGGCATCAGTTATGTCCTTCGCCGTCATGATGGCATAGCCAATAAAACCATGAATTGAGATGCGCATTTGGTTGCCTAAATGAAAACCTAGAGTTGGCTCACCAGTTAATCGTAGTGCGTGCTCTACCAATTGATTGGCGATGGGTGTTGGAATACGGAAATCTGGTTCAGCCAATTGTTCGCTGTTTAATCCGAAGGGACTAAATAATGTCTCTGCAGTGTAGCCCCATCGAGAGACCACATCTAATAGGAGCAATCCATATACTCCGGGAATACCCTGATCCTGACGGGAATTAATTGTTTTCATAGCGTTCCGTTGCAATGCGGGTTTTTCTTTTGTTCAAGCTTATATTGGCATGATTCTGTGTTGTATCCCACAAAAATTGTTGGACAAACTGACTAGGCTCAATTATTTATAGCGGCCTACCTTAGCGTTGTAAAGTAGGCCGTTAAGGATTAATTCGATTTAAAATCTTTGGAAAAGACCACAATTTTGGTCGTAGACATATAAAGAACGTCATTGTGCTGATTGAGCGCTTGAGTAACATAGGTCACAATGCCGCGGTCTGTCTTACTTTTCGACGGAGTAATTGCAGATATTTCAACTTCTACACGAATTTTATCCCCCGGACGTGTTGGGCGCGGCCAACGCAGACTTGATTCAGAGCCAATTAAGCCATAAGCCACAGGGAAACATTCAGTCCATAAGCGCATTGTTACAGCAGCAGTATGCCAACCACTTGCCGCTAGCCCTTGAAAGATCGGGTGCTGTTGGGCTTTGACTTCATCTGTATGAAATTCCTGAGGATCATAAGCGTTGGCAAATTGCTTGATTTCTTCAACGGTCATTTCATATTCACGACTGCTAAAGTGATCACCAACTTTAAGGTCTTCCAGATACAGCATTTTCATCTTCCTTTGATTCTACTTTATGTTGTTCTATTAAAAAGCCACCGGTTTGACGCTGCCACAAGTGTGCATAAATACCATTCAAAGCGACAAGCTCTTCATGGGTGCCTTGCTCAGCAATACGTCCTTGATCCAAGACAATCAATCGATCCATTTGCGCAATTGTTGACAGTCGATGCGCAATGGCAATCACAGTTTTGCCTTGCATCAAATCATCTAAACTCGATTGAATCGCGGCTTCGACTTCTGAATCGAGCGCACTTGTGGCTTCATCTAAAATTAAAATCGGTGCGTCTTTTAAAAATACCCGAGCAATCGCAATACGTTGACGCTGACCACCTGATAATTTTACGCCACGTTCACCGACAAATGCGTCATAGCCACGTTGGCCACGTAAATCGATCAATTGAGGAATGAATTCGTCAGCTTTCGCTTTACGCACTGCATCATACATTTCTTCATCGGTTGCATTCGGGCGACCATATTTAATATTTTCTTCAACTGTACGATGCAATAACGAGGTGTCTTGGGTCACCAAAGCAATATTTTTTCTTAAGCTATCTTGAGTAATATCTTCTATATTTTGGCCATCAATCGAAATACGACCATGGTTGATATCGTAAAAGTGGAGTAAAAGTTGAATTAATGTTGATTTTCCGGCACCCGAACGCCCGACAATACCGATTTTTTCACCTGGTCGAATGGTTAAATTAAATTGATCGATGACATTTTTATCATTATAAGCAAAACTGACGTCCTCAAATTTAATTTCGCCTTGCGGTACTTTTAAGTCGGTTGCATCAGCTTTGTCTTGAATATGAATTGGGCGGCCCATGGTTTTCATCCCATCTTGAATGGTCCCGACATTTTCAAATAGGGCAGATGTTTGCCACATCATAAACTCGGAAATACTACTGAGTTTTAAAATCATGGCGGTCGCTGCTGCAATGACCCCAAGCTCAGCTTGACCATCCATCCAGAGCCAAACGGCTGTTCCAAGTACGCCACCATATAAAACAATGATCAGCAAATTCGTCGCGATGTTGTATTTTGCAGCAAGTCGCATTTGCTTATACACCGTCACCATAAATTCTTTCATTGAGGCTTTGGCATATTGGCTTTCACGGCCTGCATGGGCAAACAATTTCACCGTTTGAATATTGGTGTAGGCATCGGTGACACGACCAGTCATTACTGCGCGTGCATTGGCTTGTTCATTTGAAATTTTGCTTAATTTGGGGATGAAATAGCATGCAGAACCAATAAATAAAGCCAGCCAAAGTAATAATGGAACAATCAACAGTGGCGATATAGCACCTAAAATCACGGTGATCGAAATCAGGTAAATGAAGACATAGGCCAACATGTCACCAAGAATAATCCAAAACTCACGTACAGCCAGTGAAGTTTGCATGACTTTGGCAGATAAACGACCTGCAAAGTCGTTGTGGAAGAAATCTAAACTTTGTTTCAGTAATAAGTTATGAAATCTCCAACGTAGGCGCATTGGAAAGGTACTGTATAAAATCTGATGTTTAATAATAGTTTGAAGGCAAGAAAAGAAGATATTTGCCAATAAAATAAAGCTTAAAATGGTCAGATTGGTCTGGTGCTGCTGTAAAAAGGTTTCAGGTTGAGACTTACTGATCCAATTGACTAATTCACCAATTTTGGCATAAAGCAGTGCTTCAAAACTCGCTACACCAGCTGTACAGAGTACCAATATCAATAGGTATTTTTTTACACCCGTTGCAGCTTGCCATACAAAGGGGAAAAATTTTGTCGGCAATGGTTTATTCAAGTCCTGTTCAGGATAAGCGTCAACTAAATTTTCAAACCATTTAAGCATGCAGATAACCTGAGAATTTTACTGTAATTAATCTTTCTTTCTTCAGCTCTGAGTGTAATGGATTCGCTAATTTTTCTCCATTTTGATTTGTTTATTTACTTAAAAAGCTTGGCTGCAAAAATTCATAAAATTAAAATGCACAACCCGATTACGACCTTGGCGTTTTGCTTCATATAAAGCAATATCTGCTTGTTTAATTAACTGATCAAGTTTGGCGTGGTCAGGGTCAATTTTGGAAACTCCAATGGAGATCGAAAATTTCACCAATTGACTATCCATATAAAACTGATGTTGTTCCATTTTATGTCTTAACCGTTCAGCAATTTTTAATGCATCTTCTGGGACGGTAAAAGGCAAAAGTACAATAAATTCTTCACCCCCGAAACGCGCCAATATATCGTAAAAACGCATTTCTTTACGCGCAATTTCAGCAATTTGGCATAACACTTGATCGCCGACATCATGTCCGTATTGATCGTTAATCGCTTTAAAATGATCGACATCAAAAATCAAAAGACTGGTACAGACGGTCATTGGGGTTTCTTGGATTTTTTTATTTGCAGCATGTACAAATTGGCGACGATTGCTTAACTGGGTTAATTCATCCGTATGGGCAATTTTGCGCAGGGTATGAAAGTTCCAGTCATCTAGCAGCGCTCTTAGAAAGGTTTTACGAGAGTTTAGCGTAGAGTTCCAGCAGATATACATACTGAACAGCAGCACAGGAACGTACACCAATAAAAATATTGTAAAATCACCAAAATCATTAATACGCCATGCGCCAAAAAGTATCGCTGCCGAGATCATGGCAGAGGTCATGATCGAAGGGCGAAAATGCACATGAATACTTAAATTACCCAATACAATCAAAATAACGGCAGCATATTGATAGCTATGAACCAGTTCATTTTGCGACTGAAGTAATATCTCAAACCAAAGAATCGCTGAAAGGCAAGTGGCGAGTGGTAAAATCAAATCCAGCAATTTAATCTGTCTGATATATTTAAACAGAACATAATTCAGACCAAATGCAGCAATAATGGCAATGATACGAATCACACCTGAAAGCATTTCTACGTCAGGCAGAACATAGCGATCTGCCCAAAAATAGATTAAAAATGCCAATTGGGCGAAGTAGTTGACCTGCTTTAAATAGTCTTTCTGGTTATAGTACAAAAACTTGTAATAAGCATTTTTAAACTGTGCCGGAATACGTGCAATCGGGTCGGATAAAGCACGCTCAATACGGACACGATTCTTTAGGTCACATGCTTCTGCCTGTATAAGCGTATGTTTGGCAGAAGTGCGATTCATCGATTCTATGAGTAATTGTGATTCGTTTTTAACTGATTTCCGAGAAGGTTGATTGGGGCCTTCCATGATCAAGTTCCTATTTTAGAAGCGTTTTTATGCAACTGTTAACAAATAGTATCTAAAAATATCTACATTTGTATAGTATTTGTTCTGATTATTTAATTATATTTAGTTGTTTCGGATGAATTATATTTTTAAGGAATTGAGCGATTAGCGCATTTATCTGATTCGCTTTTATTCCTTGTATCGCATGATCTAAAGTAATTGCGGAAGTAGAGGGGGGTAACCGATAGCCCCATGTATATTCAAAAGCCATTGTGACTTTTTAAATTTGCAGAATTTCTTCTTTGAATATACATGGGAGAGGAAAGTTTAGCTTAGCTTTTATCGGCATTTGGTTGAACGAGGTCTTTAAAATCGGCACTAGAAGGGGCTTGATAGATTTTAAGACCAAACTCAGGTGTGATTGCAATCAGATGGTCAAAGATATCAGATTGAATCGCTTCATAATCTTTCCATGCAATTGTTTTACTAAAAGCATAAATCTCTAAAGGTATGCCTTCACTCGTGGGTTGTAACTGACGCACCAAAATCGTTTGGTGTTGGGCAATGCCTGAATGCTGTTGTAAGTAGAATTCTATATAGGCACGAAAGGTCCCAAGATTGGTTAAACGGCGCTGATTATATTTCGATTGATTTGAAAGTTGCTGATTAAACTGAGCAAGCTCTTCATGCTTATGATCAAGATATTGATCTAGTAATAAAAATTCTTTGAGTTTGTTTTGCTCATCCTGTGTCATGAAATGAATAGAGCTTTGATCAATATAAAGTGAGCGTTTGATACGACGAACACCTGACTGAGCCATACCACGCCAGTTTTTAAAGGTGTCAGTCACCAGTTTATTGGTTGGAATCGTGGTAAAGGTCTTATCAAAGTTCTGCACGGTAATGGTATGTAATGACATATCAATGACATCGCCATCTGCATTAAGCGACGGCATCTCAATCCAGTCACCAATTCGCACCATATCATAAGAAGAAATTTGTACCGAAGCCACCAGTGACAAAATGGTGTTCTGAAAAACCAACATGAGCACGGCCGCCATAGCACCAAAGCCTGCGAGTAATGTAAATACATCTTTTTTCAGGAAAGTACCTAAAATCATCAGGCCACACACCAAAAAAATGATCAATTTGACCAACTGCAAATAGCCTTTAATCGGTTTGTTTCTAGATTTTGGATTACGTTGGTAAATCAGATTAAAAATATTCAGTAATTCAGAAATTGCCAAAGCAATGGTCAAGAAGATAAAAGCCTGACAAGCCATTTGCACGATTGAAGTAAATTTCACAGATAAATGTGGGACTGTGGTTATGCCATTTAAGATCACAATTGCTGGAACAATGTTAGCAAAGCGTTTAATCACACTATGTTCTGACAAAATTTGACTATGGCTAAAGGCCATTTTAGAAACGAGCTTACGAATTCCACGCACCACGATTTGCTTGGCGATAAAATTTGCAATGATGGCAAAAATAATAATGAGACTGAGCGATGTCAGCATTTCTAACCAAGGGTATTGATCTGACCAATCTTGAATATTTTTAATGAACTGAAATTTTTCCAAAATTATCCTACTCTTATTGAAGTAAATGAAAGGCTTAATGATCAAACTATTGTAATTATGATGATTATATAAGCAATTTTATACTCGTAAACTTTACGGAGTTACGACATGTATAGTCCATAATGTTACTTATTTTGTGCTAAAAATGATTTTTTGAAGGTATAACCTAATTGATGAACTAAAATAAATAAATGTTGAGCTAAAAAAAGCCCCCTAATTTAGGAGCTTCATTAGCGATATGAAATGCTTACCACATTAAATCATCAGGAATTACATAAGCTGCATATGGATCTTCTTCATCCGTGATTTGCTCATTCACTTCAGAATTATTCACAATAATAAAGCCTTCCATTTTCGCATTAATACGGTCGGCTAATTCTTTTGGTAAAAAAGCATAGTTGCTATTTTCACGTGCAATAACAAGACTACCCGCAACAAGGGCATTATAAATTTGCTGATTGATATAAAGCTTTTTGATCTTGGCATCATCGATAAATTGATAGGTCGATTCGCCATCGGTATCACGAATTTTATGCTGATTAATCATTTGCATGATGGCAGCTTTTAATTCTTTTTCTTGCAAAACTGCTTTACGATCTTGCTCTAAAGCATGATCTTTGGCCATTTTCTGCTGCTGATCTTGCTCAATTTTCGCCTTGATTTCAGCATCTTTACTTTCACCAGTACGTTTTTCATGTATGGCTTGTTTAGACAATTTTTTTGCCTTTTTATTATCGACCAGACCTGCTTTAAGCAGTTGCGCCTGTAATGCATTTTTAACCATAATACGTTCCAACTAATCGTGTATATGTCGATAATGAAAATAGATGATCCAATATACTGCGCTCATGACTAAACTGAGTGCGGCAGGAATCAGGAATGCGTTTAATTTTAAATAAGGATAAAGCCAACTGGCAAGTATGCCACCAACGATAAATCCCGCCAAAATTAATAAATGTAAGACCACACGTTTAGACTCAACCGGAAGTCCACGGGCTTTATAACCCAAAGCCAAACCTAAGTCCGTCAAAACACCAGAAAGGTGTGTGGTACGAATAATGGTACCTTTATAGTGGCTAACCATTGCATTTTGTACACCCATAGCCACACATGCCCAAAGCAAAGCGTAACGTGGAAAATAGGGCAATAGTAGCCAACACAGGACAATAAAAAAAGCCACCAAGCTTAATGGGACGCCATAACGTCTGGTTAAGCTAAAGTGACTATTTCCAAGAATAAGCCCACTATAAAATGAGCCAATCACATAACAGAGTAAGACTAAAATCAAATAAATAATCGTATTTGGCTGCCATGCAATGAAGGCCATGGCTAACATACTGACATTACCGGTCATGTGAGATACTGACTGGTGCAAGATGGTCACCAGTCCAAGTACATTAATCATTCCTGCATTCACTGCGAGGAAAAAAGCACCCAGTTGTATCCAAAGCGGTAAAGTCTGTAAAGGCATGGCCTCGCCTTAAAAAGTATCCAATATCAGGATATTATCTTAAACCACGGTCTACTGCAGCTGTAAATAATACGTCAGTCGAAGAGTTTAAAGCGGTTTCAGTTGAATCTTGGAGTACGCTAATAACCATACCAATGGCTACAACTTGCATCGCGATATCACTTGAAATACCAAACAGGCCACAAGCCACTGGAATAAGCAGCAATGAACCACCAGCAACACCTGAAGCACCACATGCAGAAACGGTAGCAACGACTGATAAAATCAACATTGTGCTGAAATCAACAGAAATGCCCAAAGTATGAACTGCTGCTAGTGTGAGGACTGTAATTGTGACCGATGCACCTGCCATATTGACAGTTGCACCTAAAGGAATCGCTACGCTTGCAGTTGACTCTGGTACACCAAGACGCTTTGCAAGGTCTAAGTTAACTGGAATGTTTGCAGCGGAACTACGTGTAAAGAATGCAGTGATACCACTTTCACGTAGACATTGGAAAACCAATGGGAACGGGTTTGAGCGAGTCATAAATGCCACCATTAGTGGGTTAATGACCAAAGCTACAAAGAACATGGTACCGAGTAATACCGCAAGTAAGTGCGCATAACTAACAAGCGTTTTTAGACCTGAGTCGGCAAATGTAACAGCAACCAAACCGAAGATACCAATAGGTGCAAAGTTAATCACTAAACGGATCACTTTATTCACTGCATCAGCAGCGTCAGATAAAAAGACTTTGGTGTTCTCTGATGCATGACGAAATGCAATACCTAAGGCAACAGCCCAAGCCAAAATACCAATGAAATTTGCTTCAGAAATTGCTGTAACAGGGTTTGCGACAAAACTTAATAATAAGTTTTTCAATATTTCAGCAAGACTGCCTGGCGGCACAAGGTTTTCTGCAGCAACATCAAGAATTAATGTACTAGGGAATAAAAGGCTTGCTACTACTGAACTTAAAGCAGCAAGGAACATACCAATAGCGTACATCAATATAATTGGTTTAATATATGCATTACTGCTACCCACTTTGAAATTTGCAATGGATGACAGCACAAGTACAAAGACCAGTATCGGTGCTACGGATTTCAATGCCTTAATGAATAAATCACCAAGCAAACTTAAATAGGGTGCAACGCCTGGAGCAACAACAGCAACCAATACACCTAAAATAATGGCGATAATAATTCGGGTTACTAAACTCAAGCGTGTAAATGCTGAAAACATAGGAGAGCCTTGTCAGAATTACAATGACAAAATGATGAAAATTAGCCCTGTATTTTATACGAAAATGTCGCATGCTTAAAAAATAATTTAATTTAAAAATAAACCTTTGTTTTTTATAATCTATTTTTGTGTATTAAAATGTAAACCCTTCAAAACTCACTGTTTATCAAATTCGCATTGATTAAACAGTGAGCTAATAGGCCTTTAAATTTGGTACTCAGAACTGGCTGTCGCAAGCTCTTTAACTGCTTGATAGTGGGTGAGAAAAATTTGACCACTCAAATGCGTGAGTAGTTTTGAGTGCTGCAATTTGTCCATGACAGGGCCTTTGACCTCGGAAAAATGCAGTCGAATATCTAATTTTGATAATTCAGCATTTAAATCTTCCAACATTTCTAAGGCACTGAGGTCAATTGAACTGACGCTTGAGCAGTTGATAACAACATGTTCTAGGTCAATATTTTCACTGACTTCATTAATCAGGAAACCTTTAAGCGTATTGGCATTTAAAAACGAGATATTTTCATCTATACGGAGCGAGAGAATATGTGGTGCGGTATAGACATGATGGCGCTGTACATTGCGGAAGTGCTGTGTGCCCTCGACTAAACCGATCACCGCAATATGTGGACGACTAATGCGCCATAACAACAGAATAAAGGTAGAAATAATGCCAATAATGAGACCTGTAGAAATGTCGATACACACCACACCGAAAAAGGTCACCCACATCGCTATACCATCAGCTTTTGAATAACGCCATGTATCCACAAAAGGTTTAAAGTCGACTAATTTCCAAATGGAAACAATAATCGTGGCCGCCAAAATGACTAAAGGTAAGTCTTGGAAAAAACCAGTGAAGTAGAGACTGACAACGATAATCAGCAATGACGACAACACGCCAGCCATCGGTGTTTTTGCACCTGCATCTGCATTAACCACTGTACGAGATAAGCTACCCGTCACAGGAAAGGCAGAGCTAACACCTGCGCTTAGATTGGCTAAACCTAAAGCGATCAACTCTTGGTTACTATTGAGTTGGCTGCGTTGTTGTAAGGCAGTGGCTTGGGCGATAGACAGTGACTCAACAAAACTGATCATGGCAATCATTGTTGCACCGGGCAGTAAGGTTTGTACCAGTTCCCAGTTCCAATGTGGAAAGCTTAAGGGTGGAAATCCTGAAGGAATTTCACCGACAGTTTTAATGCCGACATTTTGCAGGTCAAATAACATCACCGATGCAATTGAGATCACCACTAGTATCAATGGAAGTGCTTTACTTAGAAAGGCAGTAGAGCCGAATCGAGATTGGATCGATTGAGTAGCCAACATTTTTGGTACATAGATTAAAAACAGTATGGCCAGCACACCAAAGATGAGTGAAGCAAAGTGAGTCAAACTTAGATATTCCCACAGACTCAAAACAAACTCAGGGATGTTGTTGGCTTTTAGCGGGACATCGACGAGAAACTTAAATTGACCTAGTGCAATGAGCAGAGCCGAAGCAATAATAAAGCTTTTAATGACAGGATGACTGATCAACTGAATTAAAAAACCAAAACGTAGCACACCTAGCATCAGAGAAATCAGTCCGACCATTAAGGCCAAAAGTGTAGCGGCTTCAATATAAACAGGCGAACCGACTTCAAATAGTGGATTGAGCGTGGCGAAGGTCATCATCGAAATGATTGCCACAGGGCCTATCGATAAGGTTGAGCTTCCACCAATGAGGGCGTAGACAATCATCGGTAAAATACTGGCATATAAACCCATGATTGGAGGTAAACCTGCCAGCATGGAATAGGCCATACCTTGAGGAACCAACATGGCAATCACGATCAGCGAAGCAAGTACATCAGATTTAAATTTCACGGGGCTGTAGTGCTGTAACCACTGCCAAGCTGGAAATTTCTGTAAGATATGAGGTTTTAAATCTGACATAAACTTATCTAAATCACAATTTCATATATATTATGCATAAAAAATGCTAAGAAGTCTTGTGCAATAAATTTTGAGCGTACAACATTGCAGTACATTTGTGGGATATATAAGAAACCATCATTCTAAATGAATTAATAAAAAGTATGAGCTGATTTAAAGCTTTGGATATTCGATATAAATATAGATATTGAAATTTTGAAGAAGTCTGGAGGGTAAATTTAGATATTGAATTGCTGTCCATTGCGATAATTCATCTATAGTGGTGCAAGAACAGCATGTCTGGCTTGAAATTTTAAAATAACTGAGTGTTATTTATAAGATTGGTTGCAATACAATTGGTAAAGAGTATTGAGAACTTGAACTAAATTTGTATCTTTAATTGAATAATAAATTTGCTTACCATCACGACGCGTGGTCACAACATCACTTTTACGTAACATCATTAATTGTTGTGAGAGGGTTGGCTGTTTAATATCAGTGATTTCTTCAATCTGAGACACATTCAATTCTTGCTGTGCTAGATGACATAAAATTAGTAGACGATCCGTATTTGCCAGCGACTTTAAAACGCCCACGACTAATTCGGCAGAATCACGCATAGTAGTGATTTCCAGATCGGTATTCATTGGATATGTCCATACGATTAACAACAGCTCAAGTATACGGATATCACGGCTTAATACATTGAATAAATAAGACAATTTCTATGGTTTTTTATGAAATCAAATATCATTAATTTTTATAAGTTTAAATTTAGTTAATCAGTTAAATTTATTGCTTGATTTTAGTGCAAGCTTTCACAAAATGCACATAAATATAAGACATTAGCTTAAAAAATCATGCACACTTTGAAAATAATTGTATCATCTAAAGATCGTATTCAATAAATACACAAGGGATAAATAGTCATGACAACAGATTCAGCTTTTCCAGCAACGAGTAATTTAGGTATCGCAGTATATAGTAATAACGCTGAAGCGATTGGTAATACACCTTTAGTTCGTATTAATCGTGCGATTCAGTCAGAAGCAACGGTCTTGGCTAAAGTTGAAAGCCGTAACCCAGCATTTTCAGTGAAATGTCGTGTGGGTGCAGCTCTCATTGCAGATGCAGAAGAAAAAGGTTTATTAAAACCGGGTATGCATATTGTAGAACCTACAAGTGGTAATACAGGGATTGCTTTGGCATTTGTTGCAGCAGCGAAAGGTTATGCAATTACATTAACCATGCCAGCAAGTATGAGTATCGAACGCCGTAAGGTGTTGAAATCTTTTGGTGCAAATCTCGTATTGACTGAACCTGCTAAAGGCATGAAAGGTGCAGTCGAAGAAGCACAGCGCCTCGTTGCCGAACATCCTGAAACGTATTATTTACCACAACAGTTTGAAAACCCTGCAAACCCTAAAATTCATGAATTGACCACTGGCCCAGAAATTTGGGAAGCGACCGGTGGTAAAGTGGATATTTTAGTTTCAGGTGTAGGTACAGGCGGTACGATTTCAGGCATTTCAAGCTATTTTGAAAAAGTGAAAAATCAGCCGCTTTATTCTGTTGCGGTAGAACCGGCTGAATCTCCGATTATCGCCCAAGCGAAAAAAGGCGAAACACTGACTCCTGGGCCGCATAAAATTCAGGGGATTGGAGCTAACTTTATTCCGGGTAACTTAGATCTAGACCTTGTTGATGAAGTGATCGGTATTGAAAGTGCTGAAGCAATTGAGTGGGCGCGTAAAACGGCTACTCATGACGGTATTTTAGTGGGTATCTCTAGTGGCGCGGCAATGGCAGCTGCGGCAAAACTTGCTGCACGTCCTGAGAATGCAGGCAAAACCATTGTGGTCATTTTACCGGATGGTGGTGAACGTTACCTTTCTTCCGTTTTATTTGAAGATATTAGTGCTGACTAATAATTCTGACATGAAAAAAAGCCCGTTCAATTGAATGGGCTTTTTTATTGATGATTTCGTTATTTATAAGTATCTTAAGCCGCGTCTTGATCATCGTTTTTGGCATTTTGTTGTTTTATTTTTCGTTTAGGCGGTTCATATCCTAACTTTCGAGCGATATATTTAAACAGGAAGCCTAAGAGTATGCATATCGTGACAGCAGGGATAACCACTTGAGTAAGCCAAACATCAATATGATCTAGACTCCAACTTAAAATTAAAAATAAAAAAGCACACAAATATGCGCAGTTAAAGCAAATGTTCGACAGTTTGTACATGCGAAAGAGAGTAATTCGTTTGGTGGTCACGAATCTCTATCTTACTGAATAATGAGGAAAGGTGTATTTTTAATATCAGAAAAATAAACTAATTGAATAATCATTATTCAATATTATTGATTATGTTTTTAAATCTTCGCAATTCTTTATACCTTAAAGAAAAGCCTTGCTGTGAGTCAGAAAAACTTGACCTTCCCATTGTGGTAAAGTTTAAGCTATAGCCTAAAACAAGCACATATGATTGGGATGTTGCCATGACAGATTCGACAGAACGCAAACTTTTTGATGGCACACTTGCTATTGAAGGGATGACCTGTGCTTCTTGTGTGGCACGGGTGGAAAAAGCCTTAAAAAAAGTCGATGGCATCACTGATGCTCAAGTGAATTTAGCCACTGAAACAGCACATGTTCAGAGTGATAAAAATGTGGATTATTCTGCTGTAATTCAGGCCGTTGAAAAGGCAGGTTTTGGCGTTGCACAAAAGCAGATTGAACTTGAAATTGAAGGGATGACTTGCGCATCGTGTGTTGCACGTGTTGAAAAAGCATTAAAGACAGTTCCAGAAGTTATCAATGCACAAGTGAATTTGGCAACTGAAAAAGCCACGATTACGGCATTGGCATCTGTTGAAAATTCTGCATTGGCGAAGTCCGTAGAAAAAGCAGGTTTTCATATTGCACAGCCCAATATTGAATTAAATATTGACGGTATGACCTGTGCTTCATGTGTAGCACGAGTCGAAAAAGCCTTAAATGCTGTTGATGGTGTCAATAAAGCAACTGTAAATTTAGCCAGTGAAAAAGCTTTTGTTCAGGCGCCAGTTTCAAAAACACAGGAATTGATCGCGGCAGTTAAAAAAGCGGGATACAGTGCGACCGTTGCTACGCAGCAACAACCGACAATGGCAGAAAAAAAAGCCGATGAAGCTCGGTTACTCAAGCGTGATTTAATCATCGCACTGGTACTCGCTGTTCCTGTTTTTATCTTGGAGATGGGATCACACATGATTCCAGCTTTTCATCATTTTATTGCGCATAATTTAGGGACACAAAATAGTTGGTATATTCAGTTTATATTAACCACTTTGGTCTTAATCCTACCCGGAAGACGCTTTTATCTGCATGGCATACCAGCACTTGCCCGACTTGCCCCGGATATGAATTCTTTGGTCGCAGTCGGGACTTTATCTGCTTATAGTTTTTCTTGTGTTGCCACGTTTGCCCCGCAATTATTACCGCAAGGTACCGTTCATGTGTACTTTGAAGCAGCTGCAGTAATTGTGGCGTTGATTCTGTTGGGGCGTTTTATGGAGGCGAAAGCCAAAGGTAAAACATCGCAAGCTATTCAATACTTAGTCGGCATGCAACCTAAAACTGCACGTGTAGAGCAATCTGGTACCTTTATAGATTTACCGATTAGTGATGTTGAAACAGGCATGCTGATTGAAATACGGCCTGGTGAACGTTGCCCAGTCGATGGTGCTGTAGTGTCTGGGAACAGTTATATTGATGAATCCATGATCAGTGGAGAACCGATTCCTGTCGAGAAAAAAGCCGGTGATCAAGTTGTCGGCGGAACCATTAACCAAAATGGGGCATTGAAAATACAAGCTACTGCTGTGGGTCAAGATTCTGTTTTGGCACAAATTATCCATATGGTTGAACAGGCTCAGGGTTCAAAATTACCGATTCAAGCTTTGGTGGATAAAGTCACGTTATGGTTTGTACCGGTGGTAATGGCGTTGGCGTTGATCACCTTTTTAGTTTGGTATGTAGTTGGACCTGAACCGAGTTTAACCTATGCCTTAGTCAATGCTGTAGCAGTACTGATCATCGCATGTCCATGTGCAATGGGTTTGGCAACACCAACGTCTATTATGGTCGGTACAGGGCGAGGTGCAGAACTTGGAGTTTTATTCCGTAAAGGTGAAGCCTTACAACAACTCAAAAATACACAAGTGGTTGCAGTTGATAAAACAGGGACTTTGACGGAAGGTAAACCGAAACTGACTGATTTTGAAGTCACTGAAGCTTTTGATAAAGATCGCGTATTTCAGTTATTGGCCTCTGTAGAGCAGAAATCTGAGCATCCGATTGCCTATGCCATTGTACAAGCTGCGAAAGAGATGCAAGTGCAACTTTTAGAAGTTGAACAGTTTGATTCCGTGACTGGTGCTGGGATTCAGGCGGTTGTTGAAGGACAAAGCATTTATATTGGTGCAGATCATTTGATGCATAAACTTGGTTTAGAAACACAAATCTTTTCAGCACTGGCAGAACGCATGGGCAATGAAGGGAAAACCCCGCTATATGTATCGATCGATCAACAGCTTGCTGCCATTGTTGCTGTAGCCGACCCGATCAAAGCTACAACCTATACAGCCATTCAAGCTTTGCATGATTTAGGGCTGAAAGTGGCCATGATTACAGGCGACAACCGACATACTGCTTCTGCCATAGCACGACAGTTGAAAATTGATCATGTGATCGCTGAAGTGATGCCAGATCAAAAAGTGCAATCTGTACAACAGTTGCAAAAAGAACATGGTGTTGTATGTTTTGTTGGCGATGGTATAAATGATGCGCCTGCACTTGCGCAAGCAGATGTGGGCATGGCGATTGGTACAGGGACAGATGTGGCGATAGAGGCCGCGGACGTTGTGCTTATGTCGGGAAATTTACAAATGGTGCCGACAGCAATCGCACTGAGCACAGCGACGATGAATAATATTCGCCAAAACCTATTTTGGGCATTTATTTACAATGCAGCATTGATTCCTGTCGCTGCAGGTGTGTTATATCCATTCTTTGGCATATTGCTTTCACCTATGTTCGCAGCTGGTGCAATGGCACTTTCATCGGTGTTTGTTGTATCGAATGCCTTACGTTTAAAAGCATTTAAAGGGCCAGTTTTTCAGGAGTCTTGAGATGAATATTGGACAAGCAGCGAAAGCTTCGGGCATTTCTGCAAAAATGATCCGCTATTATGAATCGATTGGGCTGTTAAATAATGCAAAGCGCACCGATGCCGGCTATCGAGTTTACTCGGAAGCCGATATTAAAACCTTGAGTTTCTTAAGACATGCGCGTGATTTAGGTTTTTCTTCTGAACAAATGAAAGATTTACTTGGGCTTTGGAAAAATCAAAGTCGGCAAAGTGTAGAAGTTAAAGCATTGGCGTTAAAACATATCCAGACCTTAAATCAAAAAATCGCAGACTTACAGGCCATGGTTGAGATCTTGCAAAAGTCCGTCGATGGCTGTGCCGGTAATGATCAAGCCGATTGTACGATTTTAAATCAAATCGAAACGGGCATGGCTGAGTGCTGCCATACAGCAAAGATTTAAACCCGCTTGACCTTACAATCGTGGAAAGGTTTATAGTGTTGTTATTAGAAAAGAAGGATGAACAGCATGAAATTTCGTATTGATAATATGACATGTGGTGGTTGCGCACGTAGCGTGACAGCAACGATTAAAGACTTAGACGAAAATGCAACGGTCACTATTGATGTAGCTACAAAATTAGTGGACGTTGAATCTAGTGCTAGTGCAGAGCAATTGATTAGCGCTTTAACCGAAGATGGCTTCCCACCTGTGATTGCATAACCTAGATATTGTCGAATGAATAAAAAAGCCGAACAGTTGTTCGGCATTTTTTTATTTATAAATCAATTTTATACGGCTGAAATTTTATCTGGCGTCATCAGCGCCTGATTAATATATAGCTTGATTAAACGTTCACGTGAACCGATTGATTTTTGATAATGCGTTGAATTGAGGAGTAGGGACGCACCATAAGTGACCGTCCAAATATAAGATAAATAATCACGTATCGACATTGCGCTTTCAAGTGATTTTAGATAATCACTGGTCATATCCTTAATTTCAATAATACGTTCTTCACGAACACGATAGAGCTCTTCAAATAACTCTTTTAATTTACGTTCATTATTGGTTAAGCGTTCTTCAATGACATGTAATAATATAGTTCTATTAGAATTCAACATATTATAAAGCATATATTGTGAAACATAAGTTTTAATATCATGATTATATTTTTTTGAAATTTCTAATAATCGTTTTTCATTTAAGATAATCAGTTCTAAATATAATTGGTTTTTACTTTTAAAATGTTTATAAATCGTGCCTTTGGCAATATCTAGTTCACAAGCTAACTCACTTAAGGTGATGTCTTGATTATTATCTAATAGCAGGGTTTCTGCCATGGCTAAAATTTTTTCCTTGCGAAGGATAAAATTTTGTTGGCGTACTGAACTCATGATAACTGTTCCATAAACATCTTGAGGGTGAACAAGCCTAGCTTAAGCTAAATCTTGTGAATCTTACATTCCACTATGGTCTCAAATATTACATAAATTGGTTTAAAAATAAACACATTAGTAGAGTGCGTAAAACATATAGAATTCATAGCATAAAATTAATGTCAATAAAACTGAACCCTTGAGGTCATTTTTTTGAAATAAAATTCCATTTTTATTTTTTTTAATTTATTGTCTTTTCGCTTTTACAACAAAAGCAGCATTTAACAAAACGGTCTTGGTTGTTATGTTATTAATACACCCTAAATTAAACATGATTATAGGTACTATTATGTTTGGTTTTAATCAATTACTAATTATAAATTTATTCAATTCAATAAATTTATTTAATTGTAATAAAATAATGCTGCTCAAAATATCAGGTGGTTATTTTACACTTGTCGGTAAAAACACATTATCTATATCCATTTTAGATATCTATCTGAAAAAACAGATCTTTAAAAAATCCACACAAAATTGATTTGATGATTTTGTGCGGGAGCGTGCAACTTTAAAAAAGTACTTTGTCAAAGACGCTGACAAAGCCTGTAGAAAAGGAAAGTACAATGCCAATATACAATGCGCCGTTAAAGGACATGGACTTCATCTTAAATGATGTATTCAATGCAGATGAGTTCTGGCAGTCAAATGAAAACTTAGCTCATATTGATATGGCGACTGCAAATGCCATTTTAGAAGAAATGGCTAAGTTTTCTAAAAACGTTATTCTAGACTTGAACCGTACTGCAGATGAAGAAGGTGGTGCGCAGTTTAGTAATGGTGTTGTTACTACGCCTACAGGGTTTAAAGACGCTTTTAAACAATTCGCTGAAGGTGGCTGGGTTGGTTTAGGCGCTTCTGAAGAATGGGGCGGCCAAAACATGCCGAAAATGTTGACAGTACTTGCTGACGAAATGATTTGGAGTACCAATCCATCATTTATGTTGTATCCACTACTGACTGTGGGTGCAGGTATGGCGATTAATGACCGTGCTTCGCAAGAGCAAAAAGAAACCTATCTTCCAAAATTTTATACGGGTGAATGGTCAGGCACTATGTGTTTAACTGAACCACATTCAGGGACTGATTTGGGGATCATTAAAACCAAAGCAGAGCCGAATGAAGATGGTTCATTTAATATTACAGGCACGAAAATTTTCATCACCAGTGGTGAACATGATCTGTGTGAAAACATCATCCATCTTGTGTTAGCAAAAACGCCAAATGCACCTGCGGGTTCACGTGGTATTTCATTGTTTATCGTTCCAAAATTCCATGTCAATGCCGATGGCTCAGTCGGTGAACGTAATGCTGTTTCAGCGGGTTCAATTGAACACAAGATGGGTATTAAAGGTTCTGCAACGTGTGTTATGAACTTTGATGGTGCCAAAGGTTATATCGTTGGTAAAGAAAACGAAGGTCTTGCGGCGATGTTTGTCATGATGAACTATGAACGTTTATCGATGGGTATCCAAGGGATTGGCGCTGCAGAATTTGCTTACCAAAATGCTGCACAGTATGCGACTGATCGTCTACAAGGTCGTTCTGCGACAGGTGTGAAATCTCCTGAAAAACCAGCAGACTCTATTTTAGTACATGGTGATGTACGTCGTATGTTGTTGAATGTACGCGCCAACAACGAAGCATCTCGTGCATTTGCTGTGTATGTTGGCCAGCAACTGGATATTACAAAATATTCAACTGACGAAGCTGCTGTGAAAAAAGCCAATGACCGCGTGGCTTTATTGACACCTATTGCAAAAGCCTACCTAACAGATACAGCCCTACAAGCTACTTTAGAAGCGCAAATGTGCTTTGGTGGTCATGGCTATATCCGTGAATGGGGCATGGAGCAATGCATTCGTGACTTACGTATTTCGCAGATTTACGAAGGCACAAATGGCGTACAAGCGATTGATTTAATTGGACGCAAAACCACGAAATGTAATGGTGCATTTATTGCCGAATACATTGCTGAAATTCGTGATTTTGCTGCAACCATGGCTGATTCAAAAGTTAAATCTGCAGCATTGCAAGTTTCTGACGAAGTTGAAGCATTAACGCAATTCATTGTAGAACAATCTAAGACCACCCCAGACTTTAGCAGTTCGGTGGCAGTCGATTACCTGCACGCTGTTGGTTTACTCAGCTTCGTTTATATGTTTGCACGTATTAGCAAAGCTGCGGCTGCAAAACCAGAGAGCTTCTACCAAAACAAACTGGTACTCGCAGATTTCTATGTTGAGAAAGTTCTACCTGACCTTGCTGCCCGTGCTCAACGTATTAAAGCAGGTTCTGAACTTATCATGCAGCTATCTGAAGAATACTTCACCGCTCAATCTTAAGGTTTCATCTAAACCACTGTGAAAAACATTAAGATGGAAAATCTGAGGAACCAGTCATGGTTCCTTGGGGTTAAAAGATTTAAAACAGGATGAAATAAGAAATGATTGTAATTGTAGATGGCGTACGTACAGCGATGGGTGGTTTTCAGGGTTCACTTTCATCTTGTACAGCCCCAGACTTAGGTGCTGCAGCGATTCAAGCTGTTGTTGCACGTGCAGGTTTAGAACCTACAGATATTGACGAAGTTATTTTTGGCTGTGTATTACCGGCTGGTCTTAAACAAGGTCCTGCACGCCAAGCAATGCGTCAAGCAGGTTTGCCAGATACAACGGGTGCCACCACGATTAATAAAATTTGTGGTTCAGGCATGAAGGCAGTGATGCAAGCAGCTGATGCGATTAAAGCCGGTTCTGCTAATATTGTGGTTGCTGGTGGTATGGAGTCGATGTCAAATGCGCCATATTTACTTGAAAAAGCGCGTTCAGGCTATCGTATGGGTCATGGTAAAACCACAGACCACATGTTTCAAGAAGGCTTAGAAGATGCTGAGACAGGTTTATCGATGGGTATTCTGGCACAAGATATGGCAGATAAAAAAGGCTATACCCGTGAACAGCAAGATGCTTTTGCCATCAACTCACTCAATAAAGCCGTTGCAGCGATTCAAGGCGGTTTCTTCAAAAATGAAATCGTGCCAGTTACTGTTAAAAGCCGTAAAGGTGACGTCGTTGTTGACACAGATGAACAGCCATTAAGTGCTAAGCCTGAAAAAATCCCAACACTGCGTCCTGCATTCAAAAAAGACGGCACGATCACAGCTGCCAATGCCAGCTCAATTTCTGACGGTGCATCTGCTTTGGTGGTTACATCAGAAGAAACGGCTCAAGCACGTGGTTTAAAACCACTAGCAAAAGTCGTTGCTTATGCCACAAATTCACAGCATCCGTCAGAGTTCACGATTGCTCCAGTCGGTGCTATTGAGAAAGTACTTGCACAAGCCGGTTGGGATGCACAAGAAGTTGACCTGTGGGAAGTCAATGAAGCATTTGCCATGGTTACAATGCTGGCGATTGATGGATTTAACTTAGATGAAGCAAAAGTGAACATTCATGGTGGTGCTTGCTCACTTGGTCACCCACTAGGTTCATCAGGTTCACGTATTATTGTGACGCTGATTCATGCCTTAAAACGCACTGGCGGTAAAAAAGGTGTCGCAGCACTGTGTATTGGGGGCGGTGAAGCAACTGCAATTGCGGTTGAACTGATTTAATTTGCCTCAATTTATATAAGTAAGCTTTTAGATAAGTACGTTTTTAGATAAGCAATAACAAACGCTATCTCAGTTCGCTGGGATGGCGAAAAAAGATGTTTATTTTGAGATATTTATTTTTTGAGATTTAATTATGAATGGTTTAGATCGCATTCGCTTACTCTCCCTTCGCGACAAAGTAATGTCTGCTGAAAAAGCGATTGAGTTAATTCAAGATGGTTCAGTGGTTGGTTTAAGTGGTTTTGGTGGTGCAGGTGAGGCAAAGACGGTTCCATTGGCACTTGCAGATCATGCAGTTTCACATCCTCTTCGTATCACGTTGGCAACGGGTGCTAGTTTAGGAAATAGTATCGATGGTCGCCTCAATGCGGCGCATGCGATAGAACGTCGTTATCCGTATCAGGCAGATCCTGGTTTACGTAAAGCCATTAACGCTGGCGAGGTCATGTATATTGACCAACACTTGTCTGAAATGGCCGATAATATTCGTCATCATAATTTACCGCGCATTAATGTGGCCGTTATTGCAGCGACTGCAATTACAGAAGATGGTCAAGTTATTCCGACAGGTTCATGTGGTAACTCAGCCAATTTCATTGAAATGGCAGATCATGTGATTATTGAAATTGATAATACGATTAACCCAGTGCTAGAAGGTGTACATGATATTTATGTGCCGAAAGCGCGACCAAACCGTGGGCCAATTCCACTGACTCAGGTCGGTGAACGTATCGGTACGATTGGGATCAATGTCAGCCCCGATAAGATTTCAGCTATTGTGTTGAATGATCTGCCAGATACCCAGTTTAAAATGGATGAACCTGATGCTGAAACCCTAGCGATTGCTCAGCACCTGATTGATTTCTTTGAAGGTGAAGTAGCAGCAGGGCGTTTGCCTGAAAATTTAGGGCCGCTACAGTCAGGTGTGGGTTCGATTGCCAATGCTGTATTTGCTGGTTTTGAGCATTCTAATTTCCATGATTTGGAAATGTATTCAGAAGTACTACAAGACTGTACTTTCCAGCTAATTGATTCTGGAAAAATGAAATTTGCCTCAGGCTGTTCAATGACGTTATCTGAGCCTTGTGCACAGCACGTGATGAACAATTTTGATCAGTACAAAGACAAAATTGTGTTACGTCCACAAGAGCTATCCAATAACCCTGAAATCATTAGACGTTTAGGCATTATTGCGATTAATACTGCGCTTGAGTTTGATATTTACGGAAACGTAAATTCGACCCATGTGACGGGTACGAAAATGATGAACGGTATCGGTGGTTCAGGAGACTTTACTCGTCATGCGCACATTGCCATTTTCGTAACCAAGTCGATTGCAAAAGGTGGTGCGATTTCATCTGTGGTGCCAATGGTGAGTCATACCGACCATACTGACCACGACGTTGACATCGTGGTTACAGAGCAGGGCTTGGCAGATTTACGTGGTCTTTCACCACGTGAGCGTGCACGTAAAGTCATTGAAATCTGTGCACATCCAGATTATCGCGCAGCATTGTTGAGCTACTTTGAACGCGCATGTGAGCGTGGTGGTCAAACGCCGCATATTTTAAAAGAGGCTTTATCTTGGCATGCCACTTTTGAAGAAACTGGTTCAATGCGTCAAATCGTATAAATCTAAAGATTGAAAATTTTTAAATAAGCCCATGATCAAGTGGGCTTATTTTTTATGAAAGACCATAAATGTTTCAAAACATGACAAAAGAAAAACAGCAGCACTTGGTTTGAAACTTTTGCACAACACGAACGGTCTTAAGTTCTGTTCAAGGCTTTCTATAATGCAAAATTCATTGACAAAGAAGGTCAGTATTTTGAAAAAGATTCAATTTTTTTCTGCGATGTTGCTCGCAGTTCTCCTCACGGCATGTAAACAAAGTCCAGCGCCCGATTATGCAGGAACATGGCAAAATACCGCAGTAGATCCGCAACTTGAAAATGCGCTGATTATTAGTAAAAATGGTGAAAACTATTTCATTACCAATACTTTAAAAGATAAACAAAGTGGTAAATCTGAAAAGAAAAATCCTGTACCTGCGTCTGTTGCTGAATCTGGGTTACTGGCTGTAAACTCTGGGACAGGTGCTGTTGAATTTGCGATTGACGAAAAAACGGGAAATTTAGTCGGGTCTGGATCCATTTATAAAAAAGTAAAATAGATCAATTATCTATTGATGCAAAAATATCAAAAGCAGCCTCTAAATTGGGCTGCTTTTTTAACTTTAAAGCGAATGTTTATTTGCTTTAACTCAGTTCAGAACCGAAGAGAAATCATGGATAAAATAATCCGCTTTATTTTTGATTTGCTCAATTTCGTGCTCTGAATATGCGTCATACACCGCAACCACTTCAATACCCGCAGCATTTGCGGCTTCTACACCAATGAGTGAATCTTCAAAAATTAAACATTCTTCAGGTTTTACTGCAAAATGTTGAATAGCTTGTAAATAAACTTCAGGATGCGGCTTAATATTTTTGACACTTTCACGGGTCAGGATCAGATCAAAACTATTTTCAAAATGCAGCTTTGGATAAATGTTGATATTTTTTTGATATCGATAAATATTTTGCAAGCTGGTCGTGGTGGTAATTGCCACCTGAATGCCTTGCTGAATGAGCTGTTGAACAAATAACGCTGCATGTGGTTTAAGCAAGATGATATGTTCTAAAAAATGCTGTGAAATGGCATATCGTTGCTGTTTGATTTGATCTGCTGTGTGTTGTTCAATCTTATAAGTATCTTTTAGATAGTTACAGTACATTAAGTAAGGGTCTGGTGTATTTTTAAATAATTGCAGCTGAAGGTCACGTTCACGTTGAATTAAACCCAGTTGGATGGTTTGTCCAGTTAACTGTTGAATCAAATCTGCGTCGACCTGATTCCACACGCCAACAGAGTCGATAAGTGTGCCATCTAAATCAAAACAAACCAGTTTTTTTCCTTGAAGCATGTTGATATCCAAATTCGAGCTGTGTCTATTATGCGGACGGATTGGAGTGTTGAAAAGCCAAATGCAACTGAGCAGGCTAAACTGGCGTTTCATCTGCAATAAAAGTAATATTTCGTTATTGGCTTTTTGTATAATTCAGCAGATGATGCACAGCATAACTTGCAATATTTAATTAGGGATTAAATCTTTCGTGTTTGAATTGGACTGTAAACTTCTTAGCATTTTTTTTCATGTTTATAAGTACAAAAATGTGTCACAAGCTGCTGAACACTTGCAGATGAGTCAGCCTACAGTCAGTAATATTTTAAATAAAATACGACAGCATTATAACGACCCCTTATTTTTACGTATCGGCAATGAAATGGTGCCTACGGAGTTATCGCGTCAATTATTTCCTTTAGTTAGCGAAGCCTTGAGTAAAGTCGAAGCCATTAATAATTTTACGATTAATTTTGATCAAGCCATTTCAGATCAACAATTTACTTTGGCCATGACCGATGTTTCGCATTTGGTTTTATTGCCTAAAATCAGCCAATATCTAAAAAAACACGCGCCACAAATACGTCTGAATGTACGCCCGATTACCACTGAAACCAGTTATCAAATGGCGAATGGTGAAATTGATTTAGCATTGGGGTTTTTACCGCATTTGGAAAGCGGCTTTTATCAACAAAAATTGTTTGAGCAATATTATGTGGTGATTGCAGCTAAGGATCACCCACGATTAACGGGTGACACCATTACAACTGAGCAATATTTGTCAGAATCGCATATTGATATTGATGCAGGGATGGGGCACTACCATATTGAAAATGAGCTGCTTAACCTTGATTTAAAACGTGATATTTTGATGCGTTTACCTAGTTATTTAGGTGTGGGTTTGGTTGTGCAAGACACTGATGCGATTGCTACTGTGCCGTACTACTTGAGTGAAGTATTGCTTTCACGCGGTAACTTAAAAATATTTGATGCGCCGATTGCATTTCCAACCTATGGCGTGAAGCAATATTGGCATATGTCCTGCCATCATAAAACCAGCCATCAATGGCTGCGTCATATGTTCCATGAAATCTTAGTGAAGTAAAAAATATCATTAAAAGATCTCGCGCAGAAAATTGATTGCTAGACGTTTAGTGAATAAAAGCATAAGTATTCCACTAATCGATAAATGCAATTTTGTGATAAATATTGTCAATTAACTTATTTTTCATCATAAAGCTGACTGATTAGTATGTGAATTAGTTATCACTTTTTATGAAAAAAATATGAGCGGCAAATCTAAACCTTTAATTATTACGGCGATCGTCATTGTGGCGATCGCTGCTTTCGTATATTTCCAAGCTAAAAAATCTACTCCTGACACTTCAACGGCTGCAATTGCGCAAAAAGATCAGAAAGCGGTAGTCATTGCCTATCAAACGGGTGTTGATCCGAGCAAAGTGGCGCAGGCCAATGGCGATTATGAAAAAGACAGTCAACAAAAAATTGAGTGGAAAAAATTTGATACGGGCGCAGACGTTGTAAATGCTTTGGCATCAGGTGATGTCAGTATTGGCAATATTGGGACAAGTCCTTTAGCTGCTGCTGCCAGCCGTGATTTACCTATTGAAGTATTTTTTGTGGCAGCCAAACCTGGTGCTTCAGAAGCCTTAGTGGTGAGCAATAAATCAGGCATTGAAAAACCTGAAGACTTAAAGGGCAAAACCATTGCAGTGCCATTTGTTTCTACGGCACATTACAGCCTGCTTTCTGCATTGAAGCATTGGAATCTGTCAGAGTCTGACGTCAAAATTATTAACTTACGCCCGCCTGAAATCTCAGCAGCGTGGGAACGTGGTGATATTGACGCGACTTATGTATGGGAACCCGCTTTAAGCAAGGCGAGTGCCACAGGTAAAGTTCTGACCGATTCTAAGCAAGTTGCAGAATGGGGCGCACCAACCTTTGATGTATGGGTGGTTCGTAAAGACTTTGCAGAGCAAAATCCAGAGTTTTTAAAATCTTTCGTTCAAACTTCTTTAAAGAAAATAGATGAATACAATCAAGATCCGAAAGCGTTTGAAACGAATATTGCTTATATCAATAGCATTGCGCAATTAACCGGTTCTGATGCGAAAGATATTCCATTGCTGCTATCTGGCAATATTTATTTGAACCAGCAGCAGCAAGCTCAAAGTTTCAGCACAGATTTTGCCAAGAATATTTTAGATACAGCGACCTTTTTAAAAGCCCAAGGCAAAGTAGATAAAGTCAAAGCCGACTATAAAGGCAATGTAACAGCCTTATTTGTTCAGCCTTAAGGATGTGAAAATGAGTATCTTAAAAGCGGAAAATATTAGCCTGACCTATCCTGAACAAGAGGTGGCTGTACTAAAAAATATCAATTTGGACGTTCCTGAATCGACTTTAACAGTTGTACTTGGCGAGTCTGGCTGCGGCAAAACGACGCTTTTAAATATTTTGGCGGGTTTTCAACAGGTGAGTGCAGGCCAAGTCAAAATTGATGATGAAGTTTTAACTGGCCCAGATGCAAGACGAGCAGTGGTCTTTCAAGAACATGCTTTGCTGCCGTGGCTTAATGTGTCAGATAACGTGGCATTTTCCTTGAAATTAAAAGGCTTAAAAAGTACAGAGATAAAGTCACAAGTTGCGTCTATTTTAAATACCGTCGGGCTTTCGCATGTGGCAAATGCCAATATCTGGGAGCTTTCAGGCGGGATGAAACAGCGCGTTGGTATTGCACGTGCCTTGATTAGTCATGCACCATTTATTTTGCTGGATGAACCATTTGCAGCACTCGATGCATTTACCCGCGAAAGCATGCAGGAGTTTGTGCTGAATTTATGGATTAAAGAGAAAAAAGGTTTCTTCCTCATTACCCATGATATTGAAGAGGCGCTTTTATTAAGCAATCAATTGGTACTGATGACAGCGCGTCCGGGGACGATTGTTGAAACGCTCAAGCTAGATTTTGCTGAGCGCTACCGTAAAGGCGAATCTATACGAGCGATTAAGTCTGATCCGCAGTTTATTCAGCTGCGTGAAATGTTGTTTGAACGCTTAAAAGCGCAAAAATTACATGCGGTGGAGTCTTAATATGAATACACAAATTCAAAAATTAAATAAGGCTCATCTAAGCGAAAATCGTGCAGAAGCAGTAACATTAAACAGAAGTTCATCTATTTCTATATTTAGAAAAAATTTGCCACTTATTGTGAGCATCGGCAGCGTGCTGAGCATTTTAGTACTTTGGTTTGTCGTAACCACTTTGAAAATTATTCCTGAGCTTTTTTTACCAAGTCCAGCAGCGGTATGGCAGAAGTTTATTGAAGTCAGCCAGCAAGGTTTTATGAAAGCCACGCTTTGGCAGCATTTGGCTGAAAGTATTGGCCGTGTGTTTAGCGCACTCATTGCTGCTATTGTGATTGGTGTGCCTTTAGGTTTATGGATGGGACTCAACAAATGGGTAAGTGCTGTATTTGATCCACTTGTGGAGCTACTCCGTCCCATTCCACCGCTTGCGTATTTACCGTTATTGGTGATTTGGTTTGGTATTGGTGAAACCACCAAAGTGCTGCTGATTTTCTTTTCAATTTTGGCGCCAATTATTATTAGCAGTGCGCATGGTGTGATCAGCCATCAAAAAAACCGTGAACGTGCAGCATTATCTTTAGGCGCAACGCGCTTGCAGGTTTTGCAATATGTGATTTTACCTACAGCTTTGCCGCACATATTAACGGGTGTGCGCATTGGCTTGGGCGTGGGCTGGTCAACACTGGTGGCTGCAGAGTTGGTTGCTGCTGATCGCGGTATTGGTTTTATGGTGCAGTCTGCGGCTCAGTTCCTAATTACTGATACCGTGATTCTTGGGATTATTGTGATCGCGATTGTCGCAGTAAGTTTTGAGCTATTTTTACGTTGGCTGCAAAAGCAGTTGGCGCCTTGGCATGGCCAACAGCTGTAAACAGATTTAGAGATTGAAGAAGATTTGATTATGTCATTGCAAGCGAAGCAAATTAACCCAAACATTGGCGCTGTTATTGAAGGTATCGATTTAAACCATGCCGATACACCATTGTTGCTTGAAATAAAACAGGCACTATTGCAGCATCAAGTGATCTTTTTTAGAAAGCAGGCGCTTAGCGCACAGTCGCAAGTGACGTTGGCAAAAACTTTTGGTACTTTACATATTCATCCGATTTACCCTGCGATGGAAGATGCTCCAGAAGTGATTGTACTGGATAGCCACAGACAAGATTTAAGAGACAATGACCTTTGGCATACTGATGTGACTTTTAGTCAGACACCGCCATTGGGCTGTGTGCTGCAAGCCATTAAAATCCCTGAATTTGGCGGGGATACGCTCTGGGCCAGCGGTACAGCTGCTTTTAATGCGCTCAGTGAAGATTTAAAACTGCAACTACGCGGTTTAACAGCAACACATGATATTCGTAAATCTTTTCCATTAGAGCGCTTTGGCGCAACAGCAGCAGACCGCGAAAGGCTTGAAAATAGTTTCCGTAAAAACCCGCCAGTGGTACATCCGGTCGTACGTACACACCCCGAAACTGGTGCTGAAGTATTGTTTGTGAATGAGGGATTTACAACACAAATTAATGAATTAAATGCACAAGAGAGCGATGCATTGCTGACATTCTTGTTTGAACATGCAGTGAAGGAAGAATTTCACTTGCGCTGGAAATGGCAAGAAGGTGATGTCGCTATTTGGGACAACCGCTGCACGCAGCACAAAGCGCTGTTTGACTATGGTGATGCGTACCGCATTATGCATCGTGCAACTGTGAATGGCTCGGTACCATTTTATAAAGCAGTCAGTTAATGCAATAAAAAGTCCTGAATAATCAGCAAAAGCCCAATGCCCATATTGGGCTTTTTATTTTGAAGAAATCGAAAAAATATAAATTCCAAAAAACTTAACCATGAATGCATTTGCACAATCATGAAGCATATCTAAGCAGAAACAAGGTTCAAAAATAGCGCAATTTAAAACCAATACTGCAGCTTAAGCATCAAAAACTAACCCTAAAAGCCTTAGTATTACGTTTTACTCAAACCGTAATACTATTTTGGCACAGCCTTTGCATTTCTACATACATCAAAAGTGATCTAGGGTTCCGATACATTTCTGTGTATGACCGCGACCGAGAGTTCACGGCTTCGTTTTAATTCAAAGCAAAGCTGCACGGAGGGATAAAAGCCCGGGAGGTAAACAGTTAAGAATTAGGCAGAGGCTGCAATGAGTACAACACATTATCATGACGATAAAGCACTATGGACTGAACTTTTACCGGGTGGACACCACTGGTCAGCGCGTATTCAGCGTGGGGCAGTATTACAGCTTAAATCGCTAGGGCAAAATGCCAATGTGGCACTGTACTGTGTAAATAGTGAAGATAAGCTTGAACGCTACAACATGCCAGATAGTCTCAAGGGGCAACACACGGCATATTTAAGTACAGGACATATTTTGGCGTCGGATTTAGGCCGTGCCATGATCTCGATAGTCAAAGATGATCACGCTTGGAATGATGCGTTTTGTGCACCAAGTACCGCACAACAAATCGAACAACAATTTGGTTCAAAAACTTTCCAAGATGCCCGTAACGATATGTACCGCAGTGGTAAGGATAGCTTACTGCTTGAAATGACCAAGTTTGGTTTATCTGCAACTGACCTGAGCAGTACCTTAAATTTATTCTCTAAAGTTCAACCTGATGACAACGGCAACTTAAGTTATGTTGCTTCGGACAATACAAATCAAGTGATTGAAATGCGCTTTGAAATGGATTGTTTGGTCTTTTTATCTGCTGCACCACATGGATTATCTCAAGCAGAAGAATATAACCCTGCTGACGTACAACTAAGTTTATTTAAGGCGTTACCTTTGGCAGACACCGATGTTTGCCGTGATTCTTGCCCGCAAAATCAACGTGCTTTTCAAAATAATAAACGCTATTACGCTTTAACGGCTTGAGGGGAATGATCATGACTGCATTAGTAAACCCAACACAACATTCTGAAAAATCAGTGTTAAGCGAAGTATGTCCAGCCGGTGAAGCGTGGATGTGCGAAGTCAAAAAAGGGCAATACTTCCGTATCGTGGATTTAGAGGGCAACCAAGCGGTCGATACGCTCTTTATCTCGGCATCAAACCCTGAAGAGCGTTATAGCGCCACTGATACCTTAGCGATTAATCAACAAATCTATTTAGAAAAAGGCACAGCGCTATACACTAACTTTGGCAACAAAATTGCCACCATCCATGACGATAACTGTGGTCGTCATGACACCTTAGGCGGTGCATGTTCATGTGAAAGCAACACTGTTCGCTATGCACATGACAAATTTCCAATGCACAGTTGCCGTAATAATTTCATGATTGCTCTGTCGCAACATCCGATTGCCAAAAAACATGGCTTAAATGTGCGCCATATCGGTCCAAATATTAACTTCTTTATGAATGTTCCTGTGACCGCTGAGGGACATTTGAAATTTGATGATGGGATTTCTGCACCAGGTAAATATGTCGAAATTAAAGCTGAAATGGACTTAATTGTATTGATCTCAAATTGCCCACAACTGAATAACCCATGTAATGCTTATAACCCAACAAAAATTCAACTGATCATCCGTGAAGGTGAGGAGTAATAGCATGTTTAATAAAGTCCTCATTGCCAACCGTGGTGCAATTGCGTGTCGTGTCATTCGTACCCTTAAAAAATTAGGTATCCAATCAGTTGCTGTATATTCCGAAGCAGACCGTGATTCTTTGCATGTGACCTTAGCGGATGAAGCGGTATTTATTGGTGATAGTCCTGCCAGCCAAAGCTATTTAAATGTCGATAAAATTTTAGAAGTGGCCAAACAAACCGGTGCACAAGCGATCCATCCGGGTTATGGTTTCTTGTCTGAAAATGCTGAATTTTGTGATTTGTGTGAAGCACAATGCATAGTATTTTTAGGGCCAGACTCAAAACAAATGAAATCATTTGGCTTAAAACATACGGCGCGAAAACTTGCGATTCAAGCTAATGTGCCTCTCCTTCCGGGCAGTCAGCTTTTGGCAGATGAAGCCGAAGCACTGCTTGAAGCCAATCGTATCGGTTATCCTGTGATGCTGAAAAGTACCGCAGGCGGTGGCGGTATTGGCATGCGTTTGGTATGGAATGAAGAAGAGCTGAAAGATGCTTATTCTACGGTTTCATATCTTGCCCAAGCCAACTTTAAAGATGCAGGTTTATACCTTGAGAAATTTGTACAGAATGCGCGTCATATCGAAGTGCAGATTTTTGGTGATGGTAATGGCTTAGTCTTGGCACTTGGCGAGCGTGATTGTTCGGTACAACGTCGTAACCAAAAAGTGGTGGAAGAAACCCCAGCACCACATATCAATGATGAGCAACGTGCCTATATTCAATCGGTCGCGATTGGGCTGATGCAGTCGGTGAATTACCGTTCGGCAGGTACAGTTGAATTTGTAATGGATACCGACACACAGGAATTCTATTTCTTAGAAGTGAATACCCGCCTGCAAGTTGAACATGGTGTGACGGAGCAAGTCTTTTGTGTAGATCTTGTGGAATGGATGGTGACTCTCGGTAGTGGGGATTGGATTGCACCAACAGAACAACTTGAATCGAAAGGTCATTCAATTCAAGTGCGTTTATATGCTGAAGACCCAATCAAAAACTTCCAACCGAGTGCAGGGCTTTTAACGCACGTTGAATTTGATGCCAATGCGCGTAATGAAACGTGGGTGGAAACGGGTTCAAATGTATCGTCATTCTATGACCCGATGATTGCGAAAATCATTGTCACGGCAGATGATCGTGACTCTGCAATTCAAGCCATGACCGAAACACTCGCCAAAACATCGGTTGCAGGTATCGAAACTAATCTTGAATATCTACAAAATATTATCGACTGTGATGTATTTAAAGCCGGTACGCAAACCACACGATTCTTAAATACATTTGAGTGGAAAACCCAAAAAATTGAAGTGTTGCAATCAGGCATTCAAACTTCTGTGCAAGATGTGACAGGTCGTTTGGGCTATTGGGATGTTGGTGTTCCGCCCTCAGGTGCGATTGATCCGCTGTCACTTAATGTTGCGAATCAATTGTTAGGTAATGCATATAACACCGCAGGGCTTGAATGTACGCTACAAGGTCCGACTTTAAAATTCCATTGTGACAGCCAAATCGTGCTTGCCGGGGGCGATATGCCATCAACCCTTGATGGTATGTCTGTACCAATGTGGCAAACCGTGAATGTACGTAAAGGTCAGATTCTAAAATGTGGAAAAATTGCCACAGGTTGTCGCACCTATATCGGGATTAAAGGTGGTCTAAATGTGCCTGAATATTTAGGTTCACAAGTGACCTTTACCCTTGGTCAGTTCGGTGGTCATGCAGGACGTAATTTATTGATTGGTGATATGTTGCCAATCACGGCATTTACATCTGAACAAGTGACAGCGCTTGCCCCTGAACAAGTGCCGTCATTCAGCCATGAATGGGAAATTGCGGTGATGTATGGCCCACAAGGTGCACCAGACTTCTTTACTAAAAAAGACATTGACACCTTCTTTGCTAATACTTTTGAGATTCACTTTAACTCAAGCCGTACAGGTATTCGTTTGATTGGTCCAAAACCTGAATGGGCACGTGAGGATGGCGGTGAAGCAGGTCTACATCCATCGAATATTCATGACAATGCATACGCGATTGGTGCGATTGATTTCACAGGGGATATGCCGATTATCTTAGGTCCAGATGGTCCAAGTTTAGGAGGCTTTGTTTGTCCTGCCGTGGTGATTAATTCTGAGCTTTGGAAGCTTGGTCAATTGAAAGCAGGAGACAAAGTCAGATTTATACCTGTGAGTTATCATCAAGCTAAGCTCTTAAATGAAAAATATCATGCACAATTAGAAGCATCTGATACGCAGGTTGTGGCATTTGATGAGTCATTTTATCCTGAACTTTTCACCTTAAAAAATGCGGTGCTTGATACCTTAAAAGGTGAAAATGGTGCGCCTGATGTGGTGTATCGTCCTGCGGGTAACAACTACATGCTGGTGGAATATGGTGAGTTGGTTTTAGATCTGAACTTACGCTTCCGTATTCATGCACTTATGCAATGGGTTCAAAAGCAAAATATCACAGGGATTATTGATCTCACACCGGGGATTCGTTCGCTACAAATCCATTTTGATTCGATCAAGCTTGATCAATTGGATTTATTGCGTTTACTACAAGTGGCTGAAGCAGAATTGCCTGATGTCACAGAAATGCAAGTTCCATCACGTACGGTGTATTTACCGCTGGCTTGGGAAGATTCACAGACCCAATTGGCAACTGAACGCTATATGCAAACCGTACGTCCAGATGCGCCATGGTGTCCTGACAATATTGAGTTTATCCGTCGTATTAATGGTTTAAAAGACAAACAAGCGGTCAAAGATGTGGTTTATGACGCGAGTTATTTGGTCATGGGTTTGGGCGATGTGTATTTAGGTGCACCTGTGGCAACACCACTTGATCCTCGCCAGCGTTTAGTGACGACTAAATACAACCCTGCACGGACATGGACACCTGAAAATGCTGTCGGTATTGGCGGTGCGTATATGTGCGTGTACGGTATGGAAGGTCCGGGTGGCTATCAGTTTGTGGGTCGTACTACTCAAATGTGGTCTCGTTACCGTAAAAACCCTGATTTTGAACAAGGCATGCCGTGGTTACTACGCTTCTTTGACCAAATTAAGTTTTATGAAGTTTCTGAAACTGAACTGATGCAGATGCGTGAGGACTTTAAAGCAGGTCGCTTAAAACTGCGTATTGAAGAAGGCGTACTCAATCTTAAAGAGTACAACGACTTCTTAACGGAAAATCAGGAATCCATTTCAGCATTTAAGTCTGTGCAACAAGCCAACTTTGATGAGGAACGTCGTCGTTGGCATGAAGCTGGGCTTGCAGAATATGTTTCTGAAAGCTTAGATGCTGTGACCGATGATAGTGATGTTCAAATTCCTGAAGGTGGCTGTGCAGTGGAATCGCACATGCCGGGCAGTATTTGGAAAATCGAATGTGCATCAGGCGATATTGTGGAAGAAGGTGCAACGCTTGCTGTGATTGAAGCGATGAAGATTGAGATTCCAATTATTGCACCTGAGCGGATGATGGTTTCTGAAATTACAATTGAGAAAGGGCAGACGGTGAAAACGGGGCAGGTGTTGTTTACTTTAGCTCCAGTGGCTTAAAGATATAAAGTAGAAAAGTTTGTTTAGCAGAATTTATTATTCATTAGACGTCTAAAGTAAACGACCTATATACCTAAGCACTTGTTATAAATATTATTGTTTATAACAAGTGCTTTAAGCTATTTTGTTGATTTTAAATTATTCACTTTTAGGATAAATGCAAATAAAAGCGGTGCGGTAAAAATACAAAGTGCAATAATACTAATGCTGTTGCCATAAGGTTGAGCAAATACAAACAGTGCTATGAGCAAACATAGGCTTGCTACTAATTTGGTTAATAGTGGAGAACGAGCCATCCAAGCCAGCTGAGTTTTTTGGGTGTGTACTAAACGTTTTGCACTCACTTGATAAAAGCACCAAAGCGCAATGACAATCAACATAAAACCAAAAATCAAATGCATGTTTAGATGTTCTCCAGTACAGCCTGCTGTTTACGTTTAATTTTATCTACGGCCCTTTGTTGAATGGGCACAATATTTTGATGTAAAAATAAGGCCAACAGTCCAAAAATTAAAATCATGAGATCTACTCTCAAAAAGGTCCAATATTGAGCCCATGAATGGATGTAGCCATGTGAAATTAAATAGTAAATATTAATGATCGGTAGCAGCAGGGCGCCAAGAATAAAAATTTTAAGCTGCATTTTCCAAAGCATGCGTTGTGGCATAACTAAGCTTGTAATTAAACTACTAAGCCAAATGCCAAAAAATGCGTAAACTTCATAAGTTGCGACACTGCTATGACCTTGCATCACTCGGTTTGCATATAAGTAGGCCAGCATAGACAGCGGGAGCCCAAGAATAGCCGCAATATTGAGACGGTTCACTACATAGTGGCCCAGATGAAAACTTTCCGATTTCCTTTGCATTTGTCGTTTTAAACTCCACAGCAAAAGGCCTGAAGCAATCATGGCACAGCCTAAAATGCCAGAAAAGAAAAAGCCCAAACGTAATGCAGGCTGAGCAAACTTTGCCATATGTAGCCCATATACACCTGCATTGAGTGTTGCGATGGCACTGGTATTCCGTGTTGAGCCCAACATTTTGCCATTGGCAGCATTAAAGGTTATTTGCGCTTGATTTCGAGTAATTGATTGATCTTTCAATTCGGTAATGGTGAGCCGCGATTGGGTAGTATTGGGTTGTTGGATAGTTATATTTTCAATAGCCGAATTTCCCCACTGCTGCCGTGCTGTATTTAAAAAATAATGAATTGACTTCATCTCTGCTTTATTTATTGTAGTTTGATGAGGCATAGTTACTGTGGTACGAATTTCTTCAAAATATTGAAATGGATTATCTGGATAGATTTTTTTCATACCAGATGGCAACAAAACATAGAAAAAAATGGCTAAACCAGTAAAAGTTATAGTCAAAAAAAAAGGAAGTGCGACAACAGCAGAAACATTATGAAAATCTAAATATGATCGTTGTCCTTTAAAGGCTCTTAAAGTGAAAAAATCGGTCAATATTTTTTTATGCGTTATCACTCCTGAAATGAGCGTAATCAGCATAATAAACGCCGCGATGGTCGTAATCAGCCTGCCAATATAATAGGGCACACCGTAGAGCTGAAAGTGAAAACTGTAAAAGAAATCTCCGCCTTGAGTTGTAGATGCGGCCATTTCTTTACCTGTGGCTGCATCTAAGGTTTTACTGTCATATCCGCCATCTGCCTTTTGCCAGTAAATTTTATTCACGGGCATGCTTTGATTTGCAACCCCGATGTACCAACTTTTAGCATCAGGCGCATTTTTTTGCAGATAGCTGACTGCAGTTTCAACAGCAGTTTGCTGATTAACTTGCATACTTGCAAATTGTGGTTGCATCCATAGACTGATTTCTTGGCGGTAATATGTGACGGATCCTGTTAAAAAAATCGCAAATAACAGCCAGCCAAAGAGCAGTCCAATCCATGAATGAAGCCATGCCATCGATTGGCGTACAGATTTATGCATGAATTAGCCTATGGAATGGTCAAGTAAAAATAGCCCGAATAAAAAAGCGATGCTGATAACAGAAAAGCGTTTGATATGTGGTGTACAAAATGCACAGATGACGAAGCAGGTATAAAAAATGAATGCGCAAAAACCTGCAAGAAATACCGATTCTGCTTTAGGTAAAAATGTGCTGAACAATTGGGTTAAATTCAGCGCCACTAATGCGCAGCACAAGAAGCCTATGCCAAAGGTCAGCAATAGCCGGTAAAGAAGGATGAGTGGCTGGGGAACAGAGATCATGCTGAGTCGTTTTAATTTACTTGATGTGAAAACAGATTGATCCTGCAAGCCTAAACGAGAGGATCAATCAGGCAATTATTGGCCGAACTTACTGAATAAAACTTAGAGTTGTGACCAAATACTGCTTGCTGTAATTTTGCTGATTAAATTTTCCTACTTTGTCAGACTCTTTGCTGACTTCAATTACATATTGGCCTTTCCAAGGCGTATCTATGGTGATTTGGCCTTGAGAATTGGCAGTATATTTCTTTTGCCAAAATTGAGGGGAAAATACAGTCAGTTCCAGTCCAGCTGCAGGTTTGCCTTGATAAAATACAGCGAATGTATTGCTGTTGGCTTGAACAGGAACAATATCCAGTTCAGAAACTGCTTTTAAATCTGATCTTCCCGCTTTCGCATGGTAAGAGAGCAGTGCTTCACCATACATCAGTTCACTGCTGAGTTTTACATCAGCCGCGCCTTTGGAGGCATAGGCAAGATGATCGGACTGAACCTTGGCCTTGAGCTTCTGTTTATTTTGCTCTGCCACGGCTGAATTAAATGATTTGAGAGATGTATCTTGTGTTTCTTTCACCTGTTCGCTGTATTCGCCAAAGTAGGCGCGGGTTTGATCATCTGCATCGCGTTCCAGCCAAAGCATATGCGCTTGTGCGGAGAGTGTGAATGTGAGACCAGTGCAAAGCGCAAAGATTTTTTTCATGATTCATCCTGCAATATTGAAAATCTGTGAATGGCCTTAAGACAAATGCTCAAGGCCTGTATGTAAATTAATATTTAAATCTGAGAGCTACGCTATAATTTGCTGGCGCACCGTAAAAACCTTGTTGGTCTGGGAAACTATAGAGATATTTTTCATTGGTCAAATTGTTGCCATTTGCCTGTAGGGTCAGATGATCATTTACCTCATAGCTGACCATAGCATTCAGCAGAGCATAGGCATCTTGTTTGATCACGCCAGCTTTTTGCGTGACTGTGCCATTGCTACTGGCTTCTGGAACTTCTAAATAGGTTTTGTCTTGCCATTGTAAACCCACGCCCAGTTTTAATTTAGGTAACTGTGGCACTTGATATGTGGTCAGTAAATTAAAAGTTTGTGTTGGATTAAAAGTACGGGCATCACCACCATTAATTAAGTCTTTCAGGCTAAATTGTGTATAACCAAAACTTAGATTTAAATGGTCGGATAGTTGACCAGCCAAGCTAAATTCATAGCCTTGCGAACGTAGATCACTGACCTGAGTTTTACGCAATGTTGGTATGCCATCTGAATTACGTAGAGGATAGTTACTTTCTTCGGTACGGAAAATGGCCATAGTTGCAGTTAACTTATCATCCAGCCAAGAACTTTTAACTCCAATTTCATAGCTTTCACCTTCAATAGGTTTATTGATGCTTCCATCTAAAGCTTTTGTTGTTTGTGGGCGGAAAATTGAGGTATAGCTCATATAACCTGTATATTCAGGCGTAAAATTGTAGGTCAAGCCTGCATATGGCAATACTTTGCTTTCGTCATAAAACATGTCTGTGCCATAACTACTACCTTTACTTTGCGCTTGAACGTAATTGGCACCTAAAAGCAGTTTCAGATCATCATTTAAATGTAGACGGGTTGCGGCATACAGACTGCGGTTTTTTTGATTGGTATGTGTTTCGCCCGTAATTGTAGACATATCCCAATCTGGCTCATCTGGCGTTAGACTGCCTAAGTCTGATGTAATTGGGTTGGTATAAGTACCGCCATGTGCAATTTCATTCATGTTGTTATCTGCCCATGAATAGCCAAAAGAGGCTTCATGGAGCTGCCCCCATAAAGGGTAAGTTCCGTTAATATTTAAACTCACTTGACGTTCTTTATCATTATCGTCATACATGCCTGGCCATAAATACACACCAGATGTGCCATCAGCACTTGGATTGCCTAATAAATATAGAAGTTTTGAGTCGCGAGTGGTCTGCTTTTCATCATAAACCAGTTTGGCTTTCCAATCGCCGCCCAGCTTCTGTTCAAGCTCGGCGAAGTAATTTTTGACATTGGTATTCCAATAGGTCCAGTCTGGGGTGTAATTGTAACTGCGTGGAAAATCGAGCTGTTCTCCCTCGGTCGTTATCAGCGGATTTGCTCCCCAGTTATTGCCATTCGGTTTATGGTTAGTTTCGGTGTATCCGGCAGTTAATGTTGTGCTGTCTGTAAGATCAGCAGCAAAGACTGCGCCAAAGCCATTTTTCTCTAATTCATAGTTGTCTAAATAACTGCCGCCTTTTTGCTCAAAACCAAATACCCTCGCGCGAACAGTGCTATCTTGATTCAGGGGAGAGGAGATATCCGCTTCATAACGCTGAGTATCCCAAGAGCCATAGCTTGCGTTCAACGAGGCATGAAGTTCCTGTGCAGGACGTTTTCGAATCATATTGATGCTGGCACCCGGATCTCCAATACCGTTGTTTAACGAATCAGAACCTTTAACCACTTCAACTCTGTCAAATAAAAAGCTGTCTGGATTATCATTGTTATAGTTGTAGCTGCTGAGCGGGAATCCCACACCGTCAAACATGATATTCGAGATCTCAAAACCGCGTGCTAAATAGGAAGAACGTTCGGTTTCCTGATTGCTGACAATTACACCAGGAGTGTTGCGCAGTACGTCTCGTGTGTTATTCAGTGCAAAATCATCCAGTTGCTGGCGTGTAACCACATTGACAGTCTGAGGCGTCTCTTTCAGTGCAATATCCAGTTTAGATGCGGTAGAAGAGTTTTGAATAATATAGGCTTTGCTTTGTTCTGAACTTTTATTTGCTTGCTGACGATCGACAGCAATAGTTATGGTCGGGAGCTGCTGGGATGTCTCAGCATAACTTTGATGGGAAAGTATAGCTAAACTGATGAGTGATAATTTAAAAACAGGGCTTTTATGAGATGACATTTTTATTTCATAAATGAAAACAATTATCATTAAGTTTATTATTTAATATGTGAGGTGACAACGGTTGCCTAATAGAAAATATGAATGAAATGTTAACTTTTAATAGAATTTGTATTTATAGAGTATATTGATAGGTGACTATTGTTTATTTGATAGGCTATGAAAATGTTTCAAAGGAATTGAAGTTTAAAACTAAAGGTCTATTTAGAATTTTTTCTGAGTAGCCCATAAGTCAGTATGAGTTAAACATAGCGTTTAAATAGAAATCTAAGTTATATCCCTTGTTTTGTTCAATCTAATTGTGCTGCTGATTTTTTAAGGTCATGTTGAGCAATTTATGGTGAATGAATCGCAATTTATCCAATACCGGATTCGACAATGTAAATGGATATGCATCATCTAAGCCCATGCTGCGGTTCAACGCATTTAAATTAAAGGTTAAGGTCATCCAGTGCTGCAGCAATAGGTCAAAATCTTGAGCGCCAATCGGGTTTTCTTTTAATTCTAAATTATTCAAATCTGACTTATTGGTTTTGACCACTAATCCTGCATAGTAGGCGGTTTCCAGAGTGTCCATCATGTGCAAATAATGCGCCCATGTTTCCGCCCAATCTTCCCAAGGATGCGTACTGGCATAGGAACTGACATAGTAATCCGCCCAATTTTGCGGCGCACCGTCATTATAATGACGTTTCAAAGCTTCACTATAATCTTGTCGTTCATCACCAAACAGTTCCCGAAATTCCTCAATCAGTTCAGGGTGTAAATGTTTGATCAAATCAAAATAATAATGACCGCTTTCATGTCTAAAATGACCTAGAAGTGTACGGTAGTTTTCACCCATTTTTATACGCGTTGTTTCACGGTAAATCACATCTGCTTCACTGGCATTCAAGGTAATAATTCCATTGGCATGACCGGTCATAACAGGTGTATTTTCTGTTGGCATCAGAAAATCAAAACGAAGTCCAAAACGGTCATCTTGGCTGCGTTTAGGACGCGGCATGGTATTGAGCTGCTGCATTAAATATAAAAAACGTCGTTTGGCATGTTCCAATCGCGCCCAGTACACAATATGGTCTGGGTTATCTAGATTGGGAATGGTGTGCGTGAGCAGGCAAGACTCACAGTAAATTTCTTCACTGTCGGCAGGCACCATCCAGTTGCAAACCTGATGATGCTGATAATTATGACAAGGTTTAAAGCGTTTTTCCTTTATTTCAGGATTTAACGCAAGCCACAGCGTAGAGCTGTGCTTTTCAAAACAGCCCATTTGCTTTTCAGAGGCAATATAACCCAGAGCAGTCTGACAATTGACACAGTGTGAATTGGCAAAAAAGATTTGGTTAGAACATACCGCGCAACTGAAATACTTCATAGGCGTTGAGTGATTAATAGAATGATCAATCAGTATAAATGATGTTCAATGTTGATGAAATAAATTGAACTTCGAGTTTGTTGCATGTCGGTCAATGCTCTTGTTTAAGAACAACGATTTTTTAGAAATAGTCCTTCATCAAAAGACACATCGCAGCAATAGTGCAAAGGGGTCTCTACGAGTGCATTTTTTGCACAAATGATGAACAATAAAATCTAAAAGAAAGCTAAAAGTCCAAAAGAATCGATCATTTTTCATATTCCTCACTTGGCACAGTTTCTGCATTTCTAACGATATTACGAAATAAATATTTTGTATTACTCAAACAGGAGATGCATATGAACCACCATCAATCTGCAACATTTCTGCATCAATTAAAGCAATTTTTTATTGAGCTACTGAGCGCCCGCGCGGGTTTCTATATTCAGCAAAAAAAATAAGGAAAAACAGTGCCTAAACAAAAGCTGGCGCGTATCAGTATTACTGTGCCTGAAAAAACAGTCGATGCTTTGGATCAAAAAATTGTCGATCAGCATTATGAAAGCCGTTCTCAGGCCATTGTCGACATGATCAATAAGCATCTGATTGCCGATCAGGAGCAGCGTAATGAAGTAATGGTCGGCACGTTTACCTTACTTTATGACGCAAGTATTACGGCGCTACGTATTCAGCTTTTAGATTTACAGCAGCAGTTTTTAGAACAAGTGGTGAGCTCGCTGCATATTCAACTCGATGACCACAAGATTTTAGAAGTCATGATTCTGCAAGGTGTCAGTTCAGAGCTCAAAGTTATCAGTCAGCATTTTTCAGCACTTAAGGGTGTGATTAAAGGACATTTGGAGTTGATGGACGCAGTGATGCCGCCAATTCCGCAAAATGCAAAGAATTAAGGAGTTTTAAAATGGGCCAATTATATCGATCACAAGGTCAGTTTAAAGACCAAGTGACAGACCAACAGCAAGCAAATGCCAATGCAGGCAACGATAGACCAAATCGTGCAAAGCGTAATGCTCAATCAGTCAGTAATCCGAATACACCATCGTTTTTGAACACCAATACCAAATTTAACTGTAATGCCATCGGGGAAATCTCACTATGATCAAAAAAACCTGCTTATCTGCATCCGTTGTGAGCGCTATCTTACTGGGTGGCTGTGACAATACGGCCAAAACACCTGAACCAAACGCGCAAGCAGAAGGCACAGTCAATACAAAAGCCATTACGATCGGCTATAGCGACTGGCCTGGTTTTGTCGCATGGCAAGTTGCTATTGAAAAAGGCTGGTTAAAAGAAGCCGGTGTCAATGTGGACTTTAAATGGTTTGATTATTCAGCTTCACTATCTGCATTTGCTGCAAATCAGTTGGATGCCGTTTTGGTCACCAATGGCGACAACTTAGTCACGGGTTCTGGCGGCACAAAAGGCGTCATGATTATGGCGACGGACTATTCTGCAGGTAATGATGTCATCATTGCTAAAGATGGCATCAATAGTTTAACTGATTTAAAAGGAAAAAGTGTCGCGACAGAAAAAGGCTTGGTTGATCATTTGCTTTTGGCAACGGCGTTGGATGATGCAAAAATTCAAGCTTCTGAAGTGAAGTTGGTCAATACCATGACCAATGAGCTACCACAAGTATTTGCGAGTCCAGATATTGCAGCGATTGCCGTGTGGCAACCGGTCGCAAATCAAGCTTTGAAAGCGGTAGCAGGTTCTAAAATCATTTATACCTCGAAAGATAAACCCGGTCTGATTTACGACACATTAACCGTCAACATGACGCATTTATCTGCCAACAAAGAAGAATGGAAAAAAATCATTCAAGTTTGGGATAAAACGGTTAAATACATCAATGACCCTGCAACGCATGCCGATGCCGTGAAAATCATGTCAACCCGAGTTGGTGTTGACCCTGCACAATATGAACAGTTTATTGGAGGGACACATTTACTGGATTTAGCTGCCAATAAACAAGTCTTTAAAAAAGGAACAGGTTTTGACTCAATTTATGGCTCTAGTTACCACGTGAATAAATTTAATGTTGCCAATGGTATTTATAAAACTGAAATGGATGTAGATGGATCAATCTATCCAACGTTGGTTGAAGAACTGAAATAAGTTGCAATATAGCTAAAAAAGCCCTGAATGATGTAAAAATTTCAGGGCTTAACAACATCAAATTAATATCCATAAAAAATAACGAAGGGCAGAACTCAAGCTTCTTCATCCATCGCATTGGAATAAAACTTCACCCCTAATTTGATTCGGTCACGGCCTTGACTCAAGCGCCAGCGGTTGGTATCGCGCAGTGAATAGACACAGCCACAGTATTCCTGTTGATAAAATTCTTCTTTTTTACTGATTTCCAGCATACGCACAGCGCCGCCATTTTTACGCCAGTTATAGTCCCAATATGTAATTCCGTCATAATGTGAAGCCGAACGATGACCACAGTCATTAATCTGCTGCATATTTTTCCAGCGTGAAATACCCAATGAACTGCTAATCAGGCTAAAGCCATGTTCTGCTGCATATAATGCTGTACGTTCAAAGCGCATATCAAAACACATGGTACAGCGGATACCTTTTTCAGGCTCATTTTCCATGCCTTTGGCACGTTCAAACCAGTTGTCTGTGTCGTAATCACAGTCGATAAACGGAATGTTGTGTTTTTCTGCAAAGCGGATATTTTCCTCTTTACGGATTTCATATTCTTTAACTGGATGAATATTAGGATTGTAAAAAAAAATCGAAAAATCAATACCAGATTCAATTAAAGTTTCCATGACTTCGCCAGAACAGGGCGCACAGCAAGAATGCAATAAAAGCTTGTCATGACCTGTTGGGAGCGTCAGTTTCTGACGGTCAAGTTTGTTCGACATAATCATAAGCTATAAATATAAACTTTATATTTTAGCGATTTATGGACATATCAAATTTCGAATATGCTGATTTTTTCTAAGTTTGAGTTGAGACAGATTCAGTACAGAGACTTAAAATTGAAACAAATTTGAAGATGCATTTTTTTTTATTTCGCGTTCATTTGCTGATTCCATTCAATCTGAAAATCATGTGCCAATTGGTCTAATTGAGTTGCTTTAAGGTTTTTAATCAGCACTTCTTGCGCTTCAAAAAAGGCATGATCAAGTGCCCGATTGACCACTAGTTCTACTAAGCAATCTGGATGCATATTTTCATTGCCAATGGCGAAAATAGAAGGTTCACCGACAGCAAGGTAAATGTCATACAGCGAAATGTCATGCAGGGGTTTAATCAAACACCAGCCACCACCTGGGCCTTTCTCAGAATCAACATATCCATGCTTTTTTAAACCCGACATGGTTCTACGTACGACAACAGGGTTTGTTTCTAGCATTTCGGCAATCTGATCTGAAGTGAAAGGCTTATTTTCACGCGCCATATGTAGCAGGACATGCAGCATTCGTGAAAGTTTACTGTCTTTACGCATGAGGAAATTGATTATCGGAGAAATTGATAGATTGTAACATTAAAAGTTTCTTATACATGGATTAAATGATATAGTAACTTCAAAAGTTACATATTAGGAATTATGAACATGAATTATGAAGTTGTGATTATTGGAGGCAGTTATGCAGGGCTTTCTGCAGCTTTACCTTTAGCACGTGCGCGCCGCCGTATTTTAATTATTGATGCAGGGCAACGTCGTAATCGTTTTGTTGAACATTCACATAATTTTTTGACGCAAGATGGCCGATCACCTAGAGCTATTGCAGAAGAAGCTAAAGCACAATTAGAAAAGTATTCCACGATTTCATGGCTTGCTGAAACGGTTACAGATGTAAAAGCAGTTGATGGAAAATATTCAGTTATCGCAGGTGATCAGCAAATTCAAGCTGAAAAAATAATTATTGCCACTGGCGTACGTGACGAATTGCCTCAAGTGAATGGTTTAGCCGAACGTTGGGGGCAATCTATTTATCACTGCCCATATTGTGATGGTTATGAACTGAACTTAGGTGAAATTGGCATGTTAGTGTCGGGTATGCACTCATTGCACATGGCGTTGATGTTGCCAGATTGGGGCAATACTACTTTATTTTTAAATGATGCAATTGCTGTAGATCAATTGGATGATGAGTTATTAGCGAAGCTTTCTAAACGTCAAATTCAGATCGAAACGCGTAAAATCGACCATATTGAAGGTCATTGTGACGTTGTAATGGCAGATGGTGAACGAATTAAATTGAATGGCTTATTTGTTTCTACTGTTACTCGTTTGCAATCGAACTGGATTCAGCAGTTAGGTTTAGAGATAGACTGCAATGAATATGGCGAGGCCATTAAAACTTCGCCAGCAAAAGAAACAAATGTTAAAGGAATTTATGCTTGCGGTGATGTCACACGTTCAGGTGGTTCAGTTGCTTTATCCGTAGGTGATGGAGCAATGACAGGGATTGTCGCGCATAAATCTTTTATTTTTTAAAGTGATTGCATAGTAGTTTACAAAAATAGGGCAAGTATCTAAATGATAAATTTGGGTACTTGGACCTAAATATAAGAAATGAAAATCCAGTTAATAATTTGATCTTTTCTCAGTTTAAGCTGAGTTTAATTCACTTAGAACGATAAATAATCATATTCTAAAAGCGGACATACTTATCGATGATTTTCATTTTATCCTAAAAAGTCAGTAGAATATAGATATAAATACTTATTAAAAAATATCATAAAGCATTGTTTATATTTAATTTAATTTAAAATTATTTATATCCAGATTATTTTTAAAATGCTCTCATCGAGCCAAGTTGAAATATATTCATCCTATAAAATTACCAAACATGAATTTCACTCACTTTGTGTTGAGGTTAAATCATTTTTATTCATCTTAAGATTCACGTATAAATTACTCCATACAGAAAATTTGATTATTTTAATTATAGGGTAGTGAATCTCCATGAGTAATAAATTTGCATGTTCAATCAAACGAATCCGCTTTGATGAAAACTATAAACCAGCTGACAATACACGTTTAACAACGAACTTTGCTAACTTGGCGCGCGGTGAGCACCGTGAAGAAAATTTGCGCCGTACCTTGGCAATGATTAATAACCGCTTCAACACTTTGGCCAGCTGTGATAACCCAAATGCGGATCGTTATTCACTTGAAATTGACATCATTTCTGCTGAACTCGATGTAGAAGGCAATGGTCAAACTTTCCCATTTATTGAAACTTTAAAAAGCACCATCATCGACCATAAAACCAATGAACGCATTGAAGGCATGATCGGCAACAGTTTTTCGTCGTATGTACGTGACTATGACTTCAGTGTGGTATTACCTGCACTCGGCTGTAAGTTCAATGAAAAGCCTGAAGATTTTGGTGATTTACATGGCAAGCTATATCAACACTTGATCAATTCAGATGTATTCAAAGCTGAATTCAAAAAACAGCCTGTTATTTGCTTAAGTGTTTCAACGACAAAAACCTATTACCGTACTGCAAATGTGCATCCGATCTTAGGTGTGGAATACACCAATGATGACTATTCACGTACCGATGATTATTTTGCAAAAATGGGCTTAAGTGTTCGTTACTTCAAACCTGAAAATGCGACTGCGCCATTGGCATTCTATTCAGCAAATAACTTGCTCAGCGACTATACAGATTTCGAACTGATCAGCGCGATCAGCACCATGGAAAGCTTCCAAAAAATCTACCGTCCTGAAATTTACAATACCAATGCGACAGCAGGCTTAGTGTATCAACCAAGCTTAAGCTTTGGCGATTACTCATTAACCCGTATTGTGTATGACCGTGTTGAACGTGGTCAGTTAGCAGTTAAACAGGGCAAATGGACGGAAGAGAACTTTATCCAGCCATATAAAGATATTCTGAATGAGTGGGCGGCTAATTTTAGTATTGAAAATGCAGATGCAGCTTAATTTTAAATTACGTAAATAGATGAAACACGGGTGAGTAAAAACACCCGTTTAAAAGAATATAGAGATAGAAGATCGAATATGGCCATTTTACTCCCAACTTCAACTGCTGGCAGCTTACCTAAACCATCTTGGCTGGCTGAACCTGAAAAATTGTGGTCAGCATGGAAACTTGAAGGCGAAGAATTATTAGATGCAAAACGTGATGCGTTGAAATTATCTTTGCATGAACAAATCCATGCAGGCATTGATATTGTTAGCGATGGTGAACAAACCCGTCAGCATTTTGTAACCACATTTATTGAACATCTTGAAGGTGTCGATTTCGAAAAGCGTGAAACGATGCGTATTCGTAATCGTTACGATGCAAGTGTACCCTCTGTGGTTGGTGAAGTATCGCGTAAGAAAGCAGTGTTTGTTGATGATGCGAAATTCTTACGCAGCCAAACCAATCAGCCGATTAAATGGGCACTGCCAGGCCCGATGACGATGATTGATACTTTGTATGATGGTCACTACAAAAGCCGTGAAAAATTGGCTTGGGAATTTGCTAAAATCTTGAATCAAGAAGCGCTAGAGCTTGAAGCGGCAGGCGTGGATATTATTCAATTTGATGAGCCTGCGTTTAACGTATTTTTTGATGAAGTCAATGACTGGGGTATTGCGACATTAGAGCGTGCGCTTGAAGGTTTGAAATGCGAAACAGCAGTTCACATTTGCTATGGTTATGGCATTAAAGCCAATACCGATTGGAAACAGACTTTGGGTAATGAATGGCGCCAATATGAAGAATCATTCCCGAAATTGCAGCAATCGAAGCTGGATATCATCTCGCTTGAATGCCAAAACTCTCGTGTCCCTATGGATTTGATTGAACTCATCCGCGGCAAAAAAGTCATGGTTGGCGCAATTGATGTTGCAACCAATCAGGTTGAAACAGCAGAAGAAGTAGCAAATACATTACGCAAAGCATTGCAATTTGTAGATGCCGACAAGCTATATCCTTCAACAAACTGCGGTATGGCGCCTTTACCTCGCCAAGTGGCGCAAGGCAAACTAAATGCGCTAAGCGCAGGCGCTGCCATTATTCGCCAAGAATTGACCGCATAAATTCGAGCTGACTCGGTTTCATGTAAGGGCAATAAGGAAATTAAATCCCTATTGCCCAAACCTGAGCGTGAGATAAGCCATATAAACCATTGAGATTGAAGAGATGATTGAAGCAACTGATTTTAGAAATGCAATGTCTTTATTGACGACTGCAGTCAACGTGATTACGACTGAGGGTGAAGCAGGCATGCATGGATTTACAGCATCAGCCGTATGCAGTGTGACAGATACACCGCCAACTTTGCTGGTTTGTATGAATCAATCATCTCGTTCTCATGCGCATTTTCTTGAAAATAAAGTTCTTTCTGTCAATGTTTTAGGCGCACAGCATGAGCAAATTTCCAATGCTTTTGCTTCAAGCAAATTCAATTCGGAAGAGCGGTTTAAATTGGGTTCTTGGACTGTATTAGAAACAGGTTCACCGATATTAAGAGATGCTTTGGCCAGTTTTGACTGTCAGATTGAACAGATTCAAGAAGTGGGTACGCACAGTGTGTTTATGTGCCGTGTGGTTGCAATCAAGCAAAGTCAGCAGGAGGAAAGCTTGGTATATTTCAACCGCGCTTATCATGCTGTGGGTCAAGTAGAGTTGGCTTAAACCAGTCAACTTCTTCAATACATCTCTTTAAAAGTATCTATTTCGTGGAACTCATTACTTTCTTAATTATTGGCGCATTTGCAGGTTTTGCTGCGGGGCTGTTTGGCGTTGGCGGCGGTACTATCATTGTGCCTTTGCTCTATATTGTTTTTAGCCAAATGGGCTATAGTCCCGATGTGATTATGCATTTGGCGCTCGGCACATCTTTGGCTACGATTGTTGTGACTTCGATCAGCTCCTTGATGGCGCACAATAAAAATGGTGCTGTGATTTGGCCTGTATTTAAAAATTTAGCTCCGTCTATGGCGATTGGCTGTTTTGCAGGCGCAGGGATTGCAGGCTGGCTGTCAGGTTTACATCTGCAAATGATTGTCGGCGTGTTTTTACTTTGGGTGGCTTATACCATGTTTATGGGAGCAAAAAAGCCAGTCGATCCCAACAAAACACTGCCATCTACAGGCAAGCAAATTGCAGCAGGTTCGGGCATTGGTGTGGCATCGGCCATCTTCGGTATTGGCGGCGGCAGTATTACGGTACCGTATTTAACGGCAAATGGCGTGGTGATGCAAAAAGCGGTCGGGACGTCTGCCGCTTGCGGTTTACCTATTGCCATTGCTGGTGCATTAGGCTTTATGTTTTTTGGTATGCAACAGCAAGTTGAAATTCCAAATACCATTGGCTTTATTCATATTTATGCCTTTTTGGGCATTAGTGTGATGAGTTTCTTTACGGCTAAATATGGCGCGAAAACTGCGCATGCGCTTTCACCAGCAGTACTGAAAAAATGTTTTGCTGTGCTGTTGTGTATTGTTGGATGCTTTTTTCTAGTGAAAGGCATTTTATAGAAGCCGACTGATCACAGTTAATTCATTCGAAACGTATGCTCTAGTGTGCAACAGAATGCTAGAGCATTTTTATCTATAGCAATTTAAGTCTTTAAAATTTCAGAGATATTATTTAAAAACTTCATTTTAAAACTGACATTTCAAAGCTCTGTGCTTTTAGAAAAAACATTAATAATCACAATGCCCAATAAAATAAAGGCCAAACCAATTATGGCAGGCAGGTCTAAATTTTGTTTAAACACAATCCAGCCCACGCATGAAATAAGCACAATGCCTGCAGCGGACCACATGGCGTAGGCCAATCCCATAGGAATCGATTTAAAGGTCAAACCTAAAAAGAAGAGCGCAATGGCATAGCCCAATACGGTAAAAATAATCGGTACTAGTTCAGTAAAGCCATTGCTGGCTTTTAAGGCGGACGTGGCAATCACTTCAGCAATGATTGCGATGAGCAAATATATAAACGACATTGATTTCCTATAGACATTCTACGGCATGGTACAAAAGGTGCTGTTTTTCATTTTGCAACCAATCTGTACTTTCTGTCGTGGTATCAGTGCGATGATGAAATGCATAATGTGGAACATAAATATCCACCTCGAACATCAGCTGTATTGCTTGACCATTAATAATGACGTTTTGCATTAAATGTGTTTCATCAATAACTTTGAAATGATCAAAGTTAAGTGGTTGATCTTGTTGAGATGAGGTCGTTGTATAGTATTTATGCAGACCATCTATAGCGATGGATACTTCAAAGCTTTCAATCAGCGCTTCATACCCAGCAGGTGCAGATGGTATGTCTATGCTGGCAATTGTTTGCTGATCTGTAGGTAAACGGCTCAGTGCAAAGGCCACATACTTATCACAAATAATTAAACCGCCATCCATCTGCAATCGCTGATGGCTTTCTACATCTAAAGCTGACTTCAAGCGCAGGCCTAAAAATAGCCCTTCATGCACTTGTTGACGCCAGTCTTCGACATACGCATTGCTTGGAGAAAATTCTAAAATGCAGTTACCAATCGCATGCAGTTTGGCGGGTTCTGGCCATTGCACATGATTTTGATAATTTGAGTGTGCTTCAACATCCCAAGACAATAATTGCTGTTCAGCATCCCAAAGAGTGTTGCCAATCCAGCCTTGACGCTCATTTACTGGCGTATCTTCACGGCTTTTTAAACGCAGATCGATGGTGAAACTACGTGACTGAAACCAATACACAATGGTTTTTTCATCCGTTAATCCATTTGCAAAACTGATACTTTTACGGCGAAAAGCACCATACAAATAGTCTGGAATAGGACCTGAAACCTCTTGGCTGGCTGGAAGCTGTGCTAAAGCCTGAAATAGATTCATGCGCTTGCTCCTTGTACTTCTGTATTTTCATCCATACCAAATGATGACAAAGGCACAGCATTTCTAAGACTTAGCTCTCCTGAAGCGATACGTTTTTTGAGATAACTAAAGGTTTGCGCGGTTTGATTAAATAAATGTTCGCCACCAATTAAGGGCTGATATTTGGGCACTTCAGTAGAATGTACTGGCTCAATAATTGTGTCGTAATTACAGGCACAGAACAGAGGGAAAGAGTAGCGTTCTTCAGAGACTTTTTTAACACGGTGTTTGGTGGCCAGATATTTGCCATTCGACAAAATTTCCATCATGTCGCCAATATTCATTACCAAGGTATTTTCAATCAATGGAATATCCATCCATTCACCTTGTTTATTTAATACCTGTAAACCCGGCGCCGTCGGCAAGAGCAGTGTAAAACACTCATAGTCTGTATGTGCACCAATACCTTCTGCATCTTTTACTTCAGGGTTATACGGATAATGGATTAGACGCAATTGGCTGGTCGGATGGGTAATTTTACGATCAAAAAAATGCTCATCGACATTCAAAGCTAAAGCAAAGGTCTGAAAAATCTGCTCGCTAATACTGCGTAAATGGCAGTAATAATCACTGACCGTACTTTTAAATGTGGCATCATTTGGCCATAAAGTAGGGCCCAGCAAGGGAAATACCGTAGTTTCGCCGTGGTAATCATAATTGACGTCATAGGCTTCTTTTAAGTCATAGCTGTTGCCTGCAAATTGTTCTTCACCAATCGGCACATAGCCACTGTGATTTTTCGACAGCCCAATATAGTGTTGCATTTTACTGGCGGTATCTTGTTGGAAATAGCGCTTTGCCACCTGAATTAGTGATGTCGCAAAATCAAAATTGAACTGATCACCTTTTAAATAAAGAAAACCAACATCTTTACAGGCTTGATCCAACGCAGAGGCTACTTCTAAACGCTCTGACAATACCGTGCTTTGCATTTTTGAAATATCAACAAGTGGCAAAACATAAGATTCATTCATCTTCGATTCCTATAATGTTGGCCGTCCAACGCTGTAGTACATCATTTAGGCCGTCCTAAAGATGAAGAGGGATTAATCCAGTTATTTTTGCGTACTGACTTGGGTCATACGCGGAATTTTCGGTAGGTTTTCCATCGCTGGGTCGAGCTCGTCTTCCTGCGCATGTACCAAGAAATCCACCCGTTCGCGCAGTTGTTTAAATTCAGGACTCAGCATGAGTTCAGGATTACGGGGACGGGGTAAATCGACCTCAATTATTTCTTTAATTTCACCAGGATTGGCTTTGAGCGCCACAATACGATCCGCCAATAAAATGGCTTCATCCATATCATGTGTCACAAAAATAATAGTAATATCAATGTTTTGCCAAAGATCCATTAAATGTTTTTGCATTTTTTGACGGGTATGCGGGTCAAGCGCGCCAAACGGCTCATCCATCAATAATATTTTGGGTTCATTGACCAATGCGCGGGCAATAGCAACGCGCTGTTTCATTCCGCCAGACAGCTGATGCGGGTACTGATCTTGGTATTTTTCTAAACCAATAATATCAATCCATTCGCGGGCGCTGGATTCAGCCGAGGCATTGCTGGCACCTTTCATTAAAGGGCCAAACATCACATTTTCTTTGACCGTTTTCCATGGAAAAAGCGTGTAGCCTTGAAACACCATGCCACGCTCAGGGCTTGGGCCTTCAATGACTTGGCCATCGACCAGCAATTCACCGCTACTGTAAGGGTCAAGTCCAGCCACAATTCGGCTAAAGGTCGATTTACCGCAACCCGATGGGCCAATCACACAGATAAATTCACGTTTATGAATCTTTAAATCCAACTGATTTAAAATAGTGCGTTCAGTTTTGCCGTGCTTAAAACTTTGTGTAAGTTTTTTTGCTTCTAAAATGACAGGGCGTGCATAAATTGCATCGAAATAAGTGGTGGCATTAAACTCTGTGCTGTTCATTATTTTGCTCCTGCTTTCCATTTAAATAGACGTTGACCGAGTTTCATTAGCACCACATCGCACAGCAAGCCAATCACCCCAATGATGAGGATCGCGGCATAGACATTGTCAAAATTTTGGTAACGCGCTTGTTGAGTAATAAACCACGTAATCCCAGAGGTTGTGCCGATCAGTTCAGAGACAATAAGATAGGTCCAAGCCCAGCCCAGTAATACACGCAAGTCGCGGTAAATGTCAGGAAGCGCTGCCGGAATCACCACATGAAATAAGCTTTTCATTTTATTGGTGCCTAGCGTAAAACCTGCTTCGATCAGGCCACGGTCAACCATCCGTGTGGTATTGGCAATAATTAGAATTTGCTGAAATAGCGTACCAATCACGATAATGGCGATTTTAGGTGCGTCATTAATGCCTAAAATTGCAACGGCTAAGGCACCAAAAGCAGGAGCGGGCAAGTAGCGAAAAAACTCAACAAAGGGTTCGGTCAGTTGTGATATTTTTTGAGAAAAACCGCAAAGAATACCCAGCGGAATACCGATGAGAGAGGCAATAAAAAATGCGCTGAACACAATTTTAATACTGTGCCATAAGCTTTGATGAAACCATGGGGCATCAGGTTGGGCAGGTGGAGTTATAAAAGCCGTAACTAATGCTTTTGCTACTTCGTGCGGTGCAGGTAAATAGATTGGATTGACCAGTTTACCTTGAGGTGGTGCTAAACCTGCATTCACTGCAGATTGTGCTTCGGCATAAAACACCGCTTTGTCTACACGGCTATCGACCTGAAAATATGGCACACTGCCAGACTGCGTAATTTGCACCTGTGAATGCCATAAAAATGGCAAATAACTCACTGCACACCAAATGAGCACAGGAATTAAAAATGATCCGAAGCCGAGCAATAGCTTGCTTTTCGGACTGAGCTCTCTTGCGACATAACCCATACTGACCAAGCCCCAATATTACTTTTTTAATAAAACGTAATACTGTAAAGCAATTAGAATGCCAAAGGCCTGTATGCCGTGATTTATTGGCCTTATGCAAAGTTAGATAGGCTATAAACAGCAAAAAGCCTGCAAAAGAAGCAGGCAATATTAGTTTTTTTGATCGATACTGATGCCAAAATGTGTTTTTATGGCGCAACCAATTGCAAAAAAAGTTTTTTCATTCCTTCACTCGCACCCGCTTTAATCAATTGATACTGCTCAGGTACACGCTGATAATCTGCTTTCGGGTCGATATAAAATGCACGGCAGTTGGCAGGGATTTCGTGAATCAATCCAGCCACAGGATAGACAGCCAGACTCGTGCCAATCACAATAAAAATATCTGCCGTTTGTACACTTAAACTGGCATCTTCATAGGCAGGAACTGCTTCGCCAAACCAGACTACATGTGGCCGTAAAGGATATCCTTCAGGGCATTTGTCGGTGTCTAAGTTTAAATCTGCACCTTCAATGGGGAAAAATTCTTGCGTATATTGCGCCTGAGGGCCGGAGCTTTTTGCGTAACGAATATTGCCATGCAGATGCAGTACATTGTGACTGCCTGCACGTTCATGTAGATCATCAATATTTTGTGTGATGACTTGTACATTAAAAAAATCATCGAGTTCAGCAATCAATTTATGCGCTGCATTTGGCTCTGCGGCTAAAATATGTTTACGGCGTTCATTATAAAAACGCTGTACTAAAGCAGGGTCACGTGCCCAAGCTTCAGGTGTAGCCACATCTTCAATACGATGCTGCTCCCAAAGACCATCACTGTCACGGAAGGTATTGATGCCGCTTTCTGCACTCATGCCAGCACCTGAAAACACCACAATTTTTTGCATAGATATTTAGCCTTATATTTTAAGTTATGAGTCCATTGCCTACGGTTGCATGTATTGAACGAATAATTCAGCGAATTTACTGTACTCAAAATATAGCGATTACTTCAACTCAGCTGATGCAATTCTTGTAGCACCCAATCGACAAATTTTTGTATTTGTGGTGAACTGTCTTGTCTCGAGTGGACTAAATAATATTTTCGGCTACCGTGCAATTTTTTATTTGATGCAATCACCAATTCTTTTTTTCTCAGTTCAGCTTCAATCAGCATTTGTGGAATCAGTGCCATTCCCATGCCATGACTGGCTGCCACAGAAAGCATAGAAAATAGTTCATGCCTCTGCCCATCGAAAGGCTTGGGATGCTGAATTTGATGGGCTTGAAACCATTCTTGCCAAATACTTGGACGGGTTGTTTGCTGTAATAAGGGTAATCGAAGCAATTCTTCATCACTTAAATTAAAACTATGATCATCCGTCATTTCCGCATGGGGAAAATTGTTTTCAATCAATTTGGGGGAACAAACGGGAACCACTTCTTCATCCATTAAATAATGCGCTTGAATGCCAGGCCAATGCTCAATTTGCTGTTGCGTTCCTGCAAAAATAGCTGCGTCAAAGACATTTTCATTAAACAAAAAAGGTTTGGTACTGGTTTCCAAATGCACGGTAATTTCAGGATGCTGTGCATTTAATTTATTTAATTTTGGCAACAGCCAACGTGTGGCAAACGTTGGCACAACGCCCAGCTTTAAAGTACCGCCTAAGCCTTTGTGCGTCATGATATCAGAGGTGCTTTTTTCGATGCCTTGCAAAAAGGGTTTAATACTTTTTGCATATTGTTTGCCTGCTTCTGTGAGATCGACACCGTGACGTGTTCGGCTAAATAGCATGACACCTAAGTACTCTTCAAGCTGCTGAATTTGGCGTGACACGGCACTTTGCGTAATAAATAACTCTTGAGAAGCATGCGTATAACTTGCGTGTTTTGCAGCAGATTCAAAGCAAATTAAGCTTTGCAAAGACGGAATATTGCGCCGCATAGATAAAGTCCTTTTTATCGATAGGTATCACAAAATGGCATATAAGAATGATTTTCATATACCACTATAGTCTATAAATAAAGCAATCCGCAGTTCAAATCAGTGGCTAAAGTGCTTAACACGCTGTGAACAAAGCTCAGGTATGCGAAAGGCGCATATCTACATGCAAATTAATCGTTTGAATGAATCACTTTTCACACATAGCATCGAATAAAACAAAGAAAGCCCGAAAAAGCAGAGGATGCGATGAATCAAATGGTCAATGTAAAAAAACCAAAAGTACAATTTAACTGGCAAGATCCGTTTCTTTTGGAACAGCAATTAACTGAAGAAGAACGCATGATTCGCGATACTGCGCATGCATACTGTCAAGAGCGTTTACAGCCACGTGTACTCGAACAATTCCGCCATGAAAAAACCGATGCATCTATTTTCCGAGAAATGGGCGAACTTGGCTTACTTGGCCCAACGATTCCAGAGCAATACGGCGGCGCAGGTCTAAACTATGTTAGTTATGGTCTCGTTGCACGTGAAATTGAATATGTGGATTCTGGCTACCGCTCAATGGCCAGCGTTCAAAGTTCTTTGGTGATGGTGCCCATTAATGAATTTGGCTCTGAAGAGCAAAAACAGAAATACCTACCAAAACTGGCAACAGGTGAATACATTGGCTGTTTTGGTTTAACTGAACCAGATCATGGCTCTGACCCAGGTAGCATGATTACTCGTGCAAAAAAGGTCGAAGGTGGCTATCGTCTCACGGGTGCAAAAATGTGGATTACCAACAGCCCAATTGCCGACGTGTTTGTTGTTTGGGCGAAAGAAGTATCGCCTGAAGGTAATGTGGGTGACATTCGCGGTTTTATTTTGGAAAAAGGCTGGGACGGTCTATCTGCTCCAGCAATTCACGGTAAAGTTGGCTTACGTGCATCGATTACCGGTGAAATTGTGATGGACAATGTCTTTGTCCCTGAAGAGAATGCTTTTCCAGAAGTACGTGGTTTAAAAGGTCCATTTACCTGTCTAAATAGTGCTCGTTATGGTATCGCTTGGGGCGCAATGGGCGCCGCAGAATTCTGCTGGCATACAGCGCACCAATATACTATGGACCGTAAACAGTTTGGCCGACCATTGGCAGCGAATCAGCTGATTCAAAAGAAACTTGCAGATATGCAAACTGAGATTGCCTTGGGTCTACAAGCTGCTCTTCGATTTGGACGTATGAAAGATGAAGGCATTGCTGCTGTAGAAGGCACATCACTCATTAAACGTAACAACTGTGGCAAGGCTTTAGATATTGCCCGTGTTGCGCGTGACATGATGGGTGGTAACGGCATTTCTGATGAGTTTGGTGTTGCCCGCCATCTGGTCAATCTCGAAGTCGTCAACACGTATGAAGGAACGCATGATGTACATGCACTGATCTTAGGTCGTGCGCAAACAGGCATCGCGGCTTTTAGTAACTAATTGAATTCAATATCAATAGGGCGCTCTGCATAGAGTGCCTTAGAGACTTTTTATGCAAAAATAAACTTAATCAATAAAGGATTCATCGTGAAACACTCTTGTAACTCTGTGCAATAGCCTGAGCAGTGATGAAATAAAAAGAATAAAAAAGGCAAATGTGCAGACATAGGAATGCCGATGACTCATTTGGGAAAATGAGGAACAAGGAAATGAATAACGAAATGCAAAACGGAGCAGGAACGCTCAAATTGCCTTCTAACGTGGGCACGATGCATCGGATTACCAGCAACACTTGGAAAATGGCTTTTATTTTTGCCTTTATTTCCTTGGTGATTGATGGTGTAGACATCATGTTGCTGTCATTCAGCCTGACCAGTTTAAAGGCTGAATTTGGTTTAAGTACATTTCAAGCCGGAATGCTCGGTAGTTCTTCTTTAGCAGGGATGGCGCTGGGTGGTATTTCGGGTGGATGGGCGTGCGATAAATTCGGCCGTGTGAAAACCATTGCTTGGTCGGTCGTATTTTTCTCGATCATGACCTGTATCTTAGGCTTTACCCAAAGCTATGAACAATTTTTAATTTTACGTTTTATTGGCGCTTTTGGACTGGGTTCTCTTTACATGGCGTGTAATACGCTCATGGCAGAATATGTGCCAACCAAATATCGAACAACGGTACTTGGAACTTTGCAAACCGGTCAAACCGTGGGGTATATCGTTGCAACGCTGATGGCGGGTGCCATTATTCCAGATCACGGCTGGCGGATGCTATTTTATGTCACCATTATTCCTGCTGCTTTTGCCCTGATCTTTATGCGTTTTGTTCCTGAACCAAAATCTTGGCAGGAAGCAAAAATTGAGCAGCTAAAACGCCGTGAATTAAAACTTGAACCTGTACAGCAACATGCTGCAGTCAATCAAAATGCACCTTCTGAAAGTATTTATAAACGTATTTTTGGGCATACCAATCATCGTAAAATGTTCTTCTTTTGGATGTCGACCGCTGCATTTCTACAATTCGGTTACTACGGTGTCAACAACTGGATGCCAACGTATCTAGAAACCGAACTCAGCATGAACTTTAAAGCCATGACAGGCTATATGGTAGGCGCATATACCGCCATGATTCTGGGTAAAATTTTAGCAGGCTATGCCGCTGACAAGTTCGGACGTCGTATTACCTTTGTGTTTGGTACGGTAGCTACGGCAGCATTCTTACCGATCATCATTTTCTATAACACACCAACCAACATCGCCTATTTACTCGTAACTTTCGGTTTCCTATACGGTATTCCATACGGTGTAAATGCAACGTATATGGCAGAAAGTTTCTCTACGGATGTACGCGGTACGGCTATTGGCGGTGCTTACAATATGGGACGTTTAGGCGCAGCCATAGCACCAGCAACCATTGGTATGATTGCCGCTGGCGGATCATTCACTATGGCCTTTATTGTAATGGGTGCTGCGTACTTTATTGCAGGTGTTATTCCGGGCTTGTTCATTCGTGAACGTCAATATGACCCCCAGCAAGCCTCACTTTCTTCAGATGCGGAAAAAGAAAAACTGGCAAATTTAGATACACATGTTGGTGATGCAGAACAAAAAGCATCTGCAAAAACTGCGACAGTAAAATAAATAAAAAATCTGTGCCATAGCTCAATACTATGGCACATCTGGAGTGAACTATGGGTGCATTAAAAGGAATTCGTGTATTGGACTTAAGCCGTGTTTTGGCAGGTCCTTGGTGCGGTCAAATTTTGGCTGATTTAGGTGCAGACGTAATCAAAATTGAGCGTCCAAAAGTGGGTGATGATACACGTATGTGGGGACCACCTTGGATGCCAAATCAGCAAGGTCAAGCGACGAAAGAATCAGGCTACTACCAATGTGCGAACCGCAATAAATATTCTGTAGCCATTGATATTGCTAGTGAAGAAGGGCAAGCCCTAGTCCGTGAAATTGCCCAAACTGCAGATGTCGTGATTGAAAACTACAAAGCAGGCTCACTTGCCAAATATGGTTTGGATTATGCATCGCTCAGTGCGCTAAATCCAAATATCGTATATTGCTCAATTACAGGTTTTGGTCAGGATGGCCCACGTGCGGAAGAACCAGGCTATGACTTTATCATTCAAGGTATGTCCGGTTTGATGAGTATTACTGGTGAATCTGATGATGTAATCGGTGGTGGCGCACAAAAGGTGGGAGTCGCTGTGGTCGATATTCAGACCGGACTGTACTCAACGATTGCAATTCAGGCGGCATTGTTGGCACGGCAACATACTGGACGTGGTCAATATATTGATATGTCATTACTCGATGTACAGGTAGCGGCTTTGGCCAATCAAGGTATGAACTATTTGACCTCGGGCAAAGCACCCAAGCGCATGGGAAATAATCACCCGAATATTGTGCCGTATCAAACCTTTAAAGCCAAAGATAAGGAATTTATTATTGCCTGTGGTAATGATAAGCAATTTAAAGACTTGTGTATTGCGATTGGCTATACAGAACTGTTAGATCAACCAAACTATTTAAGTAATCAAGATCGAGTGAAGCACCGTGAAGAATTAATTCCATTATTGAGTGCTTATTTTCTCACTCAAGATGCTCAAGTTTGGGTTGATGCGATTCATGCGGTAAAAGTGCCAGTGGGTGTAATCAACTCTGTAGAAGACGCATTAAATGAACCGCAAATTCAACATCGTCAAATGGTGGTGAATATTCCACATGCTTTAAATCATGATTTTAAAGTGATTGGATCACCGATGAAATTATCTGATACGCCTGTAGAATACCGTCATGCACCGCCGCAGTTAGGGCAGCACACAATCGAAATTTTGTCCCAATTTAAAACTGAAGCTGAATTAAATGAATTGGCTGCACAAGGTATCATTGATCAACTCAATCATCCTGCAGCTTAAAATTTCATGGGATTATTCTTCAAACTATTCTTCAATATCTGGTCTTAAACACCTATGAGGAATGAGTGGAGTTAAAAGTTTAGACCGAAGGACTCCAATACTTCGGTCTTTTTCAATATCAATATTCATTTACGGAGTGCTTTTAATGTTAATTTTCTAGATAAAGTATAATTATTCATTAAAGCTTGGGCCTGCAATACGGTCTTTATTTTTTCGTATGAAAGAGATGTCCATACTTTTGCGCCTTGATATTTTTTCTTTAAGCTATAACTTTAAAATTCTGGAATCCACAAACTAATTTCCGCAATGCTGCAGGCAATAAGCATTTATATGCCTATTTTTCAAGTCTACTAATTGCACAGAAAGATCTCGATACCACCTCCATTGGCGAGAGTATAAGTCTTCAAACGAAATAAAGCCCTGCACAATGGTAAGGCTCTATTTTAATAACATTACATTGAATTTGTTCAGCTGCTTATTATTGCTGTATAAAATTCTGCAAAGCCTGATTAAATGCATCTGGCTGTTCAATGTTTGAAATATGCGATGCATTAATTTCAAATAATTGGCTATTTGCAATGTGTTCTTGCATAAATTGACCATCTGCAACTGTAGTTACGGGGTCTTGTTGACCTGCAATAATTAATACAGGTACGTGAATAGACGAGATTTCATTGCGTAAATCCGCTTTAGCCAAAGCTTCACAACAACTTGCATAACCTTCTGGGCTGCCAGCTCCGAGGTCGTTACTCAAAGATTGTACAGTTGCCGTGTTACTTTGGATAAAGGGTTCTGTAAACCATCGTGATGCTGCCGTTTCTGCAATTGGTTTCAGACCTTGTTGACGGACTAACTGTGCACGTTCATTCCAAGCTGATTCTTGCCCAATTTTTGCAGCGGTATTGCATACAATGACATGGTTAAAGCGTTCAGGATGATGTATTGCAAGCCATTGACCTGTTAAACCACCCATCGATATTCCACAAAATGTGGCCTGTTGAATATTTAAATGATCCAATAAATGGATGACATCTGTACCCAATTGATCAAGGCTATAAGGCCCTTGAGGGGCAGAAGATGCACCATGACCACGTGTATCATAACAAATGACAAAATAATCCTGCTGCAGCGACTCTATCTGAGGCTGCCACATGCTGAACTTTGTGCCTAAAGAATTAGAAAAGACAATCGCAGGTTTGTTGGTATCACCAAAAGTTGCGTAATTAATCAAAGCATCATTGGATATAAATGTAGGCATATTTTGAATCCTTAATTTTATAAATCTCCTAAATCCCCCTATCAGAAGGAGGACTTTTATTGAGGATTAAACACGTTCAATAATCAAAGCGATGCCTTGACCGACACCAATGCACATTGAACAGAGGGCATATTGACCTGAAATTGCCTCAAGTTGATTTAACGCAGTCGTCACTAAACGAGCTCCAGATGCACCTAAAGGATGCCCCAAAGCAATAGCGCCACCGTTTGGATTGACATGTTTAGCGCCATCTTCCAAACCTAGTTCACGGGTAACCGCTAAAGCTTGAGCCGCAAAAGCTTCATTCAGCTCGATCACATCCATTTGTTCAAGGCTTAGACCTGTTTGAGCTAATAGCTTTTTGATGGCAGGCGCAGGACCAAAACCCATGATTTTGGGTTCAACACCCACTACCGTTGCCGCAATAATTTTGGCTCGTGGCTTTAACTTAAATCTGTTAACAGCATCATCTGAAGCAATCAGTAGTGCAGCCGCACCATCATTGATCCCTGAAGCATTGCCCGCAGTTACCGTCCCATCTGCTTTCACCACAGGTTTGAGTTTTGCTAAACCTTCTGCTGTCGTTGATGCACGTGGATGCTCATCTGTGTCGACAATAAGTGGGTCGCCTTTACGCTGTGGAATGATTACAGGGATGATTTCTTTCTCAAAAAAACCATTGGCTTGTGCAGCAGCTGTACGGCGCTGACTTTCTAAGGCAAAAGCATCTTGATCAGCACGGTTAATATTGAATTGTTCTGCCACATTTTCAGCAGTTTGAGGCATGGTTTCCACGCCATACATTTGTTTGAGTATTGGATTGATAAAACGCCAGCCCATGGTGGTGTCTTCAATCTTTTGGCTGCGTCCATAAGCACTTTCCGATTTACCCATAACAAAGGGCGCACGGGACATACTTTCTACACCACCAGCAATAATTAAGTCTGCTTCATTTGCTTTAATTGCACGGGCTGCCATCGCAATTGCATCAAGTGATGAACCACAAAGTCGGTTCACAGTTGTAGCAGGAACTTGAAAAGGGACACCTGCGAGTAGCGACGACATTCGTGCAACATTACGGTTATCTTCACCGGCTTGGTTCGCACAGCCGTAAATCACGTCATCAACAGACTCCCAAGCAATACTTGGATTTCGCTGCATCAGTGCCTTAATAGGTAAGGCACCTAGGTCGTCGGTACGTACTGCTGCTAAACCGCCCGCATAGCGACCGAAAGGTGTACGGATTGCATCAATAATATAGGCATTTTTCATTTTATAAATCCTAAAAACTCAGCTCCTCCCTTTTAACGGGAGGTTGGGAGGTTGGGAGGGATTTACAGGAAGTTAATTTTTGAATATTAATCCTCCCTAAATCCCTCCTTTAATCAAGGAGGGACTTTTTGCTTTATGCTGTCGTATCTATCAGCTTTGCACCGGTCATTGACTGTAATTCGTCAAAGCTCAGACCCTCAACTTTTTCAATCACTTTCATGCCTTCAACTGTTACATCAATGACGCACAAATCTGTGTAAATACGATCGACACATTGCAGGCCTGTCGCAGGGTATGACAATTCAGCGACAATTTTCGGTTCACCTTTTTTGGTCACATGGTCTGTAGTAATAAAGACTTTTTTCGCCCCAACCGCCAAATCCATTGCACCACCTACAGCAGGAATTGCATCTGGCGCACCAGTATGCCAATTTGCTAAGTCACCATTTTGGGCAACCTGAAAAGCGCCTAATACTGCAATATCTAAATGACCGCCACGCATCATGGCAAAAGAGTCACCGTGATGAAAAAAGCAGCCACCCGTTTGCATAGTGACAAACTCTTTTCCTGCATTAATTAATTCAGGGTCTTCTTCGCCTTTAGCCGGAGGAGGACCAAAAGCCAAAAGTCCATTTTCTGAATGTAGAAATACATCTTTGTCTGTTGGTAAATAATTTGAAATTTTAGTGGGTAAGCCAATGCCTAAATTGACATAAGCACCATCTGGAATATCTTGTGCAACACGTTCTGCAATTTGATCACGGGTTAATTTGGTATAGCTCATGGTTCTTTCCTCACGTGATTTATGCAGATTGCTCAAGCTGTGCAGATTGAACAGCCACGACATGTTGTACAAAAATACCAGGGGTAATAATGTGCTCTGGGTCTAATGCACCAAGTTCAACCACTTCTGAGACTTGAGCAATCGTCACATCTGCCGCCATGGCCATAATGGGGCCAAAGTTACGCGCTGATTTGTTGTAAACCAAGTTGCCCCAGCGGTCGCCCTGATGTGCTTTGATTAAAGCAAAATCGGCCTTAATTGGATTTTCGAGAACAAAATCTTTGCCTTCATAATTGAGTGTAGGTTTGCCTTCTGCCAACAACGTACCAAAACCTGTTGGTGTATAAATTGGACCCAAACCCATGCCTGCCGCCTGAATACGGCAAGCCAAATTACCTTGTGGTACAAGCTCAAGTTCTATTTTTCCTGCACGGTATAGCTTATCGAACACCCAAGAGTCCGATTGGCGAGGGAAAGAACAAATCATCTTACGGACAGCACCAGCTTTGAGTAATTTAGCAAGTCCATAGTCACCATTACCTGCATTGTTGTTGACGATGATGAGATCTTTGATGCCAAGTTCTATCAATCCATCAATCAGTTCAGCAGGCTGACCAGCCGTACCGAAGCCGCCGATCATAATGGTTGATCCATCCTTAATTTGAGAAAGTGCTTCTGTTAAGGAAGCGGTACTTTTATCAATCATGCTACGATCCTTCATCAAGAACGATAAAACTATTTACCTGACTAACCACTTCAGTCATGTAAGGCAGATAATCTTTTATTTCAAATATTTACAAACTTAAAAATGCAGATCAATGGACTTCAATCATTTGCTACACAATTGGAATCCAATCGCATCAGCTGTCATCACTACGAACAGAAGAGGGATGACGATTTAAAGCCATGACTTCAATATTCATATACGGGTAAAGGGGAAGCCCTTGTAAAATATTGTGTAACTCTTCATTGCTTTCAACATCAAAAATACTGATATTTGAATATTGACCGGTAATGCGCCAGATATGACGCCATTTGCCTTGACGTTGTAGATCTTGTGAATAAGCTTTTTCTACAGCTTTAATTTCATTGGCTTTTTCGACTGGTATATCTAATGGAATATTGACATCCATGCGTACTTGGAAAAGCATTTCTCACTCCTAGCTAAATGTTATTTGCGACGTAAGTCATCAATTTTGTTTTCATCAATTTCAATCCCTAAACCCGCTGTGGTCGGAATCTTGAGTTCGAAATCTTGATATTGAAGTGGGGTTTTTAAAATTTCTTCAGTTAGCAGCAATGGACCAAAAAGCTCTGTGCCATAAGCTAAATTGTCAAATGTAGAAAATGCATGTGCCGATGCAATAGTGCCCACAGGGCCTTCAAGCATGGTTCCACCATATAAATCGATACCCGCAAGTTTGGCGATTTTTGAAACCTCACAGCCTTCGATTAAACCGCCAGACTGTGCAACTTTGACTGCAAAAACAGAGGCAGAATTGTGCCGCGCAAGTTGATATGCCGTTTGAGGCCCCATCAGTGATTCATCTGCCATAATGGCAATATCAAAACGACGAGTTAAACGGCGCATCGCGTCAATGTTATCGATCGCGCAAGGCTGCTCAATCAGATCAACACCACCATCTTGTAACAATTGAATGCCTTTAATGGCATCTAGTTCAGACCATGCACGGTTGACATCTACACGTATAGAAATGTCCGAACCTAACGCTTTTTTTATGGCTAATACATGCTCAACATCAGCTTCAACGGGGCGTGAACCGATTTTAAGTTTGAAAATATTATGTCGTTTTGCCGCAATCATTTTTTGTGCTTCGGCAATGTCTTTTTCTGTATTGCCAGACGCAAGTACCCAAAGAACAGGTAAGCTGTCACGTAAGCGCCCGCCCAATACTTCGCTTAAAGGCAGATTTAAACGCTGCGCCAAAATATCGAGTAGCGCCGTTTGAATGGCACATTTAGCAAAGCGATTGCCGTTAATATTACGTTTAATGGCTTGCATGGTTTGAGCAACATTCAAACCAGTGAGGGTTTTCAGTAAAGGACTAAAATAAGTTTCAATATTGGTACGAATGCTTTCAGGGCTTTCTTCACCATAGCCTAGACCGCCAATCGTCGTCGCTTCACCCCAACCGATATAACCATCTTCGGTGGTGATTTTAATCAAAACAAGGGTTTGCGTTTGCATGGTTGCAACAGCCATCTTGTGCGGACGGATTGTTGGGATTTCCACGAGCAGGGTTTCAATCGACTTATACATCTTGCGTATTTCTTATCTATCCAACTATTTATATACCCTAATTTAATGTAATATCTTTAACTAGAGCGATTTTGGTATTTTTAGATACTTAAAAGGTATATAAATGGAATTAAGGCACTTACGTTACTTTGTCACCGTGGTTGAAGAGCAAAGTATTACCAAGGCAGCAGAAAAATTATGTATTGCTCAGCCACCTTTGAGCCGCCAAATTCAAAAACTTGAAGAAGAGCTGGGGATTACGTTGTTTGAGCGTGGTTCTAGACCCGTGAAAACCACAGAAGCAGGTATGTTTTTTTATGAGCATGCTGTGCAAATATTGACGCATACCGCCCAGGCCACAACCATGGCACAGCGGATTAATGCCGTCGATAAAACTGTCCGCATTGGTTATGTCAGTTCGCTTTTATACGCATTATTGCCGCAAATTATTTATTTATTTCGACAACGCAACCCAGATATTCATGTTGAACTCATAGAATGTGGTACACGCGACCAGATTGAAGCCTTAAAAACCGGTCGAATTGATATTGGTTTTGGACGACTTCGATTAACAGATCCGTCTATTAAACGTGTTTTATTACGAAAAGAAGCGCTACGTTTAGCTATACATAAAAATCATCATTTGGCTGAATTTAAAGACAAAGGCATTTATCTTTCTCAAATTTTAGATGAACCAATTTTTGCCTACCCTACGACACCTAAACCGAATTTTTCCACCCTCATCCAATCCATTTTTACCGAATTAGGACTTGTGCCTAAACATTTAACCGAAGTGCGTGAAATTCATATGGCTTTGGGCTTGGTGGCGTCAGGAGAGGGCATTTCTCTGATCCCTGAAAGTGCCAGTGATATTGGCATGAAAAATTTGATGTATATCCCAATCTTAGATTTGGAAGCCTATAGTCCAATCTCTTTGTCAGTACGCAATATGGATCATAGTAATTACATTCCAAAGATACTGGATTGCATTCGTGAAGTCTTTGTTGAAGAAAATATCGATCTGCGCGCCATCGATGCAGATGCATAACTAATCAATGTTTCATGATTGATATTTCATAAAATCCACTATTCAGATGATAGAGTCTTATGGAATATCAATCACTTCAGCCCAAAGTATCTTGATAAATACAAGACTGAGCTATTTCAAAAAACTTTTCATCTTCAATATTTAATTGATCGTATTGCTGCATTTTTTGAATCATCCATTCAAAGTCTGAAATTTGTGGCGCTTGGGTCTTGCCAAAATTTTGAATGATGCTTTTGATCCGATGAAAAGCCTCGACGTGAATCTGCTCAGAACAATCAAAACGGATGATGTGATATTGCTTTAACAAAGAAAATATTTCAGAAAAATGCGTTTGTTGAAGCAGATCGTTTTGGGCTTTTTGGATGGCAAGATTGATTGCGTTTAAGGTATTAGGATGTTTTTCTGCCCAATCATGGGTAAAAGCCAAAACTTTATCTGGAATATGATCAATAATATCTTGGCTATTGACGATAATACGACTATAGCCTTGTATTTCAGCTTGCGTATTCCACGGCTCTCCGACACAAAATACATCAATTCGTTGCGTTGATATTGCTTCGACCATATAAGGCGGTGGTAAAGTTGAAAACGTTTGCGTTTGAGCAATTTCTGTGTCTGCAAGTGCCAGCCATTCTCTTAGAATATAATGATGAATCGAATGCTGAAAAACATGCGCCAACTGAATCGTTTGATTCTGTTTTATCGCAGATACGATTTTCTCTGCTGAATTAATTGGTAGATCTAAAGCATGGATATTTAATTCATAGCACAGCTTTTGACTCAAACTAATATAAGCGCAGTTAGTACTGAGTGTAAGAGATGTTTGTAAGGGAATGCCGAGATGGTCTTTGCCCGTCACAGACGCAGGCAGCATGGCCGATAAACAATGGGCAGCATCTAAAAAACCAAAAGCTAGACGGTCGCGTAAACTTGCCCAAGACGGTTCTTGAGTCAGTTTGACATTTAACCCTTGTTCAGCAAAATATCCTTGATGTTCTGCCCAGAGCAAAGCAACACAGTCCAGTAAAGGAATATAGCCCAATTGAATATCAGTTTTTTCAAGCTTTTGCATGGTTTATTCCTTAAATTGAGATTGTAACAGTGCTTGCGCATCAAGCAGCCGACGCGCCATTTCACCCATTGTCATACGGTGACTCATGGCATTTTTTCTCAGCAAATTAAATGCTTGATCTTCGGTTAATCCATGCATTTGTATTAAAAGCACTTTGGCTTTTTCAATATCTTTTCGATCGGCCAATTTGCACTTGGTTTCAGCCAAATCATTCAGCAGTTTTTTATGCTTTTTATATTGTTCAATTGAAATTTCTAAAATACTATTCAAACGTGCAGGGTCAATGCCATCGACAATATAAGCCGTGACACCTGCATCAATCGCGCTTCGGATAATTTCGAGACTCGAATTTTTAGTAAATAGAACAGTCGGTAAGTCAAATTGGCTGACACAGCTTTCAATGACATCGCGATGCGGGTGATCCATATCCAATAAAATCACATCTGCCTGAATATTTTGCAGATATGACATATTTAAATGATCAATCATGAAACTGGCGACCACATCAAAGTCATGTTGAATTAATGAGGCTTGAATAAATTCAGCGCGTTCTTGATCATCATCAATTAGGGCTATTTTTAGTTTTGGCATGCAAACGCTCAGACAGAGCCAAACAAATACGTATTGAGTTTTCTAAGCAATTTAAATGCCAAATTTTAAGACAATACAAAATATAAATCTGCTTCTAAATTTTAGCTTGGTTATATGCACATTTTAAAATTGAACCATTTCCGTGCACTGATCTTGTGCAGGGCTGAACCACGTTTGAACATTCAGCCGCATCTCTATAGGCATATTGACTATCTATTTACCTTAATTCGCTTAATTTCTGACAAGTCGGCGTTCAAAGCCGCAATGTAAAGATGAATTGAAGTCGAAAATAAAAACTTGGCATGGCTCGTGCTTAATACTTGTTGAGTCAATGAAGACTCTAAAAATTTGTAGACGGCCAACGACGTCCGTTCTGATCGACTCTGTTATGTGTTAGCGACATAACCGAGTAATTCATGCGTTCAGTTCAGTCAGGAGAAGGTTATGTCTTCAAATTTAAATGCCAAAAAAGCCACAAAAATAAGTCTATTTAATTTTTCTTCAGCAGCAATGCGGGCCTTCCACATGAGTTGGCTCGCATTCTTTGTTTGCTTCTTTGCATGGTTTGCCTGTGCGCCGTTGATGCCAGTGATTGCAGGCGAATTTCACCTGACTAAAGATCAAATTGCCAATATTAATATTGCCGCGGTTGCAATCACGATTTTAGTCCGCCTGATTGTCGGCCCTTTATGTGATAAATATGGCCCGCGTAAGACCTACACAGCATTATTAATTGTCGGCAGCATCCCAGTCTTTGGGGTTGCATCTGCGAATAGCTATGAATCTTTTCTTTTCTTCCGCTTGCTGATCGGTGCGATCGGCGCAAGCTTTGTCATCACGCAATACCATACCAGCATTATGTTTGCGCCTAATGTGGTGGGTACAGCCAATGCGGCAACAGCAGGCTGGGGCAATGCAGGCGGCGGTGCAACTCAAGCCCTCATGCCTTTACTGCTTGGCGCACTCGTTATGTTTGGTGTAGAGCAAGCGATGGGCTGGCGCATAGCGTTAATCGTTCCTGGTGTGATGATGCTGATCGTAGGCGCGTTGTATTGGAAATTTACCCAAGACTGCCCGCAAGGCAATTTTAAAGAACTGCGTGAACAAGGCGTTGCGGTCGGTTCAGACAAAAAAGGCGGTGCAGCCATTCTCATGCACGCAGCGCGTAACTATCGCGTATGGATTTTATTTGGCGCTTATGCAGCTTGCTTTGGTATCGAAATCTTTATTCACAACATTATTGCGCTGTATTACGTCGACAATTTCCAATTCGGATTAAAAGAAGCCGGCATGGCAGCAGGGATCTTCGGTCTATTGGCACTGTTTGCCCGCGCGCTGGGCGGTATTGTTTCAGACAAAGTCGCGACCACCAAAGGCTTGGATGGCCGTACCAAAGTTCTGTTTGCGATGATTCTGCTCGAAGGACTGTTTTTAATACTGTTCTCGCAAATGAGCACGCCAATCTTCGCCATTCTTGCCATGACAGTCTTTGCGCTCTTCACCCATATGGCGTGCGGCGCAACCTATGCCTTGGTGCCATTCATTGACCGTGATGCTTTAGGCGGCGTGGCAGGCATTATCGGCGCAGGCGGTAACGTTGGTGCGGTAGCTGCAGGATTCTTGCTTAAAGGCATGTTGGATATTCAAACCACGCTGATGGTGCTTGGCGGTTTGGTGGTGATTGCTGCAAGCTGTGTGCTGATGATCCGCTTCTCTGTAGAGCATAAAGAAAAAGAACAGCGCTTATTTGAACAAGCTGTGAATGAAAGAAATCTAGCTGAAGTTCAAAACTAATACAAATAGCGGCCTAAGCGTATAGAGGCTTAGGCTGTGCCAAAGAAAATATTGCGGAGAAAGAATATGAAAATCATCATGATTGGACATGGCATGGTTGGCCACAAGTTTATCGAATCTGTACTGGAACACGCAGGTGATGATGTTGAATTAACCATTTTAGCTGAAGAGCCGCGTCTTGCTTATGACCGTGTGCATTTAACTGAATACTTCAGCGGCAAGTCAGCGAAAGACTTAACCCTGTGCCGCAGCGACTTTGCTGATGCATACGGTATAGATTTACGCCTGAGCACCAAAGCGGTTGAAATTGATCAGCGTAATAAAACGGTCACGACCAATCACGGTGATATTCTTTCTTTTGACAAGCTGGTGCTCGCAACAGGTTCATATGCATTTGTGCCGCCAATTCCAGGCAATGAGCGTGAAAACTGCTTTGTGTACCGTACCATTGAAGACTTGGATGCCATCCGTGCCGCAAGCTTCAATGCTAAAACAGGTGTGGTGATCGGCGGCGGTTTATTGGGTTTAGAAGCAGCAAAAGCGCTGCGTGATTTAAACTTAGAAACCCATGTTGTTGAATTTGCACCACGCTTAATGGCAGTTCAGATTGATGATCTAGGCGGTAAAGTTTTACGCTCGAAAATTGAAAATCTAGGTGTTAAAGTCCATACGCAAAAAGCAACATCTTGCATTGAAGACGGTGCAAATGCGAAGCATGTAATGAAGTTTGGTGATGGTTCTGAACTGGAAACCGACATCATCTTATTCTCTGCAGGTATCCGCCCACGCGATGAATTAGCGCGCCAAAGTGGTTTAGCCATTGGTGAGCGTGGCGGTATTGTAATTAACGATTATTGCCAAACTTCAAACCCTGACATTTATGCCATTGGTGAATGTGCGCTTTGGCAAAATAAAATTTATGGCCTAGTTGCGCCGGGCTATGACATGGCACGTATTGCAGCAAAGCATGTGATGGAACAAAACTGCACGCTTTTCGCTGGTGCAGATATGAGCACCAAGCTGAAACTGATGGGAGTTGATGTTGCATCTGTAGGCGATGCGCATGCAATGACACCAAATTCTTTAAGCTATTTCTATGCAGATGAAGCAGCTCAGGTTTATAAAAAAATTGTCGTGAATGCAGAGAAAACTAAGCTGCTAGGTGCAGTATTGGTGGGCTGTGCTAAAGAATACAATGACCTGCTGCAAATGATGCTGAATGGCTTAGAAGTTCCAGAAAGCCCAGAAAGCCTAATCATGCCTGGCTATGCACAATCTGCAGGTAAATCGGGCGGAAGCGGTGTCGATCTGCTGCCAGACAGCGCAACGATTTGTTCATGTAACAACGTCTCTAAAGCAGATATTTGTTCAGCCATTGCTGACGGATCGACTTCTTTAGGCGCATTGAAAAAATGTACTAAAGCTGCAACAGCTTGCGGCGGCTGTGCGCCATTAGTCACTCAAGTACTTAAATCGGAGCTTCAGCGTCAAGGTGTAACGGTAAATAACCATTTATGTGAACACTTTGCTTATTCACGCCAAGAGCTCTATCACTTGGTACGTGTGAACGAAATCAAAACCTTTGATGACCTGATTCAACAGCATGGCCATGGATTAGGCTGTGATATCTGTAAACCGACGGCAGCCAATATCCTAGCGTCATGCTGGAATGACTTTGTACTTAAACCAAGCCATGCGGGCTTGCAAGACAGTAATGACTACTACCTAGGCAACATACAAAAAGACGGCTCTTATTCAGTCGTGCCACGTATGGCAGGCGGTGAAGTTACTCCGGACGGATTAATTGCCGTGGGTCAAATTGCCAAAGAATATGGTCTATATACCAAACTTACAGGCGGTCAGCGTGTTGATATGTTTGGTGCACAAGTGCATCAACTGCCTGAAATCTGGGAAAAATTGATTGCTGCTGGTTTTGAGTCTGGCCATGCCTACGGCAAATCACTGCGTACGGTGAAATCTTGTGTCGGCAGTACTTGGTGCCGTTATGGCGTGGACGATTCAGTCGGCTTGGCGATTTATTTAGAGAACCGCTACAAAGGCCTTCGCTCACCGCACAAACTGAAAATGGCTGTGTCGGGCTGTACCCGTGAATGTGCTGAGGCGCAAAGTAAAGATGTGGGCGTGATTGCGACAGAAAAGGGCTGGAACCTTTATGTATGCGGCAATGGCGGTATGAAGCCACGTCACGCAGAGCTTTTGGCATCAGACTTAGATACGCAAACATTGATCAAATACATTGACCGTTTCTTTATGTTCTACATTCAAACAGCAGACCGTTTGCAGCGTACTTCTGTATGGCGCGACAACATGGAAGGCGGTTTAGATTACCTGAAAGATGTCGTTGTGAATGATTCGCTTGGCGTAGCTGCTGAACTTGAACGCCGTATGAGCCATGTTGTGGGTACATATCAAGATGAATGGCGTACTGCTGTAGAAGATCCTGAAGTACGTAAACGCTTTGTGACTTTCGTGAATGCAAAAGCAGAACAGCAAAATGATCCGCATATTCAGTTTGCATCCGTTCGCGGTCAAATCAGACCCAAAACAGAAGCTGAACGCGATTCGTCACGCATTCCAGTGGTTGAAGCTTAAGAGAATAACGAATTTAAAACTTCTTTTATTTGATTTACATCCTTATTCGGTTTCTCGTTAAAGCGGAAACGAAAGATGGTGAACTAAAAGAAGTTTAAAAAAGGATGAAGAATATGACAATTTTAAAAGAAATGAATGATTTAGACTGGTTTGATATTTGTGCATTAGAAGATATTACGCCAAATACAGGTGTGGGCGCACTGATTGAAAATCAGCAAATTGCGATATTCCGTGTCGGTGAAGAAAAGCGGGTTTATGCACTGAGCAATCAAGATCCGTTTAGTCAAGCCTATGTTATGTCCCGCGGTATTATTGGTGACTTGCAGGGTGAGCGTGTTGTGGCATCACCCATTTATAAACAGCATTTCAGCCTTGCTACTGGACGCTGCTTAGAAGATAAAGACCAAAAACTCTTGGTTTTTCCAAGCAAAATTGAAAATGGCCGTGTGCTGATTAGTCCAACTGCTCAAAAAACCTATATTACCAATAACGCGCCATCGTCTGAGTTGATGAAACTTGTTTTGGTCGGCAATGGCTTAGCAGGTATGCGTTGCTTAGAAGATCTGCTGGATATGGCGCCAGAGCGTTATGAAATTACGGTCATTGGTGAAGAACCTTGGGGTAATTACAACCGAATTATGCTTTCACCTGTGCTTTCAGGTGATAAAACCATTGAAGATATCATGCTGCATTCACATGCTTGGTATAAAGACAAAAATATCCGTTTTGTAGCAGGTGATGCGGCGGTACGCATAGACCGTCCGCGCAAGCAGGTATACACAGAAAAAGGCTTGGTCATCGATTATGACCGTCTGATTTTAGCGACAGGTTCTAAGCCGTTTATTCCGCCAATACCGGGAACTGACTTAAAAGGTGTTCTCAGCTTCCGTGATATTTATGATGTAAACCGCATGCTGGATTACTGTAAATCTAAGCAAAATGCAGTGGTGATTGGCGGCGGTTTACTTGGCCTAGAGGCTGCGTATGGCCTGAAACAGCGTGGCATGAATGTCACAGTACTGCATTTGATGGATCGTATTATGGACCGTCAGTTAGATGAAAAAGCCAGCTTAATGCTCAATCATGCGATTGAACAAAAAGGTATAAAAATCATGACCGCAGCAAATACCCAAGAGTTGATGGGTGAAGATGGCCATGTGAAGCAGCTTCGTTTGCAAGACGGTACTGTTTTAGATGCAGATCTTGTGGTTTTTGCGGTGGGTATTCGTCCGAATATTGAGCTTGCGCAAAGTGCAGGACTGCGCTGCGGCCGCGGTGTCATGGTGAATGACACCATGCAAACTTTTGATCCGAGTATTTATGCGGTGGGTGAATGTATTGAACACCGAAGCCAAACTTTCGGTTTAGTTGAACCGCTTTGGGGACAGGCATTCATTTGTGCATCGCATTTGGCCGAACATGGCAGCTTAACCTTCAAAGCGCCTACGGTTCCGACGCAGTTAAAAGTCAGCGGCTGTGATGTTTTTTCTGCAGGCAACTTTGAACCGTTAGAAGATTTTGAAGACATTATTTTGAATGATGAAAAGCGCCAAATCTATAAACGCATTATTATTCAAAAAGATAGAGTGATTGGCGCTGTACTGTTTGGCGATACTGAAGACGGTGCATGGTATGCAGAATTGATTTCAGATCAAACTCCAATTTCAAGCATCCGAAACAAATTACTGTTTGGTAAGGATTTTGCTTTAAAGAAAGCAGGGTAATGGAATCGCCCTGATAAAAAAGAAACAAGATTTAAATCGTCATTGGATACGCGATAACGTCTTACGCTGTTGTTTAAGGCAGGATTGCATATGAATAGTCATGTATTTGCAATACATCTGACAAAAGCAGGTAGTGGACGAGTTCAGCGGATGACAGTGGTTTTGCCTACTTTTCCCGAAAGAAAAGTAGGTCGAACCGAAGGTTAATCTTTAGATATAAATGTGAATGAAAAGACACCGATTTGAGCGTGTTAAGTGTTTAAAAAAGTATGGAAAAGGAGCCAGCAGAAGTGAATAGCATCCCGATAGTGGAACTGCATAGCTCCACAGAAAATAAAATTAAAACAACGCAAACCACTTGTCCATATTGCGGAGTCGGCTGCGGCGTGAGCGCAACAGTTGAACAGACTGCTGTAGGGCAGAAAGTGAGCGTGACTGGCGATGCGAACCATCCATCAAACTATGGCAAGCTGTGCATTAAAGGCAGTAACTTAGCCGATACGATTGGATTAGAAACACGTGTTTTACAGCCGATGCTTGGGCGTCAAACATCACCATTTCATACTCGTCAGGCTACAGATTGGAACACAGCAACAGCACTGATTGCCGAAAAAATTCAGCAATGTATAGATCTTTACGGACGTGAAAGCATCGCTTTTTATGTGTCGGGCCAACTGCTGACGGAGGATTACTATGCCGTTAACAAATTTGTCAAAGGCTATTTAGGTACTGCAAATATTGACACCAATTCACGGCTTTGCATGTCATCGGCTGTGGCGGCACATAAGCGTGCATTTGGTGAAGACCTTGTACCAGCAAGCTATGAAGACTTTGAGCATACAGAGATGGTGGTGCTGGTCGGATCCAATACAGCATGGTGCCATCCCGTGCTGTATCAGCGCATTATGAAAGCCAAAGAAGAACGTGATTTGTTCGTGGTGGTCATTGATCCGCGCTTTACCAGTACCTGTGAGGCTGCAGATTTGCATTTGCCAATTTTACCGGGGCAAGATGTCGCACTGTTCAACGGTTTGCTGCAGTATTTAGTACAAAATAATCATAGTGATGTAGATTTTATCACCAAACATACTCAAGGTTTGGCGCAAGCGCTGGAGCAAAGTAAAACAGAAGCTTCTATGACAGCAGTTGCTGAGCGTACAGGTATTTCTTTAGAAAAATTACAGATATTTTTTGAAAAATTTGCGCAAACTGACAAAGTTATGTCGCTATTTTCGATGGGGGTTAATCAGTCTTCGCGCGGTGTAGACAAAGCCAACAGTATTATTAACTGCCATTTGCTGACTGGCAAAATCGGAAAATTAGGTGCAGCGCCTTTTTCTATGACAGGTCAGCCCAATGCAATGGGTGGCCGCGAGGTTGGCGGCTTAGCCAATATGCTGGCTGCGCACTTAGATGTCGATAACACAGCGCATCAGGCATTAGTACAAGAGTTTTGGCAAAGTCCATTTATTGCCAATAAAGCGGGATTAAAAGCGGTTGATCTGTTTCAGGCGGTTGAAAGTGGCAAAATAAAAGTCATCTGGATTATGGCTACTAATCCTGTAGTTAGCTTGCCAGATGCAGATCAAGTCAAACGTGCCTTAGAGCAATGCGAGTTTGTAGTGGTGTCGGATATTTGCAAGGACACTGACACAGCAATATATGCAGATGTGCTTTTACCTGCATTGGGCTGGGGTGAAAAAGACGGAACCGTTACCAATTCTGAACGCCGTATTTCACGTCAAACTGCTTTTTTAGATGCGCCGGGTGAAGCCAGAGCAGACTGGTGGTCTATTGCACAAGTTGCGAAAAAGATGGGTTATAGCGGTTTTGACTACAGCAGCAGCTATGACATATTTATTGAACATGCAAAATTATCTGCTTATCAAAATGCGCCTTTAGATCAACGTGATACCACTGAGTCTTTTCGCTACTTTAACTTGCAGGGTTTAAGTAAGTTATCTGCACAAGATTATGCTGAATTAAAGCCCGTGCAATGGCCAGTTTGGCAGTTAGATCAGAGCGCTGATGCAGTCAGCCGTTTGTTTGCAGCAGGCCAATTCAGCCATGCCGATGCCAAAGCTAAGTTTGTAGCAACAACCGCTATTGACCCTTTGAACAAGATTTGCGGCGAATATCCGCTGGTTTTAAATACTGGCCGTATCCGTGATCAATGGCACACCATGAGCCGTACGGGTTTATCTGCAAACTTGAGTACACATATCGCCGAACCATTTTGTGAAATACACCCGCAAGATGCACTGAAGTTTGGTGTTAAAGATGGTGAACTGGTTGAGGTGAAATCTAACTGGGGCTTATGTATTTTACGTGCACAGGTCAGCAGTAAAATTCGACGCGGTCAAATTTTTGCGCCAATTCATTGGAATGACCAAGTCGCATCGGATGCGCGTATAGGCAAAGTGGTGAATCCTGTGGTCGATGCACTATCTGGTGAGCCTGAATTTAAACATACACCTGTATTTGTACAGCCGTTTTATACACAGTGGCAAGGTGTACTGTATGTACGTGACGGCTTTGAGCAAATGGTGCAAAACACCATTCAAAACACGGTGTGGTGGACCAAAATTAAAACAGCGAAAGCGACACGTTTTGAGTTGGCAGATCGTAAAAAATTTAGAAACACGGTTCAGCAGCTGAAAACATTACTGCCATTTACCGATGAAAGCTTTGAATGGCTGAATTTGGAAGATCAAACTGCCGATTTGAGTCATACCGTGGTGCTGCAAGATGGGCATTTAATTGCCAGTCTATATATTGCGCAACGCTCTATGCTGCCAGACCGTGATTGGATTGCTGGCATGTTTAAGCGTGAACGACTAAGCGCAATGCACCGCAAAGCGCTGCTTGCAGGTCAGCCGATGAACATGACCAACAGTGCAGGTCCGCTGGTGTGCAGCTGCTTTAAAGTCGGTAAAAATACCATTATCGAAACCATTAAAGAAAAGAATATTAGCCATGAAAAACAAGTTACTGCATGTTTAAAGGCTGGCGGCAATTGCGGTTCGTGCTTATCAGAAATTCGAGGCTTAATTAAAGCCTGTCAGACGGAGTACGCAGAATGATGAAGAAAATCACCAAATCAGTAGGCTATCCAGAAACAGACTTGGTTATTTTGGCGGGCGGTCAAGCCCGCAGAATGAACGGTATAAATAAAGTTTTACAAAAATTTGATGATGAAATTCAGCTGATTAAGATTCATCAGTGTTTAAAGTCACGGGCTGCAAATGTCTGGATTAACAGCCATCGTGACCATTCAATCTATGAATGCATGATTCCTTCAATAAAGCTGTATAAAGATGATGAAGCGGTGTTTTTAGGGCCGTTGATGGGCATGAAAAGCGCGTGGTCACATGTACAGTCGGATTATGTTTTGTTTGTCCCGTGCGATGTGACCTATATCCCGAAGAAAGTGCTTTCGAGACTGCATCAGGCCATGCAGCGGGATCCATTGTGTGAAGTGGCAGTTGTGGAAATTAATGGCAAAGCGCTGTATCCATTTTGTTTGCTGAAACGAAGCAGTCTCACAATGCTGCAAGCCCATCTTGATCAAAAACAGCGCAGTTTGAAGGGGTGTTTCAGTCAAATGCACATGCAGGTTGCACGTTTTCAAAATAATGCACTCTTTTTTCACAGTATTAACTCTTTAGATGAGCTGCAGCAGCACCGTCAGCTGAATTTTCTCTGAAAGCTGTACCTTTTGCGGAGCTTTCATTTTAAATGATGAGCCTAATGTGCTGTTTTTGAACCCAGAGAGAAAATTTACAGCCAATATGAAGCTTTTGAGCATGATATATAGCGATAAAACAGACTGCTTTTATGCCTTTGATAATGGGCTTAACGGCAATTTATATTTTTAATTGCTATTAGTTATTTATAAGTTATTGATTTTGTATGTCAAAAAAATAAACCAAATCCTCTGAAATAAATATTTAAAAAAGCGCAAAGTTGGAACACTTATTGCAATTTTTACTGCAAGAAAAGAAGGCGCAAAATTTGTACTGAGCTAAGACAGGGCAAATGACAGCACCATGGAAGATAAACATGAACAGCATGACACAATTACAGCCAGCGACCATTTTTAAGGATCAGTTTGGCCGTGAAAAACGCAAATTGCGCATTTCAGTGACAGACCGCTGTAATTTTAAATGTGTCTATTGTATGCCTGAACATCCTGAATGGATGAAAAAACATAATCTTCTTAGTTTTGAATCACTTTACAATTTTTGTGAGTTTATGGTGCTGCGCGGGATTGATCAAATCCGGATCACCGGCGGTGAACCTCTTATGCGTCAAGGCGTTGTGCATTTTATTGAACAGCTGCAGCAGCTGAGAAAGCTAGGCCTTAAACGTATTTCCATGACCACCAATGGACATTATCTGAAGCAATATGCACAGGCCCTAAAACAAGCTGGCCTAGATGGCATAAATATCAGCTTGGACAGTTTGGATGAAGCGCAATTTTTCCAGCTGACACAAAAACAATTACAGCCTGTATTAAAAGGTATTGAAGCGGCTCAGCAAGCGGGCTTTGAAATAAAAATCAATACCGTTTTAATGAAAGGTCTAAATGAACAGCAAATCATTGCATTAACAAAATGGGCGCTGCAACAAGGTTTCGAACTGCGGTTTATCGAGTTTATGCCGCTGGATGGTGATCAAAACTGGTCTAAAGCTGCGGTCGTTACCGAACAAGACATACTGGATAAACTCAAGACTGTTTTTGACGTGCAAACATTGCACGGTCAAGGTGCGTCACCAGCCAGATCTTACTTAATCAACGGCTTGCCTATAGGTATTATTTCAACCATCAGCAATTCTTTTTGCGGCAGCTGCGACCGTCTAAGACTGAATGCGCAAGGCGAGTTTTTTAACTGCCTGTTTGCCCGAAAAGGTTTAAATCTCAGTCATGAAATTCAGCAGCTGAAAAGCAGTAAAACAACAGAGTTAATGCCGCTCGATGCAATGGCTTTGCAGCAAAAATTAGGCAGTTATATTTGGCAGAAGGAGCAAGGCTTTCATGCCATAACAGCTCAATCCAGTCCATCTAGAAAAATCAGCATGCATATGATTGGAGGCTAATGATGAGTCAGATCACCATCAAAATAGAATCTTTTGGCGCTATTGAACGCCTGCTGCCAGCGAATTTAAGTCTGACTTGCTTGGCACAGCAATCAATTGCAGAGGTTTTACAGCAAGTTACAGATCAATTTCCGGAGTCATTCAGCATGCTTGAACGCTGCGCCTGTGCCATTGGGGAAGATATTGTACCAAGACAAACCGCATTGGTGCAGGACAGCACCGTTGTGCTGCTGTCACCTGTAGCGGGAGGCTGAATATGGAGCTCAAGCATATTTCACGCATACAAGATACGGTATTCAGCCAAGCTGATTTTGACAGCATTGAGGCATTTCCTGAATGTGGCGGTATAGGTGTATTTATTGGCGCGGTGCGTAATCACCATGAAGGCAAATCTGTAAAAGCTTTGAAATATACCGCTTATGCGCCTGTGGCTGAAAAAATGATCCGTCAAATTGAGCAGGAAATTCAAGCCAAATACGGCGTGTCTTATGTCCGTGTTGTACACCGTATTGGCGCGCTGCAGGTCGGTGATATGGCCATTATCGCAATGGCCTATGCGCCGCACCGACGTGAGGCTTTTGCTGCCTGCGAAGAAGCGGTTGAGCGGGTTAAGCATGAAGTTCCGGTCTGGAAAGAAGAGTTTTATATGGACGGCAGCAGCCAATATGTAGAGGGCTGCTGTATTCGTAAAGATCATGTGCCCAAGGCGACAATTCATGCAGCGCAGCATGCTCATATTCATGGCGAGTCATGTGAACATGCACATCAAAACAGCCATCAGACCATGCATTTGAACGCCAATATTTACCAATGGCACCTATAAAACTCCAAATTTAATACTGCAGACGCAAATGAATAAGATAAGGACTAAGCAATGAAAAATGTGGGCATGAAAGCGGAAAGTTACCGTACAGCCATTGCAACTGGAATTCTGCATGCGCCGCCACATTGCATTGAACTGCTGCGTAATGGCAATACAGAAAAAGGCGATGCGCTGAAAACCGCACGGATTGCAGGTATATTGGGCGCAAAACGCACGGATGAACTCATTCCGCTGTGTCATCCGCTGCCGATCTACCGTGCAGATGTCGAATATGAATTATTTGAGGCGCATGTCGAAATCAGTGCTGTGGTCGAAACCATTGGCCCAACGGGTGTGGAAATGGAAGCATTAACTGCGGTCAGTCTTGCCGGTTTAACGCTGTATGACATGCTGAAACCGCACTGTGAGCCTGAAGATTTATGCCTAGATCAGGTGAAACTGCAAAAGAAAAAAGGCGGTAAATCACATTTTACCCGTGTATTGAAAGAAAGCTTATCGGCGTCGATTATTGTGCTTTCAGATACGGTTGCTGCCGGTAAAAAATCAGATACTGCAGGGCAAAATGTCCTCGAAATTTTAGAAGAAGCAAACTTCAGCAACATCAGCTATCAAGTGATACCGGACAGTCCTGAACAGCTTTTGGCTCTTATTGAACAGCATAAGACGCAATATCCGCTGATTTTGACCGTGGGCGGTACAGGTCTAGGCCAGAAAGATTTAACCGTTGAAACCATTCAGCCGCTGTTAAAACGGGAAATTCCAGGGCTGATGGAAGCATCCCGCAGTTTTGGGCAGAAACGCACCCCTTATGCGGCCCTCAGCCGCGGTGTTGCCGGCTATATTGATGACAGTTTAGTCATTACACTGCCGGGCAGCAGACAAGGCGCAAAAGAATCATTGATTGCCATTTTACCTGCCTTGGTGCATCTATTTGATGTGCAGAAGAATATTCCGCATGCAGGAGGCTACCAATGAACCAAGCCGTATTGCACGCAGGCTGCGGGGCCGAGGCTGGACTGATTTCAGTGGACGAAGCGCTTACGCTGATTCAGACACATACGCAAATTTTAGCGCATGAAACTTTGGCGCTTCAGCACGCTTTAGGCCGTTATTTGGCGGCAGATGTGCATTCACCAATTCAGCTGCCTTTATTTGCGCAAAGCGCAGTGGATGGCTATGCCATTTGCGCAGCGGGTGAAATTAAACCCGGCGCGCAATTTAAGCTGATTGGAGAAATCCGCGCAGGGCAAACGGCTGAAATAAGCTTAAAAGCAGGGCAAGCTGTCCGCATATTTACCGGCGCGCCGATACCTGAAGGCACGGCAACTGTAGCGCGGCAAGAAATTGTAAAGGCGGATAGACAGCAGATTGAACTGACTGCAGCCTTAAGCCCGCATGCAGATATTCGAGATGCAGGTGAGGAAATTTCATTTGGACAATGTTTAGCAGCGCGTGGTCAAAAGCTGACGGTTGGATCAATTGCAGCGCTCAGTATGGCTGGTATTTCACACTGCGAAGTTTTTGCCTATCCGAAAATTGCGGTCGTGATTACAGGTGATGAAGTTGCGCAAAATATAGAAGATTACCGTGCTGGTAAAATATTTGATGCCAATGCGCCGCTGATTTTAGTATGGTTTCAGTCGCAGCACGTCCAAGTTGAAGTGATTCATATTGCAGATGAAAAACAGGCGGTTTTAGATTTATTCAACCGTTTAAAAGATAGCTTTGATTTAATTTTAACGACTGGCGGCGTATCTGTCGGTGATTATGATTTTGTTCGGCCGGCAGCCTTGGACATCGGTTTTCAGCAAATTTTCTGGAAAGTGAAACAAAAACCCGGCAAACCGATGCTGTTTGCACAATATCGACGTCCTGACAGCAGTTCCTGTTATTTACTCGGACTGCCGGGCAACCCCGCTGCAGTCTATGTCGGCATGCAAATTTATACAGATAGATTATTGAAAGCCCTACAAGGTCAAACACCTGCGCTGGACTGGTTCAGCGCAGTCATGACACATGACCTAAAAGCAGATGCACGTGAGCGGTTTTTAAGAATGTCGGCGCACTTTGATAAGCAAGGCAAGCTTCAACTAACCAGCCTGTCTAAACAGCAGTCGCATATGTTGAGCAATTTAATGCAAGCCAATTGCATTGTTCGGATTCCTGCAGGGCAGTCTGTGCAAGCAGGACAAATTCTTCAAGGCGTATTTATTCAGCATTAGGAGTTTGCTATGCGATTCAAATTTATTTTAGCAGTAGGACTGAGCTTCATTGCTGGCGCATCTCAGGCGGAAACAGTCAAAATTTATGCTGCAGCCAGTTTAAGCAATGCTATCAGCGATATTGCAAAGCAATATCAGGCACAGAATCCAGACATCAAAATTGTACCGGTATTTGGCGCGTCATCTGCTTTAGCCAAACAGATTGAAGCGGGTGCACCAAGTGACCTATTCTTTTCGGCGGATCAGGATTGGATGAATTACTTGGTGCAAAAGCAAAAAGTATCAGCTAAACATGTACACTCTGTGCTGTCTAATGATTTGGTGCTGATTACGCCTAAAGCGGTGAATATGCAATTTAAAGCCGTGCCGCAGTTTAATTTTGCCAAGGCATTCAAAGGTCACTTATGTACAGGGCAAATGGAGTCTGTACCTGCTGGAAAATATGCCAAACAAAGCCTGACCAAGTTGGGCTGGCTATCAAGTTTGAATGGAAGGATTGTCGGGACAGATGATGTACGATCGGCTTTGGCTTTTGTCGAACGAGGTGAGTGCCAAGCGGGGATTGTTTATCGTACCGATGCGATGATCAGTTCTAAAGTTAAAATAGCCGGGATTTTTCCAAACCATACCCATCAACCCATCATTTACCCATTGGCTTTAACACAGCAAGGCGCAGCTAAACCTGAGGCCGTGAAGTTTTACCGTTATCTTAAAGACCATGCGCAAAGCAAAATGCTGTTTAAGAATTATGGCTTTGGTGTGAAGGGCTAAAGCATGCTAAGCCCTGAAGAGTGGAGCGCCTTGTATCTGTCGGCTAAGGTTGCCATTTGCGCCACTGTATTTTGCTTACCATTTGCTATAGGGCTGGCATGGGTTTTGGCGCGCTATGAGTTTCATTTAAAATTTTTGGTCGAAGCACTTTTACAAATGCCAATGGTGCTGCCGCCGGTGGTTCTAGGATATTTGCTATTGGTGCTGTTTGGTTCAAATGGCTGGATCGGCAAGATGCTAATTGAATGGGGAATTCAGCTGGTTTTTAATTGGAAAGGCGCCGTTTTAGCATCGATGATTGTGTCATTTCCGCTGATTGTGCAGCCGATCCGTTTGTCTTTTCAAATGATCAATCAACAGCTTGAGCAGGTTGCAGGCTCACTAGGCGCACATCCTTTACGGGTATTTGTCTCAATCAGCCTGCCGCTGGCTTTACCAGGGATTTTAATTGGCAGCATTTTAGGCTTTAGCCGAAGTCTAGGTGAGTTTGGCGCAACCATTACCTTTGTCGGCAATATTCCAGATGAAACCCGAACCATTCCTATCGCCATTTATTCGCTGATACAGCAGCCAAATGGTGAAGAGGCCGCAATGCGTTTAGTGATCCTTTCATTGCTGGCGGCTTTTGGCGCATTGATTGCTAATTATTATATTTTACAGCGCTATCAGCGAAAACTCGGAACAAGCCATGCTTCAGTGTGATTTTCAGTTTCAATATGCAGGTTTTCAATTGCAGGCTCGGCTGCAGATGCAAGAACAGCTGCTTGGCATTATGGGGCCATCAGGTAGTGGGAAATCTACGCTGTTGAAAAATTTGGTTGGTCTGCTGCAACCGCAGCAAGGTTATATTTCGCTGAATACGCGTGAAGTGTTCGATGCGGCGCAGAAGATTAACGTGCCGATGCATAAACGCCGTATTGCGCTGATTTTTCAAAAAGCATGGCTTTTCCCGCATATGAATGTGCAGCAAAATCTGCAATATGCAGAGAAGTTAAGCGCTCAGGAAAATGCGCAATTTCAGTTTCAGCAAGTAGCGGATCTGCTTGAGTTGAAGCCACTGCTGAAACGGCGGGCGCATGAACTTTCCGGAGGCGAGGCGCAGCGCGTTTCCATAGGACGCGCATTGCTGTCACAGCCTGACTTACTGCTGTTAGATGAACCGCTGACAGGACTGGACCGCAGGCTGAAAGATCAAATATTGCCATTTTTAAACACGGTGAAAGAACAGTCGGCGCTGCCGATGATATATGTCACGCATCATGGTGATGAGTTAGATTATTTAAAAGCCCATATTTTGCATCTAGAAAATGGTCAAATAGGTTATTTAAATAAATATAAATTATATAAGTAATAACAATAAATTAGATGAAAAAATGGCATTAAGCTGCATCTTAAAGTTTTGATTAGAACTATGAAAAACTCATTTTCTAGATTAAATTGTTACAAAACAAGGGAGAACACAGCGTTTTCCCTTTTTTATTCCTAATGATCTTGGAAATAATGATTTGTACGACTGACCGTGCAGACAGGGAATCTAATCGATGCATGATGATAGCTTAGCCACACATAATTCAACTGCAAAACTGGGTGCAGGGCTATCTAATCGGCATATTACAATGATCAGTATTGGTGGTGTAATTGGTGCTGGACTGTTTGTTGGATCATCTGCTGCGATTGCAAAAGCAGGGCCTGCCGCCGTTCTTGCTTATATAATTACCAGTATATTGGTTTTTTTAGTCATGCGAATGTTGGGAGAAATGGCTGTAGCTCAACCTGACACCGGCTCATTTTCAACCTATGCAAGAAAAGCCATTGGGCCTTGGGCGGGCTTTACCATCGGATGGTTATATTGGTGGTTTTGGGTTTTAGTTATTCCAATTGAAGCAATCGCTGGTGCAGAAATTCTGCATGCATGGTTTCCTTCAATATCAAGTGCTGTATTTGCGACATTCTTTATTGTGCTTCTCAGTTTAGCGAACTTTTTTAGTACTCGGAGTTTTGGTGAGTTTGAATTTTGGTTTTCTCTGATAAAAGTCTTGGCTATTGTAATTTTTATCGCCATTGGACTCACCGCAATATTTGGATTTTGGCCATTAGCACCTGAAGTGAGTGGTGTAGAAAATCTGTTTAAAAATGATGGATTTATGCCAAATGGTCTGGGTGGTGTACTTTCAGCAATATTGATTTCAGCATTTTCATTCTTTGGTGTAGAAATATTATCGATCGCTGCAGCAGAATCAAAAGATCCTGAACAAAAAATTAAACGCGCAACCAATTTAGTGTTGTATCGGGTCATCTTATTTTTTGTGGTTTCAATTTTTATAACGGTTGCATTGGTTGATTGGCGTTCACCGCAATTACAACAATTAGGCACCTTCCAGTATGTCTTGGTCAGTTTAAATGTCCCTCAATCAAAATTGATTATTGATAGTGTGGTATTTATTGCAGTTGCAAGTTGTATGAATGCCGCACTTTATAGTTCATCAAGGATGCTATTTTCATTGGGGACACGCAAAGAAGCACCTCAATGGGTCACATCTATTAATGCCTCTGGTGTACCTGCTATTGCTGTATTTGCATCGTCTGTAGTGGGCTTAATTTGCTGTGCAGTCAATTATTTATTTCCAGGCCAAGTATTTGGATTTTTACTGTCTACAACAGGTTCAATTGCCTTATTGGTTTATTTAGTGATTGCATTTTCACAGCTTAAATTGAGAACACAAATCGAAAAAAATGGAACTGAGGTTGCGTTTAAAATGTGGCTATTTCCATGGTTGACATGGGCAGTCATTTTGGTGATCTTAAGTGTGCTGATCTATATGTTTTTATCTCCAGCCTACAGTTATGAAACTTCATTATCTTTAGGTGTTACGACATTGGTGGTTCTCTGCGGCTTAGTTGTGACAAGAAAAGCTAAGTTGAAGAATGATTCCGAACTGAATTAAAAATAAAGGTTTCGCCGATAAAAATCGTAATCATGAACCAATGGATTGTCTTTAGCATGTGCCGTGTCAGGGGATTAAAGCGAATGCCTTACGTTATATCTCTATGGCAATCCATTTTTAAGACAAATTCAAAGATTCACTTGACCTTCGACCGACTCCAAGCTTTATAATCGTTAAAATTTTCTTGATTGATGCAATATGCGTTCTGCGACATGGATAACAGTCTTAGTTGGATTGTTCATGTTCCAAAGCCTTTGGAACGTGGCAGCCGCTTTCTGTGTGCATGAAGAGCAAACTCAAGTTGTTCAAAGCTATCATTTTGGTCATCATCAAAATATCTTATGCGTTAGCAATGAAACCGATCCACAGCATTCGTTGCATCAAGCATCTGATGAATCTAGTAGCAAACCAGTCAAAAATATCGCTAACGATCTGCAACTTGGTGAAGATCATCAAGACCATTTACCGTCTATGACGCATTTGATTGTACAAAACCAACAATCGATTCTTTTTATTGCACATCAGGCCTTTGAATATTCGCCAAAATTTGTTTGGAAGAATCTTTATCAAGCCCCTGATTTATTACTGCAAACACCTCCTCCTGTTTATGCTCCGCTAATGGCGGGGTAGCCTAAAACATTCCCGCCACTTTTTTTAATAAATGAGTGGGAAAAATCATGTCTTTATATTTTATGGCGTTTATACGTCTAGGCTTAGCTGTCGGTATTTCGACGGCCTTACAAAGTACTTTTGCGGAAAATGTCAGTAGTTTTGAATCTGCATTTACCAAAGTACAAAACTACCAAGCCCAAACTGATATTTGGCAACAACAACAGCAAATCTCTGATTTTAATCTGCGTCAAAGCAAGCTATGGCAAAACCCAAGTCTATCGATTGAACAAAATGGTTTTGGTAAAAATCAAGATCAAGAGCTCAGTATCGCAATCAGCCAGCCACTGGATGTATTCGGTCAGCGTAAAATCAATCAAGCACTCGCGAGTACCTCAGCACAGCAAATTCAGTTGCAACAGCAGATTTGGAACGCGCAAAGTCAGCTGATTGTGAAGTATGCATGGTCACAGCTAGCCATCGCTCAAAATGAGCAATCGATTTACGCTACACAGCTCAAACTCAGTAAATCTAATTTGGACAGTGCGCAAAAACGTTATCAGGCAGGCAGTATCGCTTTGGTGGATGTGGAGCGCGCTCAAATTGAAGCATTGGAAATACAACGTCTATACCAACAGGCGTTTTTAAAACAGCAAACTGTGGCGCGTCAGCTTTCTAATTTATGGGGGGAAACCACGTCGCAAATCGGACTGAATAACAGCGTTACACCTTGGCCTGAACAGAGCCAAAATTTAGTTGAACGTAATTTATCGGAAGGTTGGCTACAAAAATTGTATGCCTTGAATGTTCAGCAGGCAAATCAGCAAATTGAACATTTAAAAGTACAGGCACGTCCAAACCCAACCCTAAATATGGGCATGTCACGTACCAAGTCTCCAACAGATACCAATGATACGGTCTTGGTACTTGGTGTGGATATTCCGCTAAATATTTTTAACCGCCAGCAATATGCCATTCCAATGGCGCAAAAACAGCAAATTTTATTAAATCATCAGCAACAGCGCGAGTTAAAACAGCAAGTTTTGGACATTGCCAATAGCATTCACCAGCTTAAAGGTCTGCGTATGCAGTTTGATGCCACAGGCAATCAGATTGGTTTGGCTGAAAAGGTTCAAAACCGAACTTTGCAAGGTTTTCAGGCAGGTAAATTTGCTATTACAGACGTACAGCAAACCACAAAACAACTCCAAGACCTTCGACTTAGCCAAATGCAAATTTTGGCGCAGGCTTGGCAGAGCGCACTCAGTGCTGAAGCCTTAAGTATCGGCACCAGTTATGAAGAAATCAGCCGTTCAGATGCTTATAGCCAACTCAATAAAAAAGCCATTGAGGCATCCCAAAATCTCATCAACAGCGCATCAGTACAATAAGGCAGTCAAGCATATGAAAATTAAACAAGATGGAAAAATTTCACAACCTTTGATGATTGCAGTTTTGATTGGCCTAACGCTGATGCTGTGTACTGCTATTTGGTTCAGTCAAAATAAATCCGATGCGGATAAAACTGAGCATGAAGGAGAGCATAACGAGGCTAATAATAGTGATGCTGAAGCAGAACATGCAGAAGAAGGTGAACTACAACTTACCGCTCAGCAAATGGTGGAACAAGGAATTAAAATGGCAACCGCGGAAAATGGTCTGGTCGAAAATATTATTCAATTGCCGGGTAAATTGGCCGTGAATACAGATCAACAGGCACATATTTCCCCAAACTTCAGCGGTCATGTCGAGCAAGTCAATGTAGCACTCGGTCAAACTGTACAAAAAGGGCAAACCTTAGCTGTGCTGTCAGTGCCTGAATTGATTGATCAGCAAGCCAATTTACGTATGGCAGAAGCCAATCTAGATTTAGCCCGTCAAGATTATCAACGTGAGCAAAAGCTGTGGTCTCAAGGGATTTCTGCTAAACAAGACTTTCAGCGTGCTGAAAATGCCTATCGTCAGGCTCAAATTAGCGTACAGTCAGCACAATCGCGGTTGCAAGCTTTAGGTGTAAATGGCAGTCAAAATGGACGTTTTATCATTCGTGCGCCTATTGCAGGTGTAATCAGTCAAAAAGATATTGTTGTAGGTGAAAATGTGCAATTGGCAGATCAATTGTTCACCATCGAACAACTAAAAGATTTGTGGCTGGAATTTCATTTGCCAAATCAATATTCAGGCCAGCTGCAAGCAGGTCAAAACGTCTCTTTCAAAATCAATGGCTCAGATCAGCTCTATAGCGCAGAGGTACAAAGCCTGACGTCAAAGGCAGATGTGCAAACTGGACGCTTAGTGGTACGTGCCAAATTAAAACAACAATCTGTTGAGCTTCGCCCGAATGTGATGGTCAATGTGCTATTGGCTGATTCGGGCACTAAAAAAGCATTACGGGTGCAAAAGTCTGCCGTACAAAGCATAGAGGGAAAAGACAGTATTTTTATTGTCGAATCTGAGCAAAAAGGTCAAGTACATTTAAAAGCACAAGCGCTAAAACTTGGGCAAGCATCCAGTGATGGTCAATGGCTAGAAGTGCTTTCAGGTCTTGAAGCAGGGCAAAAGTATATTTCCCAAGGCAGTTTTTTACTGAAATCTGAACTGGAAAAAGACGAGGCTGGCCATGAACACTAATTCAGAGAACCCGAACACAGATTTACCAAAGCCAGAAGGTCTATTCGAACGCATTATTCAGTTTTCAATTCAAAATGCAATTTGGGTGATGCTGTTTGTCTGCACATGGATTGCCGTCGGGATTTACAGTTATCAAAAACTGCCGATTGATGCAGTACCTGATATTACCAACACCCAAGTGCAAATTTATACGCAGGCCAATGGCTTTACAGCGTTAGAAGTTGAACAGCGGATTACTTATCCGATTGAAAATGCGATGGCAGGTATTCCAGATTTGGAGTTGACCCGTTCTATTTCCCGTTATGGCCTGTCACAAGTTACGATTGTCTTTAAAGACGGTACGGATATTTATTGGGCGCGTCAGCAAATTAATCAGCGGGTACAGGAAGTTCAGTCGACATTGCCTGCTCAGGTTTCTCCGACGATGTCGCCCGTTTCGACAGGTTTGGGTGAAATTTATCAATGGGTGCTTAAAGCTGAACCCAATGCCAAAAAAGCAGATGGCACGGCATATAGCGCGATGGATTTGCGTGAAATTCAAGATTGGATTGTGCGTCCGCAATTACAGCGTGTACAAGGTGTTGCCGAGGTCAACAGTATTGGTGGTTTTAATAAAACCTACGTGGTTTCACCTGATTTAAACCGCATGCAACAGCTGAATCTGTCATTAGAACAATTACAGCAAGCGCTCACGGAAAATAATGAAAACCGTGGTGCAGGTTTTATTGAAGAAAATGGTCAGCAGTTAACAGTTCGAGTGCCGGGAACCTTAAACACCATTTCAGATATTGAAAACACCATGATTGACAGTCCAAACGGCAGTCCAATTCGTGTGGGTGATATTGCACAAGTATCGATAGGGCATGATTTGCGAACAGGTGGTGCAACCTATAATGGGGAAGAAACTGTTTTAGGTATTGCCATGATGGCCATGGGACAAAATAGCCGAACTGTCTCGAAAGCTGTAGATGCCAAAATTAAAGACATTCAAGCCAGCTTACCCAAAGGGGTAAAAATTGAAACAGTGTATGACCGTACCACATTGGTGGAGAAAGCCATTAAAACCGTTCAAAAGAACTTGGTTGAAGGTGCAATTCTAGTCATTATCATTTTATTTATCTTTTTAGGTAATATCCGTGCCGCCTTAATTACTGCCTGCGTTATTCCACTTTCAATGCTATTTACCTTAACCGGTATGGCACAAAAGAATATCAGCGCGAACCTAATGAGCTTAGGCGCATTGGATTTCGGGATTATTGTTGATGGTGCAGTGGTGATTGTTGAAAACTGTATACGACGTTTAGCCCATGTACAGCAAACGTTGAAACGTCCATTAACGCAAAATGAACGCTTTAAAGAAGTCTTTTTGGCTGCTCGTCAGGCACGCCGTCCGCTGATATTCGGTCAGTTAATTATTTTAGTGGTTTATTTGCCAATTTTTGCTTTAAGTGGTGTAGAAGCAAAAATGTTCCATCCGATGGCATTAACTGTGGTATTGGCACTTGTGGCGGCGATCATTCTGTCTATTACATTTGTACCTGCTGCTGTAGCGCTTTGGGTGAAAGGTGAAATTAAAGAAACAGAAAGCCGTTGGATGAATTGGCTGAAAAAGCAGTATCTTCAAATTTTAAATAAAGCCTTTCATTACAAGGCTGTAGTGATGACTTTTGCACTGTGTTTACTGCTCATTACTGGGCTTTTAAGCACCAAAATTGGCAGTGAGTTTGCACCACAGCTGAGTGAGGGTGATTTTGCAGTTCAGTTGATGCGCTCACCAAGCACAGGCCTAGAAGAATCATTAAAAATGCAGGAGAACGCTGAGAAATTGCTGCTGAAAAAATTTCCAGAGATTCAGGCTGTATTTGCTCGTACAGGTACAGCAGAAGTGGCAACCGATGTAATGCCTCCGAACATTTCCGATGGTTATATTATGCTCAAACCACGTAATGAATGGCCGAACCCTAAAGAAAGTGTGGATGAACTGCGTGGCCGTATGGTGGCTTATGTGGCTACGATTCCTGGCAATAACAGTGAGTTTTCCCAACCTATTGAACTGCGCTTTAATGAGCTGATCTCAGGTGTGCGTAGTGATGTGGGCGTTAAAATATTTGGCGATGATATGCAAGTGCTTAACACAGAAGCCACTAAAATTGCCAAAATTATGCAGCAAGTTGCGGGGAGTAGCGCCGTAAAAGTTGAACAAACCTCAGGTTTGCCTTTATTAAATATTGAAATAGATAAGGCTTTGGCTGCGCAATATGGTTTAAGCGTTAAATCTATACAGGATACTGTGGCAGCCAGTGTCGGTGGACAAAGTGTAGGGGAGATTTTAGAAGGCGATCGCCGTTTTGACTTTGTTATTCGTTTAAATGATCAAGACCGTAATGTAAGCACGATTTCACAACTACCGTTAAAGTTGCCAAATGGTGGCAGTATTGTACTCTCAAATGTTGCCACAGTGTCTAATGTAGATGGGATCAATCAAGTCAGCCGTGAAAATGGTAAACGCCGTATTGTAGTGACTGCCAATGTTGAAGGCCGTGATTTAGGTTCTTTTGTGGCGGATATGCAGACTCAGCTGAAACAATATGCATTACCAAGCGGTTATTGGATTGAATATGGCGGTCAATTTGAAAACCTTGCATCTGCCAAAGCAAGAATGCAAATTGTCATTCCTTTAGCACTACTGACCATCTTTATTTTATTAATGGCAGTATTTCATAATGTGAAAGAAAGTCTGCTGGTCTTTACTGGCGTACCCTTTGCCTTAACGGGCGGTGTATTGTTTCTTTGGTTAAGAGATATTCCGCTTTCGATGTCTGCAGGGATTGGATTTATTGCACTCTCAGGTGTTGCTGTGCTGAATGGCCTGGTCATGCTGACCTTCATTAAAGAACTGGGGGACAAGTATCCATTGCATGAAGCCGTATGGCAGGGCGCTGTACTTCGATTACGCCCAGTACTCATGACTGCCTGTGTTGCCTCTTTAGGTTTTGTACCAATGGCTTTGGCAACAGGTACAGGTGCGGAAGTGCAACGGCCTTTAGCCACGGTTGTGATCGGCGGTATTCTTTCTTCCACCTTGCTGACCTTGGTGCTATTGCCAGTGCTTTACCGCTGGCTTAATACAGCTCGATCTCAATAATCTAGACTAAGCAATTTTGATTAAAACGATATTGCATTAACCCATACGGTTCATTCATTAGACAGAATGGATCGTATGGACTCAGGATCCATTAATATTTAAAATCAGCAAATCAGCATAAGCCGATATTCACCTGCATTTTCAACAGGTGCGCGGTGCACACAAGGTAAAACTGGCTGTGTAGGATGATCCACCGCTAAACGCCATAGATGACCATTGCCTAAATTTACAGGCACAGCATTGTCTTTGAGTTGATAATGTAAATCAAAAAAATATTCCGCTAAAAAATCATCAAACTCTGAGTCAGGGCCATCGTACAAAGCTTTGAGTTGCTCTCGTATTTCAGGAATTAAGATTTTTTGTGTGACTTGATCATTTGGCACAATATCACTAGAAGCACCATAATACGTACATAAAAAGGTATCGGTAGCGATGGGTGATCGATCAACATGAAAAGAATAAACATCGGTTGAGATGAAATCGAATTCATCATCGCGTTCATAACATTTAAGCAAATTCAGCGAGGGTGATGCACCAAATGCTGTTAATTGTTGCATGTCATTTAAAATGATTTCTCTAGCTAAATGACCTTGCGCTGAAAGCTTTAATTCCTTCAGATCATCTATGGGAATTTCGGTTATATTTTCAATCAGTTCGAGTTTTTCGACTATTTCTTTAAAGTCGCCTTGTAAGCTACGTTGCCAGCAAAGCGCATTCATTTGACCTTCAAAATGACGATGAATCAATTCAGAAAATGTAGTGACTACACCAATTTGATGATGCTGGGAAAAAGGATTGCTCATAATAGGGATCAATTTAAATCTGAGGCGAAAATACTGCGTGCAAGGAATAGCTAGAAGGATTCAGCAGTTTCATTTTATCTTAAAACACAAACTGCTATACAAGATTATTTGAGCGTAGGCATTCATCGTTACGCTTTCTGTTTGGCTTTTTGGCGTAAGACATACAAATATAAGCTTTCTACTTTTTCACGTGCCCAAGGTGTAGTACGTAAGAATCGTAGTGATGATTTAACGCTTGGATCTATGCAAAAACATCTAATTTCAATTTTGCGGCTTAAGCCTTCAAAACCACCGTAGTAATCCAATAATTCATCCAAGATGTCAGCAAGTTTTTTGCCGTGTAAAGGGTCATTGGAGGTGCTCATATTAGATCAATCATATTTTGGGAGACCATTATTATAACCTGAGCGAGTTGAAAAAATGAGAGGGTTTGAATTTAAACATCAGGAACGTCAGATTCGCCAATTGATAAGATTCTGATTTCGGCATAACGTATATTATGTTCATTAGCGTACTCGGCATCGTGAATGATAATTTTACAGATTCACGATGTCGAGCTGTGGCAACGGATGCGTTGTGTAGGCCACAGTCTTGGATATTCTATTTAACATAATATACATTATACGAAATAGTATAATTAAGACTTTGATATTTAATATTTTTTAATATATTGATGCTTAAATCTTTCATCTGTGTAACAAACTTGATTTGTTGCTCTTACACATCAAACATATTTTGTGCCGCCAAAATCCTACGCAATACTGACAATATTATTTGTCCTGCTACAATCCTCAGACAAGAAAAAAGCCATAACAACGATTGCTATGGCTAATTCACATTAATTTCTATATTTAAATCAGCCTACTGTTTACCTGATTTTTGATTTATGAAGATTTAATTTCTTTACTGCTAAATGCTTTTGTTTTTTGCTCTATTTGATCCGGCTTTAAAAATGACGACGCAATAATCGCAATCACTGCAAAGCCTGAAATATAGGCAATAATTAAATTGGGGCTTCCATCACCAATACTCAACAATTTCGTCGCGATTAATGGAGCTAAACCACCACCTAGCACGCCTGCAAATTGAACTGAGATTGAAATACCGCTATAACGTATTTCTGCTGGAAATTGGCGTGAAAATAACTGTGACTGCGGCGCATACATCAAAGGAAAAACTACGCCAATACCAATCACAATGGCCGTCCAAACCAATACAGGATCCTTGGTATTTAACATTGCAAAAAATGGATAGCTGTATAAAGCCAGTACGCATAAACCAAATCTGAACATGTTTTTTTGCCCAACTTTATCAGACAAATGCCCAAAAATTGGCGTAATGACCATGATGACCGCAGCACCACAAATCGTTGCAAACAAAATGTCTTGTCTAGGAATATTTAGCTGTGTGGTAGTATAGGCTAAAGCAAATGTCGATGCTAAATAGAACCAAGCATTTTCAGCAGCTCGAGATAAAATAATCGTAATCAACTGCTTAGGATGATTTTTAAACACTTGTTTTGCTGGAACTTTAATTGTTTCGGTTTGAGCTTTAACTTTTTCAAAGTCTGGTGACTCAGGCACTTTCACTCGAATATACCAACCTACAGCCAGTAAAATAATGCTGGCTAAAAATGGCAGACGCCAACCCCAGCTAAATAGTGCTTCTTCAGGCAACATTGAGACTAGACCTAAAGCCACGGAAGCGAGCAATAAACCACCACCTGTACTGGCTTGCGGTAAACTTCCCCAAAAGCCTTTTTTACCCGCTGGCGCATGCTCTACCGCCATGAGGACTGCTCCGCCCCATTCTCCACCCATGGCCATGCCTTGTATAAATCTTAAAATAATTAAACAAACCGTTGCCCAATAACCAATGGTTTCAAATGTCGGTAACAACCCAATCATCACTGTGGGAATACCCATCAACATTAATGTGACCAATAACATTGATTTACGACCGATTTTATCGCCAAAATGACCAAAAACAATGCCACCGAGTGGACGACCAATAAAGCCTACAGCATAAGTAGCAAATGCTGCCAATACGCCCGTTAACGGATCAAGATTTGGGAAAAAAAGTCGATTGAAAATGAGTGCTGCGGCAGCACCATAGATAAAAAAGTCATACCATTCGATGGTTGTACCCACCATGCTGGAAATACCCGCTAAACGATGCGAGGACTTAGCTGGTGGAGCTGTGTTTCCCTGTACATTTTGCATTGTTATCTTCCTTATTCTGCAAGATATTTCTATATTGCATTTTCACGATGCCTAGTTTATGTGATGATTTTCTTCTTGAAAATCAATATTTTTCAGATCTTATATATGTTTAATTTACGCTGAGTCACTTGTTCATATCGAATAAGAAATTAAGTATGAATATTGACCAATGGTTTGAATCGTTAAAGTTTTTTAAATCACTGATTAAATAGATATTTCATCCATTATTTTGTCTAAAGTCGGACTAGATTGTTGCCACTTTGGCTGCTTGTCTTTATCCACAATTAATGCGCGCACACCTTCAACAATATCCCCATGTTGAAACCAAACATCTTGCAAATGTCGTTCAATTTGCATGCATTGCTTTAGTGAAAGACTTCGACCTAAATGTTGGAGTTGCAAACTGATCCTTTTCGCGATTGGAGATCGTTGTTCCAAGGTATTGCGTATTTTTAGCGCCCACACTTGAGCATCATTATGCTGTTCATTTTCAAGACTATTTTCAATGGCATCAATGCTCTCAAAACCAAAATGCTTACGAATTAAATCTGCATTTTGACTAAGTTCACTTTCCGCTGGTCGAGTAATATATTTCGCAATCAATTGTTCAATATTTTCCTTGCTTAGTTGCTTGGAATTTCTTAATTCTTCTTCTAATTGAACAAGTTGCTCACTCGGAACATGGTAGTCAATCAAATCTAGATACAACGCATCGCTGGCACTGATTTGATCGCCTGTAGTTGCCATGTACACACCAATATCATCTAAACGGGATAAAAAGTGTGTCGCAGCCACATCTGGGAAAAATCCAATGGCAGTTTCAGGCATGGCAAATCTAGATTTTTCGCTGCTGACAAGCACATGACATGCTTGCGCTAAGCCAAATCCACCGCCAAGTACATAGCCATCGAGTATGACAATAATGGGTTTTTCATACGCACGAATGGTGTTCAGCATTTCATACTCAGCTTGAAAATAAGCTTGATGATCATCTCTACCATTCATATAACTATCATAGAGATAGCGAATATCTCCACCTGCACAAAATGCTTTGGGACTATTTGAGCGAATAAGCACGGCATGAATATTGGTTTGATCAGCCCATAGTGCTAATTGCTGTTGAATCCCTTGGATCATATTCAAAGACAAGGCATTTAAACTTGCCACGCGATCTAAACTGATTTGGCCTAAATGTCCATGTTCTTCAATCATTAAGTTATTTGTACTCATATCCGTATTATCCTTTTTTATTTTTAATTGTTTTTAAAATTGGCTTGGCGCTTTTCAACAAATGCTTGCATACCTTCTTTTTGGTCTTGAGTTGCAAAAATCGAATGGAATGTTCTGCGTTCAAAACGCAAACCTTCTTGCAAACTGACTTCAAATGCACGGTTAATTGACTCTTTGATCATCATGGTTGCCACCACAGATTTTTCGGCTATATTTTTAGCAGCATTTAAGGTCTTTTCGACCAACTCCTCTTTAGGAAAGACTCGAGCAACTAAACCACTCTGCTCTGCTTCTGCTGCGCCCATTTGTCTCGCAGTCAGACACATTTCCATGGCTTTAGCCTTACCTATAGCAAGCGTTAAGCGCTGTGTCCCACCTATCCCTGGGATTACTCCCAAAGTCACTTCTGGTAAACCGAATTTTGCATTATCGGCACAGTAAATAAAGTCACACATGAGCGCTAACTCACAGCCTCCACCTAACGCATAACCACTGACAGCTGCGATTAGAGGTTTACGGCGCTGCGCAATTCGATCTGCCAGATGAAAAAAATCATCCAAATAAATATTCGGAAAACTCAGTTCAGCCATTTCTTTAATATCTGCACCAGCGGCAAAGGCTTTTTCTGAACCTGTAATAACCATACAACCGATAGTTGGATCTCGATCTAAATCATCCAAGGCCAAATTAAGGTCTTTAATTATTGTGCTATTCAACGCATTTAAGGCCTGAGGACGATTTAAAATAATGAGTCCAACACCATTGTTCTTTTCGAGCAGAATCGTTTCAAATTGCATGTGAGATCCCTATATATGTTCAATATTTATAAGTAGGCTTCATATCTGAAGCCTTGTCGTTTTAAATGTCTTAAAGACGTTATAAGCTACGGGCAATTACTAAACGTTGAATATCACTCGTACCTTCATAGATTTGGCAAATACGTGCATCACGATAAATACGTTCTATCGGGAAATCTTTGAGATAACCATAACCTCCAAAGACTTGTAATGCTGCGGAGCAAACACGTTCTGCCATTTCAGATGAAAAAAGTTTAGCCATAGACGCTTCATTTAAACAAGGTTGTCCTGCTTCTTTTAAACGTGCCGCGTGATAGACCAATTGGCGTGCGGCTTCTATTTCTGTTGCCATACTTGCCAATCGGAACGCAACTGCCTGATGTTCAAAGATCGGCTTTCCAAAGGTAATACGCTCTTTGGCATATCGGGTTGCTTCTTCTAATGCTGCTCGTGCAAGACCAACCGCTTGCGCCGCTATACCAATACGACCGCCTTCTAGATTTGATAAGGCGATTTTCAAACCTTCACCTTCTTTTCCTAACATTAGGCTTTCATGCACTCGCACGTCTGTGAGTGCGATTTGGCAGGTATCTGAGGCATGTAATCCAAGCTTTTTTTCAGTACGAATCACTTCATAACCGGGTGTTTCTCTTGGTACAATAAAAGCACTCATGCCTTTTTTCCCTGCACTTGGGTCAGTCACAGCAAAGACAATAATGACCCCTGCATTATGACCAGAGGTAATAAACTGCTTAGCACCATTAATCACCCATTCATTGCCATCTTTTACTGCACGAGTTTTAATGGCAGCAGCATCTGAACCCGTATGTGGCTCAGTTAATGCAAATGCACCGATCATTTTGCCTTGTGCTAAAGGCACTAAATATTTCTGCTTTTGTTCTTCTGTGCCAAATTTAGCAATAGGAACACAGCCTACCGAGTTATGTACACTCATAATGGTTGAGGTTGCCCCATCGGCCGCGGCAATCTCTTCTAAAGCCATAACATAGGCAAGATTACCTGTATCTGAACCACCCCATTCATCTGATACCAACATACCCAATAAACCCAGTTCCCCCATCTGCGCTAAAGCCGCTTTGGGAAAGGTACCGTTTTTATCCCATTCAGCCGCTTGAGGTTTAATTTGTTCCTGTGCGAAACTGCGTGCCATGTCCTGAATTAATAATTGTTCTTCGGTAAATTGCATCTTATCTTCCTGTACATCAATCAATTGCTTTCATCCAGTTTGAAAATGACTAGAATTGAATGAAAGCTTGATTTGGATCCTGATTGTTCGGCATAAATTTAGGGTTAATCGTTGCGTCATTTAACTTGCATGCTGCGTAGATTGTTTTGCAATCTCTTGATTTCTTAATAAGAAACGCTGAATTTTTCCACTTGGAGTCTTCGGCAGTTCTTGAACAAACTCCACCAATCGTGGATAAGCATGTGCGGATAAGCGCTTTTTCACAAATTGCCCTAGCTGCTCTGCTAATTCTTCGGACGCTGTGACATGCTCAGCTAAAATTACAAAAGCTTTTACGATTTCTGTCCGATCTGGATCAGGCACACCAATGACCGCAGCTTCAATCACTGCATCATGCTCAAGTAAAGCGCTTTCTACATCGAATGGCCCAATACGATAACCGGATGTTGTAATCACATCATCATTACGACCAACGAAGCTCATACTGCCATCTGCGTGTAATTCTGCGGTATCACCCGTGAGGTAATAGTGCTTTACAAAGGGTGACTTACGACTTTCTTTATAGCCACCAAACCACATCATCGGTGATTGACTGATATCGACAGCCAGTACTCCTGGCGTTCCTGCAGCTAGCTCTTGCCCTTGTTCATCAACAACCGCCACGCGATATCCCGGACTGGCATAACCTGCGACACCTGCACGAATATCATGTTGTAAACCATGATGATTACACACCACCATACCGACTTCAGTCTGCCCATAATGGTCAAAGATCGGTGCATCGAGGACTTGTTTAAACCAACGGAACACTTCAGGGTTAAGCGGCTCTCCAGCACTACTCACGACTCTAAATTTCCCTTTGAGTTTTGCCATTTGTTCAGGATCAGCCGCCATCATCATTCGATACGCTGTCGGTGCGCCTGCAAGGTTCGTCACCTTGTAGTCATCTACGATCTGACACAAACTATCAATGCTAAAACCACCTTCGTAAAAGAGTGTTGCATGTCCAAGTAAAAGTGGCCCAGTAATTCCGTAATACAAACCATAAGCCCAACCCGGATCGGCAATATTCCAAAACGAATCATCTTCACGTAGCCCTACCGCATTTTTCATATATTGACCAAAAGCGATCAAAGCTTTAAGCGGGACTTCTAAGGGCTTTGCAGGACCTGTAGTACCTGAAGTAAACATTAGAAGAAATGGATCATTGATGCTCTGTAGGACAATTTCACAATCTGTAGACTGTGCGTTTACTTCATCCCAAAAGTTTAAATCTCCCTGTTGAATCCCTTGACCCGCTAGATCTGCAACAGTAACGATTTGGGGACAATGTGCAACTTCATCTAATTTACTGTGATTACCAACATCGCTAATCACCAATTTGCTTTGTGCAAGGTGTAAACGATGTTCAATGGCTTTGGGGCCAAAGGCGGTAAATAGCGGTTGATATACAGCACCTATTCGCCAAGCCCCTAAAATCACCACAAGTAATTCAACTGTACGGGGTAATAAACCCGATACACGATCACCCTTTTGCACACCCTGTGACTTTAAAAAATTGGCAAATTGGCTCGACCACTGTTGCAGCTCTGCAAAGGTATATTGTTCTTTCCGCCCATCTTTACCTTGCCAATATAGTGCGACCTTATTTTGATCAATCGCATGACGGTCGCAGCATTCATAACATGCATTTAATTGCTCTAAAGAGCCTGATAGCATTTCTTTGGCAGCATGATTTAAGTCAAATGCCTTTGCAACATCTTGATAATTCGACATCTTCTCTACCTCAGTCTCAATTTATTGTTATTCCGACACGAGTGTTTATATTGTTAGCCATCCCTAGGCTAGATTGGTGTTCAAAGCGATTATTCAGCGTCCTTAGGTAAGTATTGTTGCACAATGCTGGAAAAATCTAAGTGTGCATTACCTTGTAAACACAGCTGTTGATACATTTGCTGAACCAATCCGCCTAAAATAATTGGCTGTTTGACTTGTCCTGCGGCTTCTACAGCCAGCCCTAAATCTTTCAACATCAACTGAGTTGCAAAACCATCGGTATAACCACGTCCCGCAGGTGCATTTGATGAGATACCCGGCCATGGATTACATACATCCGAACTCCAGCAACGTCCACTCGAACTATTCACCACACCCGCTAAGGCTTGAGGATCAATCCCTAGACGCGCACCGAGCGCCATACCTTCAGCAACGGCTGCCATGGAAATACCAAGAATCAAGTTATTGCAAATTTTCGCAATTTGACCTGCACCCACATCACCACAATGCACAATGTTTTTACCCATGTGGCCCAATACCGCTTTGGTTTTTTCAAAGGTTTGATCATCCGAACCGACCATAAAGGTTAATGTACCTGCCTGAGCACCAATAGTGCCGCCTGAAACAGGTGCATCACAGATTTTTATCTGATGTGCAGCACCCGCCTCGGCTATATCCTTAATGGTTTGCGGATCAATGGTACTGCTATCGATACATAAGCTTCCTGCTTTCATTACCGCCAATACACCATTTTCTCCCAAGTACACCTCTTTGACATGCTTGGCAGCAGGCAACATGCTAATCACGACATCTGCTTGTTTCGCGGCATCTTGTGGGCTTTGGCAAACGATGCCACCTGCTTCAGTAAAATGCTGAATCGCAATTTCGCTTAAGTCGAAACCGTAAACCGTAAAACCTGCTTTGAGTAGGTTTTGAGCCATTTTTCCGCCCATGTTTCCTAAACCGATAAAGGCAATATTCATCCTTGAACTCCTAAATTAACGTAGGTTAATGGTGGTATTCACTTCACCTTTTTCTTGTGTATCTTCGAACCAACGACTGGTGATGGTTTTGGTTTGTGTATAGAACTGAACTGCTTGCTTACCATATGGACCTAAGTCACCCAGTTTTGAACCACGCGATCCTGTAAAGCTAAAGAAAGGTACAGGTACAGGAATTGGAATGTTGATACCCACTTGACCAATATCGATATCGCTTTGGAATGTACGAGCGACTGCACCGCTTTGTGTAAATAGTCCAACACCGTTGCCAAATGGATTGGCATTAATCAATTCAATCGCCTGCTCCAGAGTATCGACATGAATAATGGCTAATACGGGTCCAAAGATCTCTTCGGTATAGATGCGCATATCGGTTGAAACTTGATTAAAAATCGTTGCTCCGACAAAGTTTCCTTGCTCATAGCCAATGACTTGAACATCACGACCATCCAGCAACAGTTCTGCGCCTTGTTCTACACCGCTTTGAATTAAATCCAGTACACGTGCTTTTGCGCGAGGTGAAATAACTGGGCCAATATCGGTATTCGGCTCATGCCCTGCATTGACCTTCAGCGTTTTGGCTTTTTCAACCAGTTCATTGACCCATTCTTTACTTTCACCAACCATGACAGCAACCGACAAAGCCATACAACGCTGACCTGCCGCACCGAATGCTGCACCAACGAGGGCATTTAAAGTTTGTTCTTTATTGGCATCCGGCATTACCACCACATGGTTTTTGGCCCCCATCATCGACTGCACACGTTTTCCATGCTGTCCTGCAAGGTTATATACATGTGTACCAACGGCTGTAGAGCCTACAAATGAAATGGCCTTAATAGCTTGATGTATGCATAAACGATCAACAACGTCTTTACCACCATGCACTACGTTTAATACACCTGCTGGAATACCGGCTTCAATCGCAAGTTCGACAAGCATCATGGTCGATAATGGATCTTGTTCAGATGGCTTTAAAACAAAGGTATTTCCACAGACGATGGCCATTGGGAACATCCACAGTGGAATCATCGCAGGAAAGTTAAATGGCGTAATTCCTGCACATACACCCAAAGGTTGCTGCAAGGTATAGGTATCCACACCACGTGCAACACCTTCTATATATTCGCCCATTTGAAGTGTGCCAACCGAACACGCATGCTCAACGACTTCTAAACCACGTTGAATATCACCTTCAGCATCTGCAAGTGTCTTTCCTTGCTCAGCAGTCAGTACGCGGGCAATGTCTTTCATATTGCTACGGATCAGATCTTGTAGCTTCAACATAATGCGCATACGTGCTTGTACGGGTGTTAAGCGCCAAGTTTTAAACGCCTCTTGCGCTGAAGCAATCGCTGCATCCACTTCTTCCATAGTCGCCATTGGAACACGGCCCAAAACCTCTTGAGTTGCAGGATTTAGAATGTCTTGCCACTCTGTAGTGTTTGACTCTACAAATTTACCGTTAATTAATAATTTAGCCGTCGCTGACTGAATATTTGACATTGTGTTCATGACCTCTCCATAGGCATTTATTGTTTTGTACTGACTTAGAAAATATCCAAAAGCCTTATATTTATATTTTCCAATTCACTTCAAACTAGCAAAGAAAATTTTGACTACCAATAGAGATTCACGCACGATTGATGTGCAAATATGCACAGGGATGACAATAACAATGAAAGTAGACTGGGATCATTTACAGTATTTTTTGGTTTTGGCTCGTGCGAAAACCCTAACCAATACCGCCCGTATTATCGGTGTTGAGCACAGTACAGTTTCTAGACGTATACATGCGCTAGAACTGGCTTTAGGCACACCATTATTTAAACGTGAAGCCACAGGTTATGAGCTCACTTTAGAAGGTTTGGCACTGGTTCCTCGCGTTGAACAAATGGAACAGGCTTTTTTACAAATCGAAAAACCTAACCAACCTATGCAAGGTCGTGTGCGAATTGGCACACCCGAAGGGTTTGGAACAGCATTTTTGACACAGCTCTTGGCAGAATTGTCCAAAAAATACCCCTTGCTGACTATCGACCTTATTCCTGTGCCGAAAATGATCAAGCTTTCACATCGTGAAGCAGATATTGTTATTTCCATCGATCGACCAAAATCAGGCCCCTATATCATTACTCGATTGGCAGACTATTGTTTAAAAATTTATGGCAGTAAGGAATACCTAAAAAACACGCAACCCATTCATACATTAGAAGATTTAAAATCACACACTTTTGTGAACTATATAGATGATCTAGTCTATAGCCCCGAATTGTATTGTTTAGAGCGCTTACCTATTCAGCTCAATGCTAACTTTAGAAGTAGTAGTATTTTGGCACAACAAATTGCCGTGAGTGCGGGTGCAGGATTGGCAATATTGCCCAAATTTTTGGCCGAGGAAAAACCCGAATTAGAACAAGTCTTGGCGCAAGATGTTCGTTTTGTGCATACCTTTTGGATGCTGACCTTAGTCGATTTACAGCATGAGCCGCGCATTAAGCTGGTTTGGGACTTTTTGAGAAAAAGAACTGACCAATATCATAGTTTATTAATGGATTAAGAAATGAAGCTACCTTCCAAACTATAACTGTTATAGAAATTTAGATGAATGTTGTATCTATGCTTTAAGACGTTATACCCCAATAATCACCTATAACCACTAGGGATTTAGAGTACATCTTATGAGCAATCAAGAGCCTAAAAAACCGCAAAAATATGCAGACAGTGAAATTTCAGATAAGGCCTTTAAACGTGCCATTATTTGGTTCTCAATCTATGTGCTTTTATTCTGTATTGGTGTAGCGTTTGTCGTTGGTGCAGATAATTCTTATCTACCTTAAGCGATAATCTATTCACTTATTGCAACTCGCTATTGCATGTATATCTTACATTTCATGTTTGCTCATGATCAGTTCATAAAGTATTAATCGGATCATTAGGCCAAATAATTTGGTTTTAAATTTAAAAAAAAGCTTGTAAGTTTACATTTACAAGCTTTTTGCATTTTTAAAGTGATCAAATCATAGTTATAAAATTACTTACTCATCTGAATCACTTATGCAGGACTATGCTTTTTCACTTGATGCTGAAGATGCGTTTGAATGTATTCACCATAGACCGACATTTTTTCAAAGATATGCTCTGAATAAAACATGTCCTCTACCAAGACTTGCGCACGGTCAAATTCATATAAACCTAATCGTTGTAAAATTTGCGCATTAATAAACGAAAACTTTTGGCATAAATCGATATATTGCGGATCTTTGTCTTTAAATAGTAGCTTTAACATATTGATTTTACTTAGATCAAAGTCAATCGATTCAGCTTTATCCGCCAAGACATGGATTTCAACATCTAAAAATCCAGCAAGCTGATTTAATTTTTCTAAGTCGATATGTAGATGTGTAATACAAATAATTTTGGAAACTTTCGGATTACATAAGCTATTGATCAAACTAAAATAGAAGTATTCTGATGGCGATAGTTGTTCATTATGTAGCTCAATGTAGACATTGAGTCCCGATAAAACATCATCAACTTTAAATGCGCTAAGTTTAGCCTCAGCATGATAATAACGATTCAATATCGCAACATTTTCAGGGCTTTGCGGTGTAGCGTACATCACCTTCTGATTCAAATTCGCTAAGATAAATGGTGCAAATAAGAAAGCTGCATTTTCAGCCTTGGCATTCATATGCTCCTGACAAATACTGACATAGCCCACTTGCTGTACTTGTCGCAAAATTCGACTGCGCAAAAGTACTGCTTCTAAATTTGTATGCTGTTGTTGCAACAGATGCAGCGTTGAATCTGTCAATCGTTCATCCACCAGTAAATGTTGTAACAGTTCTAATTCACTGGCTTTAAACATACTCAACTCCCTAACTTCCCTACCATTTGACGCCACAAGTGTTGTGGTCAATGAACCTTATAAAAAATTCAAGCTTAAAACTAGATACAGTGAATTTGAAAAAACATATAACAGTACCGACCCATCTGTTATAAAAATATAATACAGGGTTACTTTTACTGATATATTTATAACAGAATCTTGTCTAGTTGATGACTATGTATAAATCGGAACAGCTCGCACAGCACCTACGTCAACTGATTGAAAATGGCACTTTAAAAGCGCACGAAAAACTTCCGTCTTTACGTGAACAAGTGCAGTTGTCTGGCTTTAGTTTAATCACGGTCATGAATGCTTATCAGGAGTTGGAATCGCGTGGCTTAATCTATGCACGTGAGAAATCTGGCTACTATGTGGCGCAAGGCTTACTCGAAATAGAAGCTGAACACGCTCAAATCGTGTCCTTAAATACCCCCATTGAAATTAACTCTCTGGTCTTTAAGTATTTAAAATCAATACAAGATGAAAAAATCATTCCCTTGGGATCAGCTTTTCCAGCGCAAGACATTGTTTTTTCTAAAAAGTTAACCCAAATCATGGGGCAAATTTCCCGAAATCCCAAAAGTTACGATGCCATTGATAATCTTCCACCCGGTAATTTAGCCCTTCGTAAGTTGATTGCACAGCGTTATTGCATGCAAGGCATAGCCACTGATCCAGAGGATATTGTGATTACCTCAGGCTGTATGGATGCACTGAATCTTTCCTTACAGGCCATAGCCTCACCGGGTGACTATATCGTGTTACAGCAAAATATTTTCTATGGCGCCTTGCAAGCTGCAGAGCGCTTAGGCCTTAAAGTGGTGACCTTACCGGAACATCCACAAGACGGTTTTGATTTAACCGCGTTTGAATATATTCTAAAAACTTATCCCGTCAAGATCTGTTGGTTGATGCTGAATTCGCATAATCCTGTGGGCTTTACAGTCAGCGATGAAATCAAGAAAAAAATTGCCGTGTTATTACACCAATATCATGTGCATTTAATTGAGGACGATGTGTATGAGGAAATGCATTATGCATCCAAGAAACCCGTTTCAATGAAATACTTTGACCAAAATAATATGGTCTTACATTGCTCATCTTTTTCTAAAACGTTAGGTGCTGCATTTCGGGTCGGTTGGGTGCACGCCGGTAAATACTCTCAAGCGATTCAACACTTACAACTCATGAGTACTATTTCCGTCAATACCTTATTGCAAAATGCCTTGGTGGAATTTATTTCAAATTATCATTATGAAAAACATTTAAGGGTCTTAAGAAAAAGTCTACAACAGCATAAATTACAGTTTTACCGTTATTTAGAAAGCCGCCTACCGACTGGATGCAAATTACAATATCATCCAAGTGGTTATTTTCTTTGGTTAAAACTACCGGAAAATGTTGAAAGTATGGCAGTCTATGAAGCCCTAATTCAACAACAGATTGGCGTTGCTCCAGGCCGTTTATTTAATGTTGCGGAAGCCAAAACTCAATATATCCGTTTAAATTGTTCCTTTGCATGGAAGGATGAGATTCAACAGGCTTTAGATGCCCTCCTTAGTACAATCTCTGCACTTTCCTCAGATCAGACGAATATTTGACAATTTTTATTGTCATTATTATGCTCAAACAGATATTGTTCAAATACATATATTTGTTGTTGAGATAACAATGAATTCATTCAATATTTACCAAAATTCAAAAAACAAATAGGTTCGTTCATGGAAGATCAAAAACACAGTCAACGCATACATGCTTTTAGTTCGGATGTACTCACAGATCTAGATGCTGTGGGGATTGTACAGCTCATCAAATCTAAAGAAGCCTCTGTACAGGAAATTACACAAGCGGCCATTGCACGTGCGGAACAAGTCAATCCGCATCTAAATGCCATTGAACTGGACTGTTTTCAACGTGCTTTAGAGAAAAATCAATATGTTGAACATGGTCTATTTGCGGGCGTCCCTTTTTTCTTTAAAGATAATCTAGATTATCAAGGATTGCCCTCACGCCATGGTTCAAAGGCCATAGGTTTAAAACCAGCCGATCGTAATCCTCAAATTAGCCAACAAATCTTAGATCAAGGGTTTGTCGTATTAGGAAAATCCAAGCTCCCTGAATTTGGTCTAAATGCCAGTACCGAATATAAAGATGGCTCAGCCACCTATAACCCTTGGCATTTAAGTTATTCCTGCGGTGCATCTTCAGGCGGTTCCGCAGCTCTCGTTGCAGCCGGTGTAGTGCCGATTGCTCATGCCAATGATGGCGGAGGTTCGATTCGTATCCCTGCTGCATGCTGCGGTTTGATTGGATTAAAGCCTAGCCGTGGCCGTACTTATGACAGTGAAGCAGCAGGCTCTCTTCCGATTAATATCATCAGTGAAGGTGTCCTAACCCGTAGCATACGAGATACTGCGCATTTCTATGCAGGAATGGAGTCAAGTTATTACAATAAAAAACTGCCACGAATAGGCATGATTCATGGCCCTTCTAAACGTCGACTACGCATCGGCTTAGTCCCGCAATCGATTACAGGGCAAATAGATAGCGAAACAACTGCAACGTTAATGCATAGCGCAGCACTCTTAGAAAAATTAGGCCATCATGTTGAAGAACTTCAGTTACCTTTTTCCTTAAGCTTTGTTGAAGATTTCAGTGAATATTGGGGGATGTTGTCCTTTTTACTGAGTACCTTTGGCAAGAAAATCTTTGGCGCTGACTTTAATCCAAAAGAGTTAGATCACTTAACCGTTGGTTTATCGAAGTTGTATAAAAAGAACTTTTATAAAACCCCGTTATTTCTGTATCGATTAAAGAAAATGCAGCAACAATATCGTGAAATCTTTAAGCATTACGATGTGTTGCTATCACCTGTACTTGCACATACCACACCTAAAATCGGCTATTTGTCACCTCAATTACCGTTTGACCAATTATTTGAACGTATTCAGAACTATGTGACTTTTACCCCTATCCAAAATGTGGTGGGTGCACCGGGTATGTCGATTCCTATGGGAGAAACGCAAAACGACGGACTACCGATCAGTATGCAAATATCAGCCGATGTCGGTGATGAAAAAAACCTGATTGAACTGGCGTATGAAATTGAAGAAGCTCAGCCATGGCGACGTATTCAAGATATGCCTCGTACTGCTTAACAACTCAATCAAAGATTTAAAAAAAAAGGGAGCTGATTGGCTCCCTTTTTTATTTTCAAATCCGCAGCATAAGGCTTTTCAATTATTCGCTGTATTGGAATACAAGATGCTTAATTAAAATGATACGTTAGTCCTGCATATACCGCCCGACCTTCACCCGGTGTTAAACGAGCAGGATCTTTGCCGGCATCGTTATAGCCCGGTGTAACGGTAGATGCATATTTTTTATTGCCCATATTTCTAAAATCCAACCACGCCATATACTGTTTTTGCGGTTGTATATAGCCGAACGATGCTCCCCAAATTTGCCAATCTTTTGCGTAGAAACTATTGGCATAGTCTGTTGCGACCTTTGCGGCATAAAGTGTATTGACTGCGGCATAGAAGCCTAAAGGATGTTCGTATTTCAGTTCAGCCTGATAGATGTGTTTTGGTATCCCTGCAAGCTCATTTTTTCCAAAAACTGCATCATTTTTATAGTGAAAATCATTCAAGGTATAGGCTTGTTTCAGTTGAACCTGTCCATATGTATCATTTTGCCAAAGTGAACTGTTTAAACCGATTTCAAGCCCCTGATGGATGGTGTCTGAAGCATTCGATTCAGCAATAATCTTTTTAGGCTCTGATTGGATTTCAACAGCCAACAGTTCATTTTTAACCTGTGAATAGTAATATGCAATATTCCACTCACCCAGTGCATGTTGACCACGCCCACCTAGTTCAAGAGTATTCGCTGTCTGACTATTCAAATGAATCGGAGCATTTTGGCGTCCCGTCGCTGCGCCACTTTCGTCGGGGAACTTTTGATCCGAACCCCAAATTAAAGCCCAAGGATGTGGTGCTTCTAAGCTTCGACTGACATTGGCAAAGAGCTGTGTTTCAGGTTGGATTTGATATCGAAAACCTAGCGATGGCAGGACATTCCATTCACGAATATTTTCTTTATGACTTTGCACAGGCCATGTCACTTCACTTTCACGATGGGTGTACGCCAATGCAACTCGACTATCGAGCCAAAACTGTGGGTGTAGTGCCAAGGCATTGGCATAATGTAAAACATAGTCACCACCTTGGTAGGTATAATGCCGCGTTTCTGTACCCGCAGCATAGGCGCCTTGCGCTACACGCAAGCGTTCAACGACCTGACCATCTGGCAAATGCGTGGTACTACGAAAACCTAAAGTATTTTGGCTTTCATGCCCCCATAGCGTTCGGTCAAATTGGTAGTTAAATAAGGTACTGATATCGTCATAGTCAACATCAGTACTATAAAGTCCTTCTTGCAAATTCATCGGATAATGATGATAAGCCAGACCCAACTGTAAGTGATCGCCTGAGTCCAAAGTCATATTGGTTTTATTCGCCAACCAAAGACTTCCCGGCTGCGGGCGATTGCTATTTAGCGAGATATTTAGGGGTACTGCTTGTTTTGGATCTTGTTCAATCTGTTGTTGGGTTAGACGTCCCGGTGTTTGGTGTTCAGTTTCTCGGTAACGCAGATAAAAACGTGTATCTAGGATAGAGTTTATTTGATATCCCACATTGGCCGATATACCTTTGCTCTGGCTTGAGGCATGATCTTGAAAACCATCATCTTCACTTTGCGTTAAGGAAAGATAATAGTCTAAGTCACCGATTTGTTGTCCTGAGCTGATTTTACTTTTTTGATAACCGTGGCTGCCCATTTCATGATGCACTGACAGTTTTGCTGCATTTTTTCCAGTTGGGCTGGCATAGTTAATTAGACCACCCAAGCTTAATGCGCCACGTGTTAAACCATTAGCCCCACGTAAAACCTCTATATGGTCTACCCACAGCGGCTCAAGCAGTTCATAAGGTGTTCCTCCTGGCCCTGTAAATGGCAAATCATCTAAGGTTACATACAACCCTGAAGCATGCGCCCCCGGTGCACGATTGATCCCCGAGCCACGTATCGACAGTTTCACCCCTTCATTTCCTGAAGATGCCGCGTATATCCCCGGTTGATTTTTAAATAAATCAGCATTTGTTCGCTTGGGTACATCTTGAATGTCTGCTGCAACGATCGCATTGGTTGCACCATTTACTTTAGTCAGTGCTTTTTTTATTTGATCATCCATTGAACTTTGTTCAACGTTGATGGTGATTTCAGGTAATACATTGCTATCTGCAACACTATACTGTGCCATTGCAGTAAGCATCATCAGGCTTAAAAGCTTAAGTGACGTGTTGTTATATTTGGAAAATTGAGCGACATCCATGATTGCGTCTTCTAAGTGAAACGAAATTAACGGCAAGGATTGTAGTGTGTTTCATCGTCATGTATGTATCAAAATATTTCAAAATTCATGATTTTTATCAATATCCTTCTTCGTATTTTTATATTCAAATGATTTGTTAAATGAAATAAAACAGATAATTATATTTTTTAGTCAAAAAATAAAAGTTTCTAAATAAGATAAAAGCCCTCAATCAGAGAAGATCAAGGGCGTGTATGAATTGAGAGCACATATTGAAAGATTTTCGGAAAATTAGATGTCAAATCCTGAACATACTTCCAATCACGCTCCCGTTAAGTTGATATTGAAATTTCTAAGCCAATTTAAATTAAACAATTCTCTGTAACGGCATTAGAAGTTGTACATCGCGACCGCATTGATTCGGTTATCTTCACCCTTGGTACTGCCATTTGGCGCAGCACCAAAAGCTTCACGTTCACCATAGACATATTCCAGACCTAAACTGATGGGCTTAACAGGGCTGTAAAATACATTTGCCCATGCTTGCCACAAGTTTTTATTGGCCTTGGTTTTATCGACTAATGAGTTGACATAATCAGCATTATTATCTGCTTTCATATAACCATAGCCCAATGTTCCGCGCCATTGTGCTGAAATTTGTTGAGTTAAACCTACTGTAATCGAATCAAATTCATTGGTGGCGATGATGTCTTTATCCGCATTGGTGACAAAGCCTTGGTTCGTCCATGACACAAAACTACTGTCGCCTTTGACATGGTAATAATCCGCTTTGAGCACGGTTTTATCCGTCAAATCCAGTTTTGCGCCCAGACCAAGCCCCCATGCAGTTTCTGTATCTGTATCCGTTTTCTTTTCAGCACCCATCGCACGTGCACTCAACATGAGTGTATCTGTCATTTTATGGTTTAAACGCGCTGTTAATGCTGGCAAACGCATATTTGAACTATCATCCTTAGAATCTTCTGCGGCAAGTACTAGATTTGTCTCAGGACTAAATTTGTGACTATAGCGAACTTGCGGTGTACGTTTAACAGCACCACCAACATAGCCCAATGCATCAATGGTTTCAGGCATATAATCTGGTACAGCAAAGTTAGACCATGTTTGCCCCACCAACCAATTGCCATAGGTTAAATAGGCATGACGAATACGTAGTCCATCATTTGCACCCAAAAAGTCGACTTCAATTTTACCGCCTACATCTCCCACTTGAGTCGGTGTTTTAAAGTCTAGTCCTAAACGTGTGGCAGCAAGTGTTGCTTTTAAACGATCTGAACTTTCAGCATTCCCTTCTAGCGGAACACTATTCATTTGGTTATATAAGCGAGATAAGCTGCCGCCTTCAGCCTGATAAGATGCATCTGCACGCACATTGCCATACAAGCTAAACTCAGCGCCCGATTTGGTATTTAAACTCAGGCTCGGTGTTTGAGTCGGTTTTTGAGTCTGTGCAGCAACTGCAGGTCGTTGTTTTACGTCTTTGATTTCACTCGACAAGGTGTTTTGCTGTTGAACATATTGCTGCATCATGGCTTTTAACGCTTTGACTTCATCACGCAACTGTTCAACTTCAGCTTCGCTGACTGCCGCATGTGTCCACATGGGGAACGCAGCTGCAAAAGCTAGTATCATCGGTTTAATTTTAAAGGTTTTTTTGAATAAATTTAGCTTTTGAGTTTTCATCCTGACCTCGATTTGGGCTATGCCCTTTCCTTATTTTTTGTCACAATTTCCCACTAGCCCTCATGCTGTGCATCAGGGCCTGGAAACTTAAAATTTTGGGGTAATGTTAAATCTGTAAATGACAGCTTAATTTGCTGGATTTTTGATGGCTTGCGTATTGAGCTTTGGCGATTGACCTTGAGTAGACGCTTCTACAGACGCTTGCAAATTCACCATAAAGATCGCCAATGCAGCTATGACACCCGGAATGGCAATCACCAAGAAGTTCATTTGATGCGGCAAATTCATGGTTAACAGCGCACCAGTAAGTACTGGCCCAACGATTGCACCAATTCGTCCAATGCCCGATGCCCAGCCCATACCTGTAGAACGTACCGTGGTTGGGTAGTATTGTGCGACAAAGGTATAAAGTAGGATTTGCGAACCGATCGTAGCTGCACCTGCTACAGCAATTAAGGTATACAGAACCATTTGCGGACTGTTAAAGCCTAGTAAGATTAAAGCCAATGCGCCACACATGAACATGATGCTCAGTACTTTTTTGATATGGAATCGGTCTGCCAAAGCACCACCACCAATAGCACCTACCATTCCACCAATATTCAGTGCAAAGAGGAAGATCATACTTGCACCAAGCGAATAGCCAGCTTGAATCATCAATTTTGGTAACCAGCTTCCAAGTGCATAAACCATCAATAAGCACATGAAAAATGCAATCCAGAACATGAACGTACTGAAACTACGGCCTTGTTGAAATAATGCTTTTAACGGAGCTTTGTCTTCTTCAGAAACTTCATTGAGTACAAATTGCGTATCCGTTGTGAGGACTTGTTCAGGAGCAATTTTAGAGACAATTGTTCGAGTCGTATCTGTTTGATGCTTTGAGGTTAAATACATCAATGACTCAGGGAGGAATTTCCAAATTAAAGGCAATGCAAGACATGGAATAATTGCAATATAAAACATGATTTTCCAGCCATATACAGGCACTAACCAAGCACCCAATAACGCTGAAGCCATACCACCTATGGCATAACCACTAAACATTAGTGCAACTAAGGTACTGCGTATACGTTTTGGCGCGTATTCTGTCATTAATGCGACAACGTTCGGCATAACGCCACCGATGCCTAGACCGGCAAGAAAGCGTAAAATACCAAACTCAACGGGAGTACTTGCAAAAGCGCCGCAAAAGGTAAAACCACTAAAAATACCGACGCAGATCATAATGGTTTTTTTACGACCAATTTTATCGGACAGTGTGCCAAAACACATGGCACCAAACATCATGCCAAATAAAGCCGTACTTGCCAGTAAGCCGGCTTGTACCGCAGATAATGACCACTCTTGCATCAACAAAGGTAAGGCAACGCCATAGATCACCAAGTCATAACCGTCAAAAATAATAATCAAAAGACACCAAATCAAAACACCCCAATGAAATGGCGTAAATTTGGCTTCATCAACCAAGGTATTAATATTAATTTTCTGGTTTTGCATAGCCCACCTCCTAATTGTGAAGCTTGTAAAATTCGCTTTTCACAATGAATAAGTCGGTGCTTAATGTCCAAAACCGATTAGGCATGTTTGTATACCTAAAAAGTTGAATACAAATTAATCCCTTGATTCCGTTTTATTTAAATAGATCATTTCATATGTGCAGTTCATCTGAACGTCTAGCGACAGCATACTCAAAACACAGCACGATCATATGGAATCGCTTCTAAATCATACACTTGATAAACACTATCAAATAAACCACGAATATCTTCGCTTTCATCCATATTACGTACAGCCATAAATATAGGACTAATCGCGGCTTCATCTAAGATCGGAACAAAGGTTAAATGTGTTAATTGCACACTTTGGGCACTCATTGGGGTGATACAAACTCCTTCATTCGCTGCAACAAAGCCTAGTGCCAGTTGTAATTCACGTACTTCACGTACTTTTTTAGGTTCCAAACCATACTCTGAAAATATGCCACGCACTTGGGTCGAAAAGTTTGGTTTGTTGTGATTTGGGTAAAAAATCAATTGTTGATCGATCAGATCTGCGAGATATACCCCTTCCTTTTTTTGTGCCAATGGATGACTAGCATGTAAGGCTACCACTAAGCGTTCTTCACGCAGTAAAACCCGTTTGATCGCGGGGTCTGAAATACGCAAACGCCCAAAGCCGACATCTATACGACCTTCCTTTAATGCTTTGATTTGTTCTGTGGTGGCCATTTCCTCCATTTCTATTTTTAAATGTGGATGTTGTTGTTTAAATAAATACAAAATATTCGAAAGTAAACCAAACAATAAAGAGCTCACAAAACCGATTGTCACGGTCCGTTCTGTCAAACCGATTCGTTTCGTCATTGATTTAATTTCTTCTGCATTAGACAAAAGTTTTAAAGCATGATGATAAAAAAATTGGCCTGCTTCTGTAGTCTTAAGCGGACGGCTACCGCGTTCAAATAACTGAATTCCAAGCTCATGTTCCAAATTTTGAATCTGCCGACTCAAAGGTGGTTGAGCTATATATAGTTTTTCTGCCGCTTTGGTAAAACTCTGCTCTTCAACCACCGCGACAAAGTATCTTAAGTGTCTTAGTTCCATGATTATCGATACCTATTAAGTATAATAAAATGCAAATTTGATCTTCGACGTGAAGATTTTATTCTTTTAAGGTATATCACATAGACAGGATTAAGCAAATTTAATCCCATCCAACAGATCAAAAACATCGTGCAGCGCATTACCTGAAAGAAGCTTCAGCCGCTACACGAAACAACTTAAAAAGTATTGTTAGACAACCAAACAAGGAACGTGGCAGCCAAAGACCTCTTTTATCGAGTGATAGCCACCCAAACTTAAATGCATACTTAAGGAGATATAGTATGAACCGTCAAGAGATTGATGTTCTGGTTAAACAAATGAACGTAGATACAGCGACAGGGCCTGTTGACCAACGTGTACAGCAAGTTGTGGTACGTTTATTGGGTGATTTATTCCAAGCGATTGAAGATCTGGATATTACTCAAACTGAACTATGGAAAGGTCTAGAGTATTTTACAGACGCGGGTCAAGCAAACGAATTGGGTCTTTTAGCCGCAGGTTTAGGTTTAGAGCACTATCTTGATTTACGTGCGGATGAAGCTGATGCGAAAGCAGGTATTACAGGTGGTACACCACGTACCATTGAAGGCCCTTTATATGTGGCTGGCGCACCTGAATCAGTGGGCTTTGCTCGTATGGATGATGGTACGGAAACCGATAAAATTCCAACACTGTTTATTGAAGGTACAGTAACAGATACCGAAGGCAACATCATTGAAGGCGCTAAAGTTGAAATTTGGCATGCCAACAGCCTAGGTAACTATTCTTTCTTTGATAAGTCTCAATCTGACTTTAACCTTCGCCGTACGATTCTTTCTGACCAAGACGGTAAATATGTTGCACAAACTACGATGCCCGTTGGTTATGGCTGCCCTCCAGAAGGTACAACTCAATTTGTTTTAGACAAATTAGGCCGTCATGGTAACCGTCCATCGCATGTACATTATTTTATCTCTGCACCAGGTTACCGCAAGCTAACCACTCAATTCAACATCGAAGGTGATAAATACCTTTGGGACGACTTTGCCTTTGCAACTCGTGATGGTCTGGTAGCAACTGCTGTTGATATCACAGACGAAGCTGAAATTGCGCGTCGTGGTCTAAACCAGCCGTTTAAACACATTAGCTTTAATGTTGAGTTAGTTAAAGAACAAGCTGCAGCACCAAATACTGAAGTTGATCGTCGACGCGCTAGCGCTTAATTACTCACTCAAAGGAAGCCGAGCTGTCTCATCCAAGTTTGACAACTCGGCGACTATCCCCTCATTGGACAGTCGGAGAATGGACATGCCACGTATTCCTGTAATTAACACCAGCCATCTAGATCGTATTGATGAACTTCTTGTCGATAATTTTGACACTGGTGAATTTAAACTGCACCGCTCAGTATTTACCGATCAAGCGTTGTTTGATCTTGAAATGAAATACATTTTTGAAGGTAACTGGGTATATTTGGCACATGAAAGCCAAATTCCAAATAACAATGATTATTACACGACTCATATCGGTCGCCAGCCCATTATCATTGCACGTAACCGTAATGGTGAACTGAATGCCATGATCAATGCCTGCTCACACCGTGGCGCACAGTTATGTCGTTATAAAAAAGGCAACAAAGCAACCTACACCTGTCCATTCCATGGTTGGACTTTTAATAACTCAGGTAAATTGCTCAAAGTTAAAGACCCTGCTGAAGCGGGTTATTCAGATTGCTTTAACCAAGATGGTTCACATGACTTGAAAAAAGTCGCGCGCTTTGAAAGTTATAAAGGCTTTTTATTTGGTAGCTTAAATCCTGATGTGCCAAGCCTTGAAGAATTCTTAGGTGAAACCACCAAAATTATCGACATGATCGAAGGTCAGTCGGAAAACGGTTTGGAAGTTTTACGTGGTTCATCTACCTATACCTATGAAGGTAACTGGAAACTGACAGCTGAAAATGGCGCAGATGGCTATCACGTTTCAGCCGTGCATTGGAACTATGCAGCAACCACACAGCACCGTAAAGAAGCACAAGCGGCAGATAATATTCGTGCCATGAGTGCGGGTTCTTGGGGCAAACAAGGTGGTGGTTCTTATGGTTTTGACAGTGGTCACATGTTGTTATGGACCCAATGGGCAAACCCAGAAGATCGTCCAAACTTTAGCAAAGCCGATGAATATACCGAAAAATTCGGCGCACCGATGTCGAAATGGATGATCGAGCGTTCACGTAACCTATGTCTTTATCCAAACGTCTATTTGATGGATCAATTCGGTTCACAAATTCGAGTTTTACGCCCGATTTCTGTCAATAAAACTGAAGTCACCATTTACTGTATTGCCCCTGTCGGTGAAGAGCCAGAAGCACGTACACGTCGTATTCGTCAATATGAAGACTTCTTTAATGCTTCAGGCATGGCAACACCTGACGATTTAGAAGAATTCCGTGCCTGCCAAGCAGGTTATGCAGGGATTGAACTGGAATGGAACGACATGTGCCGTGGTTCAAAACACTGGATTCATGGACCGGATGATGCAGCCAATGAAATTGGATTAAAACCGCTATTAAGTGGCATCAAAACCGAAGATGAAGGTCTTTACCTTGCTCAGCATCAATATTGGTTAAAAACCATGAAACATGCCATTGCTGAAGAAAAAGAATTGGCAGAACAAGTCGCAAATGAACAAGGAGATGTCGCATGAATGCAACTGCACATTTAGACAGCGTAAGCATTGAAGCTGTATCTCAGTTCCTCTACCGTGAAGCGCGTTTTTTAGATGATGAACAGTGGGATGAATGGCTAGCGTGCTATGCCCCAACTGCATCATTTTGGATGCCAGCTTGGGATGACGACGACCGCCTAACGGAAGATCCACAGTCTGAGATTTCTTTGATTTATTATCCAGACCGTCAAGGTTTAGAAGACCGTGTCTTCCGCATTAAAACCGAGCGTTCATCTGCCACGATGCCAGATACTCGAACCAGCCATAACATTAATAACGTCGAGATTATTGAACGTGATGGCGACAAAGTGACGGTGCGTTTTAACTGGAACACCTTAAGTTTCCGCTACAAAACCAACTATAGCTACTTTGGCATGTCACGTTATGAAATTGATTTTTCAGGCGAGCAGCCAAAAATCCTCAGCAAATATGTTGTTCTGAAAAACGATTATATCAACCAAGTTATTGATATTTATCACCTCTAAAAGCTTATTTCACTAAGCAAGGTTTTACTTTCAGCCAGAAGGATATTTGGCTGAAAGGACACGTTATACCAGATTTTCAAAAGGATATTCAGCCATGTCAAACCATAATGTTGCACTTCAATTTGAAGATGGCGTTACTCGTTTTATTAGTGTTGCTCAAGGTGAAACCCTATCCGACGCAGCCTATCGTCAAAAAATCAATATCCCTCTAGATTGCCGTGATGGCGCATGCGGGACATGCCGTGCATTTTGTGAGTCGGGTACTTACGACATGCCTGAAGAGTCTTATATCGAAGACGCTTTAACCCCCGAAGAAGCTGAGCAAGGTTATATTTTAGCTTGCCAATGTCGTCCAAGTTCAGATGCTGTTTTCCAAATCAGTGCATCATCTGACGTATGTAAAACTGAAATTCATGAGTTTCAAGGCACATTGTCTCGTGTTGAAAATATGTCGGATTCTACGATTACCTTTGATATTCAACTGGACGAAGATCAACCTGACATTAACTTCTTGGCAGGTCAATACGTCAATGTCGGCATTCCGGGGACTGAAGAAACTCGTTCGTATTCGTTTAGTTCAAAGCCGGGCAATCGTTTAACAGGCTTCGTGGTTCGTAATGTCCCTGAAGGAAAAATGAGTACCTTCCTGAGTGCCGATGCGAAAGCCGGTGACAAAATGACCTTCAAAGGTCCTTTTGGTAGTTTTTATCTGCGTAATGTCGTCCGCCCTGTGGTCATGCTTGCAGGTGGTACAGGTATTGCGCCGTTTATGTCCATGTTACAAGTGCTTGAAGAAAAAGGTTCTGAACAACCTGTTCGTCTTGTATTTGGCGTAACCAATGACTTTGACATCGTGGCAAAAGACAAGCTCGATGAATTTCAAAGCAAACTCCCTTGGTTCGAATACCGTACTGTGGTCGCTCACCCTGAGTCACAGCATGAACGTAAAGGCTATGTGACCAGTCATGTTGAAAAAGATTGGTTAAACAACGGCGATGTAGATATTTATCTCTGTGGTCCTGTGCCGATGGTTGAAGCTGTACGTGGCTGGTTAGATACAGAAGGCGTTAAACCTGCAAACTTCTTGTTTGAAAAATTCTCAGCGAATTAAGGGAGAATAGTTTAATGTCAGAACAAGCCAGATTTAGCAATAAAGTTGTCATTGTAACCGGTGCCGCTCAAGGTATCGGTCGTGGAGTCGCACTACAAGTGGCCCGAGAAGGCGCTCAAGTGGTATTGGCAGATCTTTCAGATTTTGTTGAAGATACGCTGAACGATATTCAAGCCCATAATGGCGATGCCATTATTGTTAAAGCCAATCTTGAAACATATTCAGGCGCTCAATTAGTTGCTACCCAAGCCATTAAAAAATATGGCCGAATTGATATCTTGATCAATAACGTCGGAGGTGCGATTTGGATGAAGCCCTTCCAAGAGTTTTCAGAAGAAGAAATCATTAAGGAAGTTAATCGTTCATTATTTCCAACTATGTGGTGCTGCCGAGCCGTGTTACCTGAAATGATTAAAAATCAGCAAGGGACGATTGTGAATGTATCTTCTATTGCAACCCGTGGTATTAACCGTGTGCCATATTCAGCGTCAAAAGGTGGGGTCAATGGCTTAACCGCTGCACTCGCTTTTGAGCATGCAAAAGATGGTATTCGAGTCAATGCCGTAGCCACAGGTGGCACAGAAGCACCACCACGGAAAGTACCAAGAAACGCCAACCCATTGTCAGATCATGAAAAACAATGGATGCAAGACGTGGTCGATCAAACCATTGACCGTACATTCTTGGGGCGCTATGGCACAATTCAGGAACAAGTCAATGCCATCCTATTTTTGGCATCCGATGATTCATCTTATATGACAGGAACAGTCGTCCCTGTTGGTGGTGGAGATCAAGGTTAATCTCTAAAAATCATTGGTTAAATTCAACAGGCTCATTGACATAGTCGCATGGAGGCAAAAGCGATGGCACCCCTGTTAAAAACATTAAAAAAAGATTGGTCGATCTCAGCGACGGTTGCAGGATTTTTAGCCGTGCTGATCTCCTATTCAGGCCCACTAATTATTTTTTTCCAAGCCGCACAAAAAGCTCAAGTTTCCCCAGCCATGATGATTTCATGGATTTGGGGGATTTCTATTGGTGCTGCGCTGGCGGGTATTTATCTCTCTATTAAATATAAAACCCCGGTGATCACCGCGTGGTCAGCGCCCGGTACGGCTCTTTTAGTCACCCTCTTTCCGAATATTTCACTGAATGAAGCCATAGCGGCTTATATCACATCCGCTATCGTTATATTTTTGATTGGCATCACCGGCTATTTTGACAAACTCTTAAAATGGATTCCTCAAGATGTCGCTGCGGGAATGATGGCAGGTATTTTATTTCAGTTTGGGCTTGGACTGTTCACTGCTACAGATAGTATGCCGATCATTGTCTTTGGCATGTTATTGGTCTTTCTGATTTCTAAAAGACTATCGCCACGCTACGCGATGATTTGGGTCTTACTGACTGGAGTCGTTTTGAGTTTTTCATTAGGAAAAATTAATCCTGTTGATGTGAATTTTCAACTCGCTATACCGCAGTTTATTGCCCCGATTTGGACTTGGAACTCAACTTTAAATTTGGCGATTCCCTTAATCTTAGTCAGTCTGAGTGGTCAATTCCTTGCGGGGATGGCGATCATGAAACTCAGTGGATATGACACGCCAGCCAAGCCCATTATTACAGCGACCAGTATTGCCTCGCTCGCTGTCGCATGTGTCGGAGGCATTACTATTGTTTTAGCGTCTATCACCGCAGCCATGTGTATGGGCAAAGATGCACATGAACTTAAAGAAAAACGCTATATAGCCGGTATTGCCAATGGTATTTTTTATATTTTAGGCGGCTTATTTGCAGGCAGCATTGTCATGTTATTTAGCCTATTACCTAAAGAGTTGGTCGCTGCACTTGCAGGTCTAGCGTTATTAGGTGCGATTGGAACAAATATGTCGGTTGCGATGAAAAATGAGGCCAACCGTGATGCAGCGCTGATCACCTTTTTAGCGACAGCCTCAGGTATGCATTTTTTAGGGCTAAGCTCGGTTTTTTGGGGGATTTGTATCGGTGTTGCGGCACATGTCATTTTGACCAACCGTGTAACTACACAAGCGCCAATGACAACGACTCAAGATTCTAAAAGTTCATAATATCCAAACGCATTGCTAATACAAAGAAGATGGAAAATTACATCTTCTTTGTTTAATCAAAAATAAAATGCTTTCATTTAGACTTCGGTTAATTCAGGCAATTCTCGATGAGCGATTTCAAAAGCTTCTTGAACATCTAATCCCACAGCAGTCAATAAAAGCTCTACAACTTTGGCAATCAAGTGAACCCTTTAGGCAAATAAGCATAGCAACGCACAGATTCAATTTTTATGATGAAGTAATCGCCACCTAGCCTTAGTTTAAAAAAAACCATCTAATTTGAACCAACATAAACTTTATCAGCAGCGTAAATTTAAAGGTTTTTACCCCCCTGAGAAGATTATTTATTGAATAGAATCACTTAACTAAATGATAAACTTCAATCAAACTTCAAATGAAAAAAATCGTTAATTAAATTTATAAATGCTTGCACACTAGGTGATGTATTTGTACTGCGCTTACTCATATATAAGTTGATTGTTGGAAGGTCTGTATCTAACTTTTTGACAATAATATTTTCATAAGCAATATCTGCAATATAACTCGGTAAAATCGTACACGACTGTGTGATATTGATTGAATTAATGTTGAATAAAATATTACTGGCGCGTTGGATGATTTTTAAGTTGATCTTTTTGTCTTCTGCAAATTTTAAAATCTTATGATGCAAAACTGACGACACTTCCTCAGCCGGAATAATAAAATCTATTTCTTCTAAAGATTTGACTGATATTTTATTTTGATTTGCAAATGGATGCTGATTATTCATCAAGAAAATCAAAGGCTCTTCAAATATCAACTGGCTCGAAATTTCATGGTTATTAACATCTGCCCTTGATATGGCGATATCAATACGCCCATTATGTAAATCACTGACGATTTGCGTGTCATTTAAGCTCAAAAGTTCAACTTTTAAGTCAGGAAACATCTCTGTGAGTTTCGGAATAATAAAAGGAAAAATTTTCATTTCTGCAACTGGTACAAAGCCAATGGTGATCTTTTGGTCTTTGGCTTTTTTGACTTGGCGCGTCATTGCAACTGCTTTATCGGCACTTTCTAAAATGTTTTTGGCATGTTCTAAAAACACAATTCCTTCATCGGTCAGTTCAACTTTACGTTTAGAGCGAATAAATAACTGTACGCCAATAAACTCTTCGAGGTCTTTGATTTGTTGGCTAAGAGAAGGCTGAGCCGTATAAAGTTTTAAGGCCGCTTGGCTAAAATTAAGTTCTTGTGCAACCATGACAAAATATTTTAAATGTCTTAATTCCATTTAAGTCACCTGTGTAGTCCAATCCTTAGGACGTTTTTAATACAATTCTGTTAGCAAGCTAAAATAGTCTTATATTTTGTGGTGAAGTGTTCATTTTTTATTTAAATATCATTTTTTCTCATATTTTACTTCTAAATAGTTCAAAATTTTTAATCAATTGAACTTATGCTAAATTTTTGTGATTTCAAAAGTGCATCTTCTTTAATACTGCTAAATTCATATTAGAAATACATTTTCAAATAAATATTTTGACAATACAGAATCAAAAAAAAGGGATCATGTTGCATCATCCCTTGTTATTGATCTTTGAATTATTTACGTTTTTTCTTACCACTGAGCAGATCTATGGCTTGGGCATATCGTGTAGGTGCAATCCGCTGAATTAAATCAATGATTTTGGCGTCATTGCCGATTAAAACACGACGTTTATTCTGTTTCACTGCATCTAAAATCACTTTTGCTGCAACTTCAGGCGGTGTTTTCAGCACTTTATTAAAGGCTTTCGTGGCTCTATCTGGATTCATACCCAACGCGCGAATACTGTCACTCATACGTGCGCTATTTGCAATATTGGTTCGAATTCCACCCGGATGCACGCAGGTAGCGCTCACTCCGACATTTTCCAAATCTAATTCTTGACGTAAAGATTCTGTAAAACCACGGACTGCAAACTTAGTTGCATTATAGGCACTTTGAGTCGGTTGAGCTGTCAAACCAAATAAGCTGGAAATATTCACAATATGTCCATCGCCACTTTGTCTTAAGTACGGTAAAAATGCTTTTGTCCCATACACCACGCCCCAGAAATTGATATTCATAATCCACTCAATTTCATCATAATGCATACCTTCTACTGTACTGGCTAGCGCGACACCCGCATTATTAAAGATCAAATTGACCTGACCAAATTCAGCTTGGGTTGCAGCCGCCCATTGCTCGACAGCGGCACGATCAGACACATCTAACTGGGTCTGAGTTATTTTCATACCGGTGTGCTTAATCATTTCAGACGTTTGTGCAAGGCCGTCGAGGTTCCGATCACTTAATGCTAGATTCGCACCTGCTTGAGCAAGTTGAATAGCTAACTGCTGCCCAATACCTGAACCTGCTCCAGTAATGGCTGCGACTTTGTTGTTAAAATTTTTCATCGTTATTCCTATACACACTTAATCCAGTTCAGTGATCAAGCCGCATTTTCGTATTATTCATAGCACAAGCTTAACGAGTTCTAATCTATGAATGAAATGATTTTATTTAATTCTAAAATATGAATGCTATACATAGCTCTTTAGCGTTATATTTTAAAATCAAATTAATCTAATTCACCATGATTACAATAAAAAATGAAAGCTTAAAGGAGCCTTTTAGCTCCTGCTTTTTTGCGGATTGTAGCTCCAATTCTTTTAAATCAAACTGCGTTTGAAATTTATAAAAGTGATACAAACCCCAAATGTTATAAACAAAGCTCAACATTTATTCTATTTTTCTACACGATCCAGATTCTAGATATTCAAAATCAGTATATAAAATCCACAATATATACTTATTTTTTTGTGAATATAGCCCTTGAAGACAGCAAGGCTGATGCTTTGTAATTTTCCAAGTCTTGTGTATCCACCCTTTGGAAGATCAGGGATGCACATCTCTTACTATGTTCAATAGAGGTTCTAAAATGATAAAAACAACTCTTAGCCTAATCGGTTTGTCACTGGTGTCTAGCTTAGCTTTGGCTGCTGATCCATTGCATGGTACTAAATGGAAAACCATCGATGACCAAACCAAAAAACCTTTATCTGTAGTTCAATTTAACGAAACCTCAAATGGCGTTTTATCTGCAAAAATCGTTGATGTACTCACCCCGGGTGAAGCAGAAAACTGCCAAAAATGTGTTGGTAAATTCCACAATAAACCATTACTCGGTGTACAAATCGTGAATGGTTTAAAAAATACCGGTAAAAATACCTATGATGGCGGTAAAATTACTGACCCGAAAAATGGTAAAACCTATAGCTTCAATGCCAAAATGTCGAATGACGGCAAGACTTTGAATGGTCGTGGCTATATTGGTGTATCTGCGCTTGGACGCAGCCAAACATGGATACGTGTAAACTAATCCTTAATGTACAAATTCAAAAAGCGGCTCGATTGAGTCGCTTTTTTGTATGAAAAATTCAAATATAAAATTATGCGATTATAAAAATTATACGGTATAACGTTTGCTTAGCCCCCATTCGGCTAATATGCGACGATAGGTTGTCGATGAGCGATCTGCTTCGAAATGCGCCTCCATACTGATATCCAGTGGCAATTCCTCAGGTTTTTGACTTTCCACCATGTCCTGATCTTCAGCAAAAATTTGTGCATTAAAATCATAGACCGCTTGTAAATCTCCTGTGGTATCAAAATTACGAGTTAAAGGCACAAATAAACGGGTTTTATTATGCGATACAGGACAACAGGCATTTAAGATTTTCAACACCCCATTTTCAGGAAAATCGATGGTTAAAATTGCTGAAAATGGCGGATAGACATCAAATGTTCTTTTCCATAAAAAATCTTCTGGCGCTAAATGTTGTAAGCCATGCGGATAATTACTCACATCACTGAGATATTCTGTATGTAGTCCATAGTCCGTACGTACTGTGGAATATTTTTGTACTTTAGGATTTTCACGGTCTGCAAAGCTCTCATGATGCACCCATGCGAAATGTGCAACATCAATAAAGCCTTCGAGCTGACGCCCACTTGAACCACCAATATCTACATAAGGTGGCAATATCGATTGGTGCTGCTCGGTATCCCACGTGTCTAAATTTGGAAAATTGGCTGTAGATTCATCTCGGTTAAATAAACTGGTCCACACCAATCCATATTTCAATACAACTGGAAATTTAGTTAATGAAAAACGCTCTGAAATTTGTGTCAACTCAGGCTGTGCGGGAATTTTTACACACTTTCCTGCGCCGTTATAATGTAGACCATGATATGGACAAATGATATCTTCAGCCTTGACCCAACCTTTGGTTAATGGCACCCCACGATGTGGACAGATATCACGAACCAAATGAATTTTTCCACTTTCAGTTTGATACAACGCCATTTTTACATCGAGTAATTGCACTTGTTGCGGTTCAATCGAAACATCTTCTACACGTGCAACGGGATACCAATGCTGCGCCAAAATATTCCAGTCGTTAGCATCAAATGTACTGCACTGAGGTTGGGTAAATAAATTGAGTACTGGAATGGCATTCATAGTTCATCTCAACATTTTCAATATTTCTTCAGCATTTAGCATTATCAAGGTTTTGCTAAACCCTTATTTTCTAAGTCGAAATTAATATCTAAACACATTTCTGTCTATTAGAATGATTTGCATAGATTGTTCTGTTTTTTAGAACATTAAGCATTGAACCCTGCTTGATTTGATAAAGCTGGCATGAATATCGCTTAAAATACATAACATTATGATTCGCTGATCACGCGATAGAGATTGAAGCCTGTATGTCGATTACTTTTTCTAGATTTTCTGAATATTTTATGGCGGTTGCACGGACTGGTAGTCTACGCAAAGCCGCTGAACAACTTTTTATTTCAGTTTCGGCAGTACATCGACAAATCGTTTTGGCAGAGGAAGAACTGGGGGTTGCCCTATTTGAACGACTCCCTCAGGGCTTAAAACTGACGCTTGCGGGTGAATTACTGTATGCCGATTTATTAAAATGGCAAAAAGAATATCAACTGACACGAACTCGATTTGATGAAATCCAAGGCTTAAACCGTGGAAACATTGAAATGGGCTTTATTGCAGCTTTGAATGACAGTTTCATCGTCGACTGCATTCAAAAGATGGCTGAAACTTATCCGTGGATCAACCTCAACATCAGCATGAATAGCAGTGAAGATATTTCCAGAAAAATCGTCGATGCAGAATTAGATTTTGGCATTATTTTAAATCCCAAAAGCCATAGCCAATTAGAGATTTTATCCTTTATAGAAATTCCGTTGGGCTTTGTGATGTCGCCGCATCATACCTTGGGTGGGATGGATAAAATTTATCTTTCAGATACGTTAAATGAACGGCATATTTTGCCGAGTGATCCACTCATTATTAGTGAATATGTACAGACTTTATATAAACATCATAAGTTTAGTCCGATTCAAAAGATCGAATGTAATGACATTAGAATGATATTGTCATTGGTTCAACAGCAATTAGGTATCAGTTTGATGTCATACATAGATGCTTTGCCACTGCTTGAGAATAATAAGATTATTTTTAAACCGATCCGTGAAAAAGGCTTACACAGTTTGACCATCGCTTTATGTGTCGCATCGAAACGCCAAACCTCTCGAATTTCTCAGATCATGATTAATCTTTTGGTGGAAAAAATGGAAGAAATTAAGATCAATTTAAAATCTTTGAACCCCTAAACCATTATTTAAGTTTTGGGGTCGCAAAACTTTCATAAAAAAAGCCAGTACAAATAAACCGTACTGGTTGCTGAAAGCTAAAGTTTTATTAGTTTATTTTTTTTAATCCAATGGATTACCTACAATATTACTGATAATACCTTTCATAATATGATTGCCTTGTTCTTTACGCAGTTCTGCATACCATTCGCGCGTTACGCTTACATCTTTCATATGGGTTACATCACAACGCTTACGCGCTCGCAGAACCAATTCATTGGCACGTTCATTACGTTTATTTTGATAACGACGCAATGAATCTTGCAACCCTAAAGTATTGATTTGCAAAGAACGGGCTAAATATATTGCGTCTTCCATTGCTTGGCAGCCGCCTTGTCCAATATCCGGCGTTGTGCTGTGTGCTGCATCACCCACAATCACCACACGACCTTTGTAGAAATCTGCAAAAGGTTCAATATCATGAATTTCTACCCGATTGGTTTTTTGGGCATCTACAGCATCAATTAGCTTTTGAACCGGTTCACACCAGCCCTTAAAGTATTCTTTAAATAAAGCCTTATATTGTGTTCGGTCATTTTCTAAGCCTGCTGCTAAAGGTACATCAAAGAAGAAATAGAATCGGTTGTCGGCAACGGGCATCAGCGAAACGCGCTTACCTTCTCCTACAAATGTCGTCCATTGATCTGCCGCAGCAAATTCTTCTGAAATATCGACTAATCCGTTCCAATTGACATAACCTGCATAGCGGCGCACAACTTGCTCACCCAATATATATGCCCGTGTCAATGAATGTGTGCCATCAGCGCCGACCAATAAATCAGCCTGAACCTCGCTTCCGTCGGCAAAACGGGTGATCACTTGATTATCTCGTTCTGAGAAACTCACCATTTTTTTGCCTAGATGAATATTCTCACGACCAAATTCATCCATAAGCATATTTTGTAAGTCAGCACGTGAAACGGGATAAGGTCGCTGTCCAACTTCTTCGATTAAAGGAAACAGACTAAACTGCGTCATAACATCGCCCGTTAAGCCATCAATATAGGCTAAGTGATCCATCTTGCCACCGAGCTTTTCGACTTGTTCGGTTAGCCCCAAATAGTTCAAACATTTGACACCGTTAGACCATAAAGAAATAGCGGCTCCAACAGGTAAAATTTGTTCTGCCTGTTCATAGATGGTTACTTGGTGTCCAAATTTTTTCAAAGCGATCCCTGTCGTTAGGCCCGCCATACCTGCACCAATAATTGTAATGTCCATCTATAACTCCCCTGTGTTTTTTTAAATATCTTTCTCCTAAAAAGCGAAAAGCATGCCATTTTTTCAAACAAGCAATAAAAAATTCTAAAGTTGGCACAGGCTGTGCTTCTAAACACGTGTAAATGCTAGTTTTTATCAAATGTTAAATTTTTAACACTGAAAACAAAATGCATATGTTTTAAATGAAAATAGTGAATGGATTTTATATATGGCGACTTTACACGCACCAAGTTTTGATATTCCTGCACAATTACAGACACTTACAAATTTAGCAGATGACCGTATTGGTGCAAAAATACTTGAATGTTCAGATGATTTTTTTGCAGAAGCAAAACGCATGCTTCAATTTAATGCACCAATCTTTGTCGAAGATAAATTTGATGATCATGGCAAATGGATGGATGGTTGGGAAACGCGTCGTAAACGCCATGCAGGTTATGATTGGGCAATTATCCAACTCGGTGTTGCTGGTCGAATTCAAGCCTTAGATATTGATACAACATTCTTTACTGGGAATTACCCAACTTCCGCATCAGTTGAGGCCTGTTTTGCACCGAGTGGTGAACTAGCACAGGCAGCATGGGTCAATATCTTAGGCAATACCGTATTGGGCCCGAGCCAACACCATATATTGAAGGTCTCAACTGATCAGGTTTTTACCCATGTGCGTTTAAATATATATCCAGACGGCGGTATTGCACGATTTAAAGTCTATGGTGAAGTTCAGGTTCAAATTCAAGACAGTACGAGCACATTAGACCTCGTTGCACTAGAAAATGGTGGACGTGTTATTGCTTATAGTGATGCTCATTTTGGACATCCACGAAACTTAATTAACCCTGGTCGCGGCATCAATATGGGAGATGGTTGGGAAACTAAACGTCGCCGTGCACCAGGTTTTGACTGGTGCATTTTGGCTTTGGGCCAATCTGGTGCAATAGAGAAAATTGATATTGATACTGCCCATTTTAAAGGCAACTTCCCTGCGCAGGTTTCCATACAAGCGATTTATGTAGAAGATGCCACTGACCCTCAACTGATTCCGCAAAGTATGTTCTGGCCGTTTTTGCTCGACGCACAAGACATGCAGATGGATCATATTCATAGCTTTGTCAGTGACATTTTAAAGCATGAAAAAATATCGCATATCCGCATCAATATGATTCCTGACGGGGGCATTAGTCGCATACGGTTATGGGGAAAAATACATCTTTAATTGCAGTGTTAATCAAATAGGAAGCCTTCGTGCTTCCTATGTGTATGGTTTCAATTTTTTTAATTAAATACCCTATAAGATATCTAAACATGACTCACAGCATAAAAATACAAGCTCTAAGTATTGAAGGCTTTGCGCCTTTTGGTGAGGTTATTTGTACGACTGGACATGATTTTTTCCACATCAATGATGCACATACAGAGCGATATCATGCCCTCGTAGAAACAGAAATTTCAGGTGATGCGGTTGCTGGAATTAGCCTCTTTAGAAATATCAAAACTACTGAGTTGCCTTTTACGATTTCGATGTTGGAGCGTCATCCCAACGGCTCGCAAGCTTTTATTCCAATGCAAGCACAGGCTTTTTTAGTGGTTGTTGCACCTGCGTTAGATGATCACAGTCCCGATCTTACACAGCTATATGCTTTCATTACTGATGGTAGCCAAGGAGTCAATTATCGTGCAGGAACATGGCATCATCCTCTCCTAACACTCGAAGCACCGAGTAGCTTTGCCGTTATCGATCGTATTGGCGCTGGGCATAATTGTGATGTGTTTCAGTTCCCAACGCCTATTCACATTTCAATTTAATGTATTTTTAGCTTAAATACTTACAGTTAAATAGACTAAAAATCACTTAACCATCTGTTAATACATTCTTTATTTAACCTATTGATATAGTTTAATTAAAAAATATCGCAATAAAAAAGCCCTCTACTTCGAGGGCTTTTTTAAACTATAAAGTTTTTATTTTATGAATCATCGTGAGGTTTAAGACTTAAAATCTGCCATGATTAATGTTGCACATCTATCGCCATGCTTGGTTTTTTAACCTGATCTTTGCTCATAGTCACTTCTTTATTTTTAAATAAATTCAGATGATTGAACACAATATTTAAAATAATCGCCATCAAACAAGTCGAACTAATGCCTGAATGAAAGAGTGTTTGCACCCATTTCGGGAAGTTGGCATAGAAAGAATGATCGATAATTGGAATCATTCCTGCTGCAATCGCAGTCGCAACTATGATGAGATTCTTTTGCTCGTTATAGTCAATTTTCGCCAAGGTACGAATACCACTTGCCGCAACTGTTCCAAACAAAACTAAACCTGCACCGCCTAAGACAGGGACTGGAATCGCTGCAATCAGTCGCCCCATAATTGGCAGAACGCCTAATACGACCAAGATCATCCCACCCGCTGCGACAACAAAGCGACTTTTCACGCCTGTAATCGCTACTAAACCGACATTTTGTGCAAAAGCACTTTGCATGAATGAACCGAAGATTGGTGCTGCTGCACTAGATAGCATATCAGCGCGTAAGCCATTGGTAATACGCTCAGCATCTACTTTAGTACCAACAATTTCACCGACAGCAATAATGTCTGCCGTCGTTTCAGTCATAATGACTAAAGTCACGATCAGCATGGCAATAATGGCACTTAACTCAAAAGTTGGCATACCGAAAGCAAAGAAGCTTGGAAATTGAATCCAGTTACCATTTGCAACTTTAGAAAAATCGCCAAAGCCAAAGGCATAAGCGAGCACTGTACCGAAGACGATGGCTAACAAAATAGATAAACGTCGGATGGTTGCATTACGGGTTAAGTTCAGCGCAATCACGATACCCAAAGTTAAAAATGCCAAGCTGATGTTCTCAGCACTTCCCCAGTCTGGTGCTTTATTATTGCCCCCCATCATCCAGCGTACCGCTACAGGCAGCAATGAAAGACCAATCACGGTGATTACACAGCCAGTCACAATCGGTGGGAAAAAACGAATAATTTTTGAAAAATATGGAGCTAGAAAAAAGCCAATTAGAGATGCAACAATCACCGCGCCATAAACAGCAGAAAGCCCACCGCCAGTGGTTACTATGGCAATCATCGTCGCCACACCTGCAAATGAAACCCCTTGAACTAAGGGTAATTTTGCACCGATATATTTCACACCTACGGTTTGCAGGATGGTCGCCAAGCCACCCACAAAAAGCGCCGCCGCAATCAATAAACCGATCTGCGCAGGTTCAAGTCCCGCGGCTGTACCAATAATCAATGGCGGAGCGATAATACCGCCATACATGGTTAATACATGCTGTAGTCCATAGGCAAGGCTTTTCCCTGCGCCTAAATATTCATGTTCTGGTGAAACTGTTTTATCTTGTTCTGCCATTTTTATATCCCCTTTTTTTTAACTTTGCTCTTAGCTGCCGCGATACGTTGAATATGCAAATGGGCTGATGAGTAAAGGAATATGAAAATGCTGCGAGGCATCTTTTACATAAAAATGAATCACAGCTTTTGGAAAAAATGTTTCGGTATTTAAAGTCTGAAAATATTCAGCAGTCGCAAATTCAAGGCTATAAGCACCTACTGTAAAGTCCTTCAGCGCAAAATCATTAACGCGACCATCCGCATTGGTTTGCGCAGAAGCCAACAACTTACCTTCAGCATTAAATAATTGAATGCTGACATTCGCTGCGGGTTTGCCTAGATTGGTATCTAAAATATGTGAGCTAATCATGCGCTAAGCTCCTGTTTTAATCTTAATAAGGCAATTTCAGCCAGTTGATGATGGACAATTCTTTTTTCTGTTTCAGGATCATTCAATAATCGATATTGCAGCGCCTGTAATACATCTTCACTACTGAGGCCAGAGGCTTTGATTAAAAAGAGATAACCGTACTTTTTCTCATACGCGATATTGCCTTTGAGCAAAGCAAATTGAGTTTCTTCATCTGCTGAAATTTCAGACTGTTCTCGATTGGAAAATTGTTGCTCCAAACTACTTAATTCAGCCTGTGCCTTTTTTTCACCAATCCGTGGATGGTTATCTAGAGCATTTTTGATTTCATCCCAAGTCCAAGCATTTGCAGCTTTTACTGCTTGCTCTGTGATTTGCGTGATAGAGGTATAAGGGCGCTGCGCCACAATGTGTTCTGCCCAGCCTTCAATTTGCACACAGTGCTTTAAAAAAGTTTTTACATCTGCTTCGGATGCTTTATTAAATTCAACAAGTTGCACTATAAAATCGCCTAAAATTATTGAATGATTGTTCAAATTTAGTTCTGCAATATCAATGCCAACCTAGGTCTATGATGTCAGTTACCTAAGTACAGGCCTAAAAAAAGAGGAGCTAAGCTCCTCTTTATCCAAATATTTTTTTATTAGACTGCATGATGTGTATACCAATGTTCCGCGATATCACCACGGCGACAGATCCACACTTTTTCATGTGATTGCACATAATCTAAGAATCGTTGTAGTGCTTTAAAACGGCCTGGTCGCCCTAAAATACGACAATGCATCCCAATCGATAACATTTTTGGCGCGCTCTCACCTTCTTCATATAGCACATCAAAAGCGTCTTTAAGGTATTGATAAAATTGTTCACCACTGTTGAAACCACCCGGTGAACAAAACTTCATATCATTGCTTTCGAGTGTATAAGGAATAATTAAATGTGGACGGGTTCGACCATTTTCATTCGTCAAACGACTCCAAAAAGGCAGGTCATCACCATAGTGATCGCAGTCATATTTAATTTGCGGAAATTCAGCCAATAGCTGACGTGTGTTGGGACTGTCACGCCCTTTGTACCAGCCAATAGGCGTCCTTCCAAATAAAGCTTCAAGCACACTAATCGCTTGATCCATGTGCTGACGTTCTAGCTCTATCGGCATATCCTGATAATGTAACCAGCGTTGACCATGTGAAACGACATCATAGTTGGATTGTCTGATCGCATCGACAATATAAGGATTGCGCGCTAGAGCCATACCAACGCCAAAGATCGTCATGGGTAAATCACGTTTTTTAAATTCTTCATGAATCCGCCAAAAACCGGCTCTAGAGCCATATTCATACATCGAGTCCATCGACATATGTTTGGCAGGAAAACTGGCCGCTCCAATAATATCGGATAAGAATTGTTCTGATCCTGCATCCCCATGTTCGATGTGATTTTCCCCACCTTCTTCATAGTTCAACACAAACTGCACTGCGATACGTGCCTGATTAGGCCATACGACTTGAGGTACATCGCCATGATATCCAATTAGGTCTCTGGAATAATCCTGTTGTTGGATCTGGTCAATTAAGTTTTGTCCACGTAAGTAGCCTGTAGTCACTTCAACTTCCTAATTTGTTATATCAAACAGTAAAAAAATTAGGTAGAAGCAAGCAAATTATGCGCCAATGTCATAGATGACTAAATAGCTTTTCATATCAATGACCATTGCCATTTTTTAAAATATTGAATGGTTGCCCTGAATCATCTGCAATGATTGAAATTTGCCAAATTTCATCTATTTCTGGAAAATTCTGATGCAATTGATCAATGAAATAGTAATAACCTGGTGTATTTTCCGTAATATAAATGATTGTATTTGAACACAATATATAGAGTTGAATCTCATCAATGGTTCCAATATTTTGGCGTATGACATCTATACTTTGAATATCTTTCCATAATATAGTTGAAGTTCTTATTGGTAGTTGTACTTTCATTGGGCTTTGTTGCACAAACCTATCTGTAAAGGCTTTTTCAGCGATATAATTTTCAAATGAAGAAGCCTACACACAAAATCTACCGCACAACCAATTGGCCCGCATATAACCGAGCACTCATGAGTCGCGGAAATATTGCCATTTGGTTTGATCCTGCTACGCAATGGTATGCGCCATCAAAAGGCAAACAAGGGCGAAATCAAATCTACTCCGACGCAGCTATCCAATGCTGCTTAATGATTAAATCCTTATTCCGTCTGTCTTTACGTATGGTTACTGGCTTTGTGCAAAGTCTGATTAAACTTTGCGGATGAGCAGCCCCGAATATCAGTGATATTCTTACACCACGCTTTGTAGAAGACAAAAGCATATTGATATTGTAATCAGCTACCAAAAAAGTAGCGATGGGCTGCATCTACTCATGGACTCTACAGGCATGAAGTTTCTAGGTGAGGGCGAATGGAAACGAAAGAAACATGGACCTGAATATCGTCGCCAATGGCGTAAACTACATATTGGTATAGATGCTAAAACCCTACAAATACGCGCTATTCAGCTCACAACCAATAATGTCAGTGATTCACAGGTGCTTGGTGATTTACTTAATCAGATTCCACAAGATGAGCGGATTGATTCTGTTTATACCGATGGAGCTTATGACACCAAGCAATGCCGTCAGGTCATTGCAGATCGGCAAGCGCATGCGGTGATTCCACCTAGAAAAAATGCGAAACCATGGAAAGATACAAAGAGTAGCTCGCTAGAGCGAAACGAATGACTTCGAACGGTTAATCTTGCGAAGCAGTGCTTCTCAGGCAGGACACTATGGAAAAAATGGTCAGGCTATCATCGGCGAAGTTTGGTTGAAACTAAGATGCATTGCATCAAATTATTAGGAGATAAACTCAGTGCAAGGAGTTTTGATAGCCAAGTGAATGAGATCCATGCACGTGTAGCAGTCCTTAACAGATTTACGGAATTAGGTCGACCACTTACCCAAGTTACGCCTTAAATTTGGCTTAATTAGGGGCGCTTTACCTTTCAAATCTTTGTGCAACAAATCCCTTCTTCAGTAGACATCAATTATTTAATACACATCACGGCGGTAACGACCTGCTTTACGCAGTGTATGCAGTTGTTCAATGCCCAGTATCTCTTGCAAAGTGGCATCTACCGCTTTAGCCATATTCAAACTGCCGCAGATATAGAGACAAGCCCCTTGCTCTAGCCAATCAATCAATTCAGCTTTTTTTACAACTAGGACATCTTGCACATACTTTTCAGCAAATCCATCACGAGAAAATACCCGATTGATTTCTGCAATTTTACCTTGGTTTTGTAATTCATGCAGTTCATCAGCAAAAATTGCATCGAAAGCTTGTTGACGCTCACCATAAATTAACCAGTTTTGATAGTGCTCTGTTGCGACACGTTGCTTAAGATGTGAAAGTAAACCCGCCATTCCTGAGCCATTGCCAATCATAATTGCCGACTTAACGCCCTCTGCTAAGTCAAAATTTGGATTCGCACGAATATAGGCATGAATACATTGTCCAAGTTTTAAATCTTGTATTAATAAACCAGAACCTAAACCTAGTTCATCGCCATGCTGCTCTTGACGTACGACGAGCTCTAAATCTTTTTAATTAAATAGAGTTTGATAATTTCACGCTTATACTAAACGACTGAATAAAGACTATAATAAAAATTAAAAATTCATTCGCTATTTGCGAAATCTTCGAGCAATCATGTCCAAAAATCTTGCAACGCTGATTGGATTCAGTGCAATCTTACAATGGTCTTCTATTGTTGGTTTACTTAAGAAAATTAGTTTCAGTATTGGCCCTGATCTTGCTGTGCTCTTTATGTATACCTTGAGCGCAATTATTCTATTGCTCTTATTTAAAATTCCAAACCTTAAACTGGTTCCGCGCCAATTTTTGATATACGCCACCCTTTTATTTGTGATTTATGAGTTGTGTTTTTCGTATGCCATTGCTTTGGCTCAAACAGCTCAACAAGCGATTGAAATCAGTTTGGTCAATTATTTATGGCCGAGTCTGACAATTGCCGCGTTAATCTTATTTAAAGAATTAAAGTTTAACTTCTTCGTAATCATTGGTTTAGTCATGAGTTTGGGCGGCATTATTTTAATCCAAACTGTTAACGGAAGTTTTAACTGGTCTACAGTCTTTACCAACATTCAGTCCAATCCATTAAGCTATTTTCTTGCTTTTGTGGGCGCGAGTTTATGGTCACTCTACTGTGTGATTACACGTAAATACAGTCATGGGCATAACCCTATTTCATTCTTTTTCGTCGTGATCACCATTGTGCTATGGCTAAAAATGTTGATGTTTCACGGTATCCCGCGAATGCCTGCCGTAGACTTACATACCGGTAAGTATATGTTAATCGTGTCCATCGTGACCGCATTGGGCTATGCAGCGTGGAATGTAGGTATTATAAAAGGCAATATTACGATATTGGTGACCTTATCGTATTTTAGTCCGATTTTTTCTTCATTAATTTCAATGTTTATTTTACAGACACCACTGAGTTTAAGTTTTTGGCATGGTGCCATTTTAGTGACATTCGGTTCGCTGGTATGTTGGATTTCAACCAGCTGGCCACAAATAAAAGCCAAATTAATGCAATTGCGCCATGAATAATAAGAAGCAGTCACTTAACTCATTTATCTTAAACTGAATAGCAAAACCGCGATTAGGCACAGCATGTGAAGTAACTGTGTTGGTGCAAAATATAGAAAATATTTCCAGCCACCTGTGAGAAATGCATTCACACATTTTGAAATTGCATGGGCTGATAATCCAATCACCACAGCATAAACCAATGTTAAATTGTCGATATTACCTTGCATCACCACGGTTGCCATAGCGGCATGGACTTCAAAGAGTGATGCTAATAATGTCCCTAAAATTAAACCTTTATCACCTAAAGCGAGATTTAATCCATAAACAAGTGCTTGGATCAAAGTAAGCGTGATGGCAATGATTGCCGCCTGTTTTAAGCTAAACATTCGACTATCTGTATTTTCTAACGCCGCTGATTCATTCGCTTCTACACGAAGCATTTCGGGTTCTGACTCTTTATTATGCTGAACTTGGGATGAGCCATAAATCAGATATAGCGCAGCAAGGACCAATATCAAGATGCCGACGATACTTGGTATAACTAATATTTTAAACCAAGCAAAACTCACCCCAAGGACAATGATCAAGAGTTGAACCAATGTCGCAACACATGAAAAAAGTCCTGCCCCTGCATTACTTTTGGCACTGGCTTTTCCTGCTCGCACTTCCATGCCTAAGCTTGCGATCGTTGCTGTGCTTGACACAAAACCAGATGCCAAGGCCGATAAAATAATCGCTTTATCAGAAGATAGTAGCCGCTTGGCAATGTGTGCTAATGACTGCACCACCAAGATCAATATCAGTAATTTTAAAATCACATAGGGATTTAATACAGAACCCCAATAGGCTTGATTCGGAGTTAAAGGTAAGGCAATTAGGATCAATGCCAGTAAAAAGACCCCATCTCTTAACTCATAGTCTTTGATCCAATGCGCTGCAAAATGATGTAAGCCTTTTTTTCCAACTAATATGAGGGTCAACACCACAGCCAAACACGCAGCCAGTGGAATATTAAATACACAAGCAGCGCCGATTAAATAGGTCATAACAAAAGCAAGTTCTGTGGTTGTTCCAATATCTTGTTTTTGTTGACTTAATCCATAATAGCTAAACATACTGACGACAATTGCACCGATCGCACCAATAGCTAAATGTATTAAAAAACACAATGCTCCAAACAACGCACAAATGGTAAATGAGCGTAAACCAGCAAAACTCTGTTCACTGTCCAAATTGTTGTTACGTTGACGCTCCAAACCGATGAGCAATCCACAGCCTAAAGCCGAAGCTAAAATAGTTAACAATGCGGGGAAGGATAAAGTTTGTATAAGTATTTCCAAATTTAAGCCCTCCCATCAATACATTGTTTATTTTGGCAATATAAATAAAAATTAATAAAAAAATTTAACGCTAAAATTTGAAAAATAAATATATAGATTGAACAACTTGAGCATTTTCAATCATGTTCCAAGTTTAGTCATCCTTTAAATCATAAACAATTCCATGTTAAATATCCTAGTGAACATGGAATATTTCTCATATTTTAATTAAAAATATATTCGAAAAACTGACTTAAATTCGGCCTCTATTTGCTTTCATGACTGTTTAAAGCACACATTAAGCCCAAATTACCATAATCGCCGCAATCACCACTAAGGCTAATCCCCAATGATCGGTTCTTGCGAGTTTTTCCTTAAAGAAATATGCAGAGATTAAGAGGCTAAATAAGATTTCGATTTGACCTAGGGTTTTGACAATCGCAACCGTTTGCATACTCATAGCAGTAAACCAGCCCAAGGATGCTAGAAAGCTACAGACACTAACGCGAAAGGTCAGACCGACTCTATCCCACATGGCAATGAGCGTTTTGCGGCTAAATAGACTGAGGTACAGCAGCATAATCACACATTGAAAGCCAATTACACTCAACAATACCCACGCCGCACGATGCAAAGTCGGTAAATCACTTAGCTCTAAACTGGCTTCACGAACCAATAAAGAGGTAATGGCAAAACTTAATCCACTCCCTACACCGATGCATAAAGTTGGCAAAGATAACTTTTGTCGTTGAGAACCTTTGCTTAAAAGAAAAACGGCAACACCACCAACCAAAACACCAATCCAACCAAATAAACTTAAATGTTCACTTAAGAAAATCACCCCAACAATGGCCGCAAATATCGCTTCACTTTTCGCTAAACCAACACCAATGGCATAATTCTTTTGTTTAAAAAGCAAGACCATTAAAATCGTCGCTAAAATTTGACTTAGTCCTGCAATCACCACATAGACCCAAAACATAGTTGTAAATGTGGTCACCTGAGTCACAGGCTGTTGTTGGTACAGCACATATAAATAAATGCAGGCAAATGGGAGTCCAAAAATAAACCGTGCAAGGGTGACACCATACACATCAACAGTGGTACTGAGTTGTTTTTGAAATGCATTGCGCCATGACTGCATAAAAGCAGCCATTAAAGTGAACAAGATCCAAACTGGAAACATAAGAAAGGTGGTTTAACGGTGGATGCCTCATCAATTTACGCTTTTATTGAATTGAATGCGACCCAACACGCCTAGATTATTCATTGAACTTGGTTATGGATTCGTTGAAAAAAATTTATTTAAAAACCTCATATTAAGCATATGGTATTTATCAAAATTTAAGTTTTTATAAAAAAACGCAAAGGCATGTTACCTTTACGTTTTGCTCCTTACCAACATTTAGTTAGTGACTTATATTAAGTTAGCTTTCTAGTAATACAGCACCAAATTGCTCACGCAGATCTTTTTTCAGCATTTTACCTGTTCCGCTCAAAGGAATAGCATCCACAAAAATCACTTTATCTGGCACCTGCCATTTAGCGACTTTATCTGCATAATAATCCAAAATTTCTGTATCAGATAAATCGACATCTGGCTTTTTAATTGCAATCAATACAGGACGCTCATCCCATTTCGGATGGGTCGCTGCAATCACTGCCGCCATAGCAATTTTAGGATGTCCCATAGCTAAATTTTCTAACTCAACGGAAGAAATCCATTCACCGCCCGATTTGATCAAATCTTTTGAACGGTCACTAATTTTTAAGAAACCATCTTCGTTCAGGGTTGCAATATCCCCGGTATCAAACCAACCATCTGAGGTTAATGCAGACTCTGTTTTGCCAAAGTAATTGCCAATAATCCAATGCCCTTGGATCTGTAAATTACCAGTCGTTTCGCCATCACGTGCAACTTCGTGTGTACCGTTTTCTTCATCGGTAATACGTAAATCGACCCCAAATGGCGGACGACCTTGAGACAATCTTACTTGTAATTGTTCTTCTTCAGATAATAATAAATGTTTGGCTTTAAACTGGTTTGAAGAACCTAATGGACTGGTTTCGGTCATTCCCCAAGCATGAATCGTTTCGCAGTTAAATTGTTCTTTAAACACTTTTAACATCGCAGGCGGGCACGCAGATCCACCAACCACATTACGCACTAAACTTTGGAGCTGACTACCCGCTTGCTGCGCAGCATTGATTAATCCCTGCCAAATCGTTGGAACACCCAATGCAACAGATACTTTATAATCATCAATCATTTGCGTCAGGCTCGCACCATCTAAACCTGGGCCTGGTAGCACTAAAGTGCAACCTACCATAGCCGCAGCATATGGCGTACCCCATGCATTGACATGGAACATCGGCACAACAGGCATCATAATATCTCGCGCTGAGATATTTAATGAATCCGGCATACAAATCGCATAACTGTGTAAGACTGTTGAACGATGACTATACAACACGCCTTTCGGATTGCCTGTGGTACCCGAGGTATAACATAACGAACTAGCCGATAATTCATCTAATTCTGGCCATGTATAGTCTGCAGATTGCGCCGCGATGAGTTCATCATAAAACTTCACATCGGGCACCGCTTCAACAATCGCTGCATCTGGTCCATCTAAACAAATAAAATGTTCAACAGATTTTAATAAAGGTTTTACTGCTTTGATTAAAGGCAAAAAGGTTTTATCAAATAACATCACGCGGTCTGCGGCATCATTGATGATAAAAATTAATTGTTCTGGAAATAAACGCGGATTAATGGTGTGACAAACATAGCCGCTACCTGAAATAGCGTACCAAGACTCTAAATGACGGTGGTTATTCCAAGCGATGGTCGCAACACGATCCCCTAAATTTAAACCGAGAGATGCAAGAACATTAGCAAATCGTTTTGAATTTTTATGGACATCACCCCAAGTGGTTTTCGTAATCGTCGTGTCTGTATTTTTTGAAATGACTAAACTATCCCCATGATAGCGACCCGCATGTTCAATCATGCTACTAATCAAAAGCGGTTTAAACATCATATTACCAAGCATTCTTTGCTCCCACATTCATCCATATTGAGTTGTTGTTTTTCCGCACTGTCCTGCAGATTTTTTAAAACTTTGCACCATGTCAAAAATGATTATTATTCATCGACAAGGTTAAAGCAGTAGATATGAAACGCATATCCAAAACTGATTCTTATGTTTTAACCTTAATTGATTTTAGAATCCACTGTTTTATTGCTCAAAATATGAATGCTTTAGTGGTATAAAATGCAAAAATTAATGCTTGAGCCCTATTCAAAATATAGTCTTATTTAGTTATAACACTGCTGCTTTAAAAAATGTCGTTTTCAGTTATCAAATAATCGACTGAGTCAATTAGCATAAAAAAACCCAGTCTAGATACACTGGGTTCATTCGTTGCATTAGCCGTTGTAGTTACAATAGTTACAGTACTTCAAACTCAATACGACGGTTTTTCTTACGACCTTCAGGCGTAGCATTGTCTGCTACAGGCTTGTTTGAGCCCATCCCTTCAGTACTTAAGTTCGCCGCTGCAATATTTTTTGAAATCAGGTAGTTTTTAACCGCATTAGCACGATCTTGGCTTAAACTTAAGTTTTTCTCAGGATTCCCTGAGCTGTCTGTGTGACCAATAATTCGTACTTTTTTCCCACCGACGCGATTCAGTGCGATAACCATTTCATCTAAGATCTGTACCCCAGATGGTGCTAAAATCGCGCTTCCAGATTCAAATTCAATAATACGATTACGTAAAGCCGCATCAATAATGGCCTGTTCAGCCTGATTGACAGAAAGCTGTGCATTGAAACGAAAAGGTGCTGTGACCAAAGACTGAAACTTGGTGGTCGTGGGTTGGATATCATCTTGATTTGACATCTTTCCACTTAAATCGACTTGCGTTCCGCGTACAGAGAGTTTCCCCTGTTTTACTTTTTTTAAGTCGTCATTAATCATTTGGCTTACGCTATTACCCCAACCATTAGGTGCTGTAACCGCTCGAACCTGAATTTTATCAACCACATTTGCCTGACCATAGGTCAAATAGGCTTTATTTAATATTTCTTGCTTGGTTGCTTCATTCGGTACAGCACCTTCAATCACAATAGGCTCTGCCCAAAGCAAAGTCGAACAACCTAAAATGCATACACTCGCAATAAATTTGGGCAACATTGGTAAGATTCTTTGCATCATTATTCTTCTATAAAAGTCTGTCTAAAAAGTTTAATGCCATGAATAAGGCTGATCTGACGCTCACTCAAAGACTGTTCCAAAACGGCTAAGCCTGCATTTTGTTCAAGATAAGGATCAATCCAACTGGCATCGATCAGGGAAACCCAATGATCACTTTGCATATTTTGGGTAAAAACATCACTGAGTGCAGTAATATCAGCACCTTGAAAACCAAACAGTAAAACAGGTGAATCACTGTGTAGGATGCCAATGAGTAACTCAGCATCTTGGTTTTCGACAAAACGACTAATTAAATTGACCCAAAAAGCCGCAATTTCATAGCAGTAACTAATATTATTGATTGGTAAGATCAGCACTTTATTCAACCGAGACGTACCCTGATGAATAATCGGTTGTAGCAGCAAACCGAGACCAATCATGCTTTGCGCCAACTGATAAGGCGTAAAATTCAATAAACGTGCAAATGAATGCAACGTATGATGCTCATAAAAAGAAGAGGTTTCTTCTGTCCCGAACACTTGAATTTCGTTATTCAGTTTGCCTAATTTATCGAGCAAAATATCGGGATCGCGAATAGAACGCATCACTCGGTTACGCTGATATAAGTCAATTAAGGTTTGTTTATAACGATATGGTGCATACAAAATATTATCGAAAGGATCATCGATTTCTAGCAGATGAGCGAGCACCATTGGAAATTGACGCTTTGAACTGTCTTCACTGCTAATCAAATTGGCAACCAAAAAACGCTTATCTTTTGGACTGGCAATAAAGAAATCTAATGAAGGCAGTGAGTTATACGCTGCATTAAAATTGTCTGAACGCATAGCGAACTCAAGCGCCTCCGTGATCCACTGATCGATTAACTGAATCAGTGAATATTGTTCACGGCTCTTTAAGAAGTCACCACGAGCTGGACATTTCCCATAATACAGCGGTGTCGTTCTCACTTCATACATCGTCACACTCCTTGTTCTTTTGCACGAATGCCACCGCTCTCATTTTTAAATTCATCATCATGGTGTTGCTGTTCCTTGTACAACACTCATCGGTGAAGTCGCTGGCGCTACAGGCGCTTGTCCTGCAGGCATCGTTTGCGCTGCGACGACACGAACACCTTTATTCGTCACCACTTGATCAACAAGAGTCATACCTGAATAGCCTGAACCTGTAGTTGGGCCAGATGCGTTACCACTAATTAAACGGAAATTCACTTTAACAAACACTTTTGGATTTTGTTTGCTACGCCACACCATTTCAAATGAATTACCATTTTGTGTACGCTGAGCGCCTTCAACCAATCGGTTAATACCATATTCACCCGGCTCATCAAAAATCGTATGCGTTTGACCTTCCAAGTCAATTGCAGTAATACGTGCACCTGGAATTGCCCCTTTATTTGGCCAAACGAAGTTCACCCATTGCTGAACACCGTTTTCATACACCATACGCTGACCATCAATATCAATGGTATATGAAAGCAACTGTGTATTTTCTAATGGGAAGAACTGGAAGTTCGATTGATTGGTTGCCGCAGGTGCTGCTTGACTCAATTCCCCTGTAGCAACGCCATTACTTGGCGCAACATAGCGTTGGAAATTCGCTACGAATTGTGGATTTAAACCAATGCCCAAATCTTTCCATGTTTTCGTGGTTAAGGTATAGCCACGACGAATCACCAATGGATCTAAATATTCTTTTACAAAGCGAGCGATACTTCCGTTTTCACCAAAAATTTGGCTAATTTCATTACTGGTCGCTTGTAAAGTAGCATTGCTATTAAATGGATATTTAGGCGCAAGATTGGTTGTAAATGGTTGATACGCCTGCATTGCCCACAACTTATTAATTTCGTTTTGCGCTGGGATCAAAAGAACTTCAAATGACTGTGTCACCGGCTGCATAAAGAGTTTTTGAATCAACTGTTGATCTAATTCATTCAGACCGACAGACATTTTTTCATCCACAAATTTTTGCGTGCTATTGAAGACAGAGCTTTGATCATTGATGGTTTGTTTCACCAATGTCATGCTTGCAGGTCCCATATCACCGCCACTCTTCAAGTCATTGAACTTGCTGCGCACTTGACTCAAAGACAGCATGTATTCATCTAAAATAGATTTGTTTTGCTGATCATCACGCTTACGAACCAATTGATAGAACACATCAAACTCTTTTGCAATAACACCTTGACCGGCTTTAGAAGCAACTTGCTGTGCCTGCTGCGCATCATCACGGCTGAGGACTTTACGTTTAAACCACGCAATAAAACCTTTCTGAGGCGCAGCCAGTTCTGCTTGAACAATTGGATTATCCCAACTGGTTTCTTTCGCAATACGGTCCACCACTTTACGAATTGGCGAATTCTCAGGTTCACCTAAAATATCGATAAAACGTGACTGCTGAGCAACATCTGCACCTTTTCCATAATGCACAGCATTTAAAAATTTACGCCATTCAGCGATATATTCCTGCTTATAAAGTTCGGTTAACTGTTTACTGATCTGGTCTGGACTACCACTAAACGTCAGGTCATCAGAACGATTGGAATTGAGTACCCAGTCTTGGGTATCCGTCGGATTATTCGCAGCTTGGTTAATCGCATCTTTTACATAATCATTCCAAGCTTGGTAAGTAAAGATACCCGGCAAGGCGTAACTACCCAACATGCTGTTTTGGCCTGTTTCACCTAATATTTGCTTCACTGTCACCGCAGGGAAACGTACCGAACCACGCATTTTAATTTCATTATAAACGCGGTCACGTGCAGGAATACCCATGGTAACAGCCGTCAATAATTGACGTGTTTGATCTACCAATAAAGGATCAGATTCCATTTGCGGAAACGCAGGATCAGCAGCTAAAGTCATCGCATAAGATAAAACTTGTTCGGCTTTTTGAATCATTTCCCCACGTGGCATTTGACCACGATTTGAATCTAACCACGAACGCCAGAAACGAGTAACTTGGTCACTCAAATGGCTCGATTCCATATATTTATGATTGCTCATCATCAAATACGCCTTCAGTGCATTGTAGGCATCCTGAGGATTAGTATCCGATGGTTCTAAATAGGGCTGATTTGATTTCACCGCTTGAGTGATTTGCACATTGACGTGATTTTCTTTCAACGTCGCTTCATTGGCTTTGACACGTTGTAAGTACTGCGCCATATTTTGCTGAGATGGTGCTAATACAATTTGTTGAATGCCACGTAAATACTCAACTTTGAGTTTTTCACGGATTTTATTCCCTTGGTATAAACCAAAACTATATTTCAATGGACGATCTTCATCAAAATGATCGAGCTGCTGTAAATGTCCTTGTAATATCAGCAATGCATCCAATTGAGTCGAAAGCTCACTTCCGCTACGGCTTTCCATTTGCACAACTTTGTCTAAGTCAGCTTGAACTTCCGCCACGAGTTGTTGGTTATTACGATACGACCAAACCCATAACCCAAGCACCACAGCAACCAATAACAATGCAGCAATAAATGCCATAAAGCGCTGACGTTTACGTGCAGGATTGATATGTTGTTTAACTAGATTTTTATCTTTTAAAATGACGGTTGAAAAGAGTCCTTTTAAGAAATAACCATGGTCTTGCGAAACAGAATTCGTAGGAATGCCAAACTCACTATCCGTACTTTTCACCAAATGAAAGTCTTCAGCGATTTGCTCGGTCATTGGACTTTCAATCACACCTTCTTGTAACGCACTGGTGAAATAGAACCCACGGAAAACTGGTTTAAACTGATAAGGGTTGTCTTGAAACAACGTACCAATAAAAGTTTTTAACACTGGCTTTAAACTTTTAAACTCAAGTGGAAATGTCATTACACTTGGAGAAATATTTTGCGAATGACGACGACTCAAGTGCGTAGTACTGACGCTCTTCAAACCATCGTATAAAATTGAATAATGCTTTTCGAACATCTCAACGGCATGCTCAGATGAGTCTGGATCATAAGGCAGTGTTGCACCCCAAACTTGATCAAATTCATCCTTATCATAACAATCAAAAAATTCAGTAAAGCCGGCAATCAAATCCATTTTTGAAAAAACGATATACACTGGCGCAAAAATTTCTAAACGTTCAGTCAAATCCTGTATACGTGCGCGTAAGTTTTTGGCTAATTTGATTGATTTTTCAGGGCTTTGACTGACAAGCTCAGCCACAGAAACAATCACGATTAAACCGTTAATTGGTGCTTTAGAACGGTTTTTTTTGAGAATATTTAAGAAACCTAACCATTCTGAATGGTCTTCGGCATAAACAGAATATCGACCTGCGGTATCGAGTAAGACACCATCTGTAGAGAAAAACCAATCGCAGTTACGAGTACCACTTAGACCTGCCGACACCATTTTCTGATGAGTTTCTTCAAATGGAAATCTAAGACCAGAATTATAAATCGCTGAACTTTTACCCGCTGCTGGGTTACCAATCACCATGTACCAAGGTAATTCATATAGGGCTGCATTACCCTTTTTGTCGCCGAGTTTTGATTTACGGATAAGTTGAATCGAGTCTTTCATTTGCTGATTGATCAGCGCAAGTTCTTCTTTATTCTTTTGTTTGCCGTATTCAGCTTCATTATCTTTGGCAATCGCCTCAGCTAGCTCTTCGCCTTGCTGTTTATGACGATAATGCTGCACTAATTCATAAATACCCCACAGAATTAATCCGAGAATATAAACAGCAACCACAATGTAAAAAGTCTTTTGCGGAATCGAATTATGCATGGCAACAATGGCCACAAAAAATGACAAAGCCACCATCGCTTTAGGATTGGTGACGTACTGCCAAACATAACCGAGGATCGTATAAAATAGTGTGTTCACAATGTTCTCAATTTCGTCTTAATTCTAATTAAACAGTTTCTTGTTCAAGTTCATCTTCCACTGAAAATGCTTGAATAAAAGCAAATGTCGATTCTTGGTCTGTGCTATAAATCATGGCAGTTAACTCTTCTGGCAAGTGCATACCCAACATGAATCCAAAAATTTTTGCCAATTGCTGGGTATTTCCAAGATTCTGTTTTGTATATAAAAAATGATAGGTTTCAATAGCTGTTTCATTAAATTTATGCTGTAATTTTTTCACCACTTTCATATCTGTAGCATCATCTAACATCAATAAAAAGGGTTGTTCTTGATCATACTGATCTAAATTATTCAGTGCTTTAAGCTCTAAATTACGTTTCAACTCAGGCTCATGTGCCACCACTTGTAGCACTTTATTTGGAGTTAAACCTCGAACTTGAACGTCTGAAGCAGCCAAACACCAACTCGATGCAAACTCTGCAGCAATGTATTTTTCTTGTAACCACATCTTTTCATCAATCCATTCTTGGTCGATTTCAGAGTCAGCATTGAGAATCAAACTGACTTCAAACTTTTGTTTTGAAATCATCTCTAAAATGCTTAACCATTCTGAATAAGCGACTTGAGTGCCGATAAAATGTGGCTCGATATTAATTTGTTCGGGAATGATCGAAAATCCGTCAGATAGATACTGCTGAATAATTTGAGCATAATCATCATTCCATTGATGAATCAAATTATCAGCAAGCAAAATATGGACATTTAAACGATTTAAACGTGAAACTTGCTGTGCATTGTTCGCCAAATGTTCTGGATGTTCATCTTGCGTATAATCTGGATCCACCCAACCCGGATGCATACGGTACTGATATGCCAATTCACTATCATAAAAGAGTGCTGATTGTTTCAGATGCTCAGCAATTAAAAATAGACTTTCAACGTGTTGCTCTAGTTGTTGCTGAATAAGTGACTGGATTCGTTTTTCACGCATGGTGATGGCACTATATTCATCATCTGCTTCTTCATTAGTGAGTTCATCCAAATCTTTGATTCGAAATGAAAGAACAGGCAAACCGTATGCATTGAATAATTTATCATCGAGTTCAGGACTTTTGAATTGCTGAATTTCTTGGATGATTTGTTCATTTTCACCAAAACTATGCCAAGCCGCTGAAGAATAAACATTTAAACGAAATTGCTGTACATCAATAGGCTTCGGTTTTGCTTGTTCAATGGCATCAAGTTGTTGTTGCTCAGCTTGTTCTTCTGCACGTTTTTCAGCTTCAAGTTTTTTTTCTTTTTGATGTTGAATGCCCTTATAAATCAAATAAGGCGATAAAATAATTGCACATAAAGCGACAGGAAGAAGTATAAAATAGGTGACCAGATCAAAAGCTGTAGGGTCATAGCCTGTATCTCGCCAGTAAAAAATCACGAAAGCAGTACACAAAACAAAAAGCGTACTAAAGGTTCCAATTATTAATTTCAGCATTATTATAAATTCCCCATTAAGGCATAACAGGTTTCTGTATTATCGACCTGTTTATTCGGCTGTAAAAATGCTCCCTGAGCTAGACCAATTCCGCTCAAAGAATTTAAACACACCGGTTTTATTTCTTCTTTTTGTAAAATTAAGCGCACATCCACCATTAATGTTGGACTGCACCAAGTTTGAATCATTTGTTTTAATTTTAGGCTGCGTGCCTGATTCGGTAAAAATGTTAAATAATCTTCATGATTTAAAGGTCCAATCACGATTTCAATTTTTTCGTCAATCTGTTGAATCTTCTCACCACAAAAAGTATTCAGCCCCAATAAGCTTGGCTGAGATCCACCTAAACATGTTCTCTGATCTTCTTCAAATACAAAAGTTTCAGGGATAAATTCTCGAATATCAAATTTCTGCTTAAAGATACAATTCAGCATGGTTTTTAATGCATAAGCTGTATTGTTTTGCCCCTGCATTAAACCTGAGAATTCAGCAAAATAATCATCTAAATCTGGCTGATCATGCTGGCTACGGATATAACCATTTAATGCATGTAAAATATCAAGATAGTGATTATCCTGCTCGATTTCATAACGAATAGGTAAATGATAATTTAAACTGGCATCAACATAATGTGCTGTTAATTTATGATTAAACAGCCCTAAAAACTTTTGTGTTTCGTGTCGCTGATGTCGCCCGCTGAGCTTAATCTTATTGGTATAGCTATAAGGTAATGCACCTTGAATACCCGTTAAACCCACCATTAAATTTGTCAGTTCAACTTTCTCATCGTTGAACTCTAAACTTTCAATTTCAGTGTTCGGGAAGTTCAAATTAAGTGAACTATTAAACTCAAAGTCATTGGCCCAATGGACCTGAGCTGCTCCATAAGGTGCATGTCTTAATAAACGAGTAGCTTGAACAAACTCGTAGGCTTTCGGTTCTTGGAAAAGTCCGTCAATTACAGAGCTTTCTTGCCACCAACGTTCTGCACGCATTGGTATAACTCCTGTTGACTATTTGCATCAAAAACCGAGACATCGACAAAGCTGTTCATATTGACTTTTAAATTAAAGATATGGGCTAGCAATTGACTAAATATATACAGGCTATGCCCTCTAAATATATCCGCATCGATATCGAGCTGTACTTTTAAACCTCTGACAAATAATGGAAACGGTTTACTATCCACAAGTTTCTGCGTGGTAGAAAATTGAATATTTTTTATAGAGTCGATAATAATTTGGTTTTCTTTCGATTTAGGTAAATTATACAATTCCAAAAGTTCTTTAATATGAGAGACCACATCGCCTTTCATTAAAGACATATTATTCAAAGATAAATGTGAAATGACCCGCCACTGTTCTTGTTTATTTTGCTCAAAATAATATGGAATCGATGGTCGTTTGAGCATCAGAGCACGACGGGCCAAATTACTATCATTCAGAGTTAAGGCATTCTGATCTTTATTATAACTTTCGTAAGGTAACTCACGATTACTACACAAAAGTTCAGTACTAATAAAATCGGACTGAGTACTATGTGGGTCTAAAGCACGAGATATGATTGAATAGTTTAATTCCTGATGTTTATTCTTCATCTGCTGCGGATTTAAACTATAAAAAAACTGGACTTTATCCTGATGATAATGACTCATTGCAAAAAAAGGCAGTACCGGATAATACACTTCATCTTGGTTACTTTTTTCACGCACCATATTCATTTTTAAAATGCTATAGGCTTGAAAATATTCAGGATGGTGTGCATCTGTCACCAATGGATATTCCATTCGCTTATGATTAATCTTTTGCGGCTCTGCTTGTTTATTGAAAAGATTAACAATTGGTGTAGCAAACAATTTAAAATTTGCCGCATTTAATTCTGAATAATTTCGAATCGCCGCTTGATCATTTAAATTGAGTTTAAAGTGCATTTGAACATCAAATTCACTATGTTCTAAACTTAAAAACTTAATGAAATCTAGATTTAGATTTAAAAAATTGAATTTTTCAGGAACACAAAAATATTCCATCAGTAAACGATATGCATGATGTGTATGTTGATCGATAGGTAGAACACTTTGAACTTCATCAAAGCCCATAATTTCAAATGGATTGGCAATATCAAAAATGTGCTGCCCCACACGAATCGAAAAACTTGTAGTCGATTTAAAAATACTATCTAAAACCTGCAAAGGAAAATTAGAAATAGCGTCTAAAAATATCGGCAAAGTTTCATTTTTGAGTAAAGCGTGCTTATTCGAAAAAATTTCAAATCCTAAGCTCAATGTAGCATTTTGATTTAAATGCATATGTGCCGATGGATGAGTTTTGAAATTGAGCTGTTTTAATTGAATCGGTAATAATGTGACTTCTTGTACCGTCTGATATTCACATTGAACACCGCGCGTACTTTTGGCTTTTAGACTGGTCGCCTTTGGAATAACGTGTCGATCTGTTAATTGCTTAATTTTATTTATATCTTCGAAGCTCACCACAGAACATGCAGGAAATGGTTTTAAATATTGAGGAAACATCACCTCAAAAATTGAACGGGTAAAAACGTCATAACTATCTGCAAGTTTTTTGTCAATCCGTGCAGAAATTAGAGAAAATGCTTGAATTAAACGCTCAATATGCGGGTCATCTATTTGTTCTTGGTTTAAAGACAAACGCTGGGCGATTTTGGGGTATTTACTGGCAAACTCACGGGACTGTTGTCCAAATTCCTGTAGTTGTTTTTCGTAATACGGTAACAGCTCTTCAATCACAGATAACCCACTTCATTAAGCTCTTGGAGAAATAACATATTGTTGTGTTGTTGGTTTTAATAAGGCATCAAAAATAACTGGCTCATATAAAGGATGAATATTTAAATATGCTTGAATACTTAAACATAGTGCCCCCATATTATGACCATCCATGAGCATTTCGACTCGAATCTGCTTTAAACGCGGTTCATGTGCAGCAATCGATTGTTCAATTGACTGACAAATTTTGTCACGATCCGATGGATTTGCAGTTGATAAGCCAACAAAATCGATAATGCCAAATTGCAAAATAGATTTTTTTGCTAATGGAAAGTCATCAATCAGTTCATCTAACTTTGCCACACGACTATTGAGGAGATCCTCTAAATCGGAAGCAACAGATTCACGAAGTTCTTGCAAAGACAGACCTTGAGTCTGCTGAGCATCTGCTGGTAATAAGCGGTCAAATAAAGTCGTTCTAAAACCATAAGGATAAAGCTGATCGAGATTCATATCTTCTTATAAATATTTAAAAAAATGAAAATAGAGGCTACCCAAGTAAGCCTCTATCTGAATCCATCTATTACGCTGCGTATGAAGCAGTGTTGTTAGATAATGACCACTTCTTAGTAACAGCACCTTTCGCAGTACCGTTAATATCTTGTTGGTTATATGTCCACTCTACTGCAGCATATTTCAAACCAAATGATTCGTGTGGAACACCTTCATCATTTACAGTTGGTGTCACGCTAGAAACCAACACATGTTTCAGTTTGATTTGAAGATATTTAATGCGTTTGTCGCCATTCGCACGGTAAAAATCAATTTGAACTTCATCAAATGTATAACCTGCTGAACATGCTTCCCAAAGTTTAGGGCTTGTCGCATCTAAATCTTTAACAAAAACCATATCAGAATGTTCTACACGTTCTGCAGTGTGACCACCCACACTGGAAGAAGTCGCAGATTTAGGTTGACGGATGTTATGCGTCCAAGAGTTAACTTCTAACCAACTCTTGTGCTCTGCATCACGAGATTCGCCGTCTACTTTGTACTTACCACGAAATTGAATGTATATATCTTTCATTGTTCTGAATACCTATTTATTTAAAGTTATTATAGTGTTGACCCAAAATTAATTTGAGGACTGAGGTAACTCGGTCACAAGTCGTAATGAAACAGACAACTCATCCAACTGGAAATGTGGTCTTAAGAAAACCACAGATTTGTAGTGACCAGGCAAAGCTGGATTTTCTACAACTTTTACAGAAGCTTCACGCAATGGATACTGAGCTTTAGCTTCTTGAGATGCACCATCATCAAGTAATACATATTGCGACAACCATTCATTTAAGAAGGTCTCAACATTACCCGCTGATGCAAAACTACCCACTTTGTCACGCATCATTGCTTTTAAATAATGTGCAATACGTGAAACTGCCATGATGTATTGGATCTGGCTAGACAATGCAGAGTTGGCATTTGCTGTATCGCTATCATATTTTTTAGGTTTTTGCGTCGATTGCGCACCGAAAAATGCTGCATAATCCGTATTTTTGCAGTGTACCAACGGAATAAAACCAAGGTCACTCAGTTCTTTTTCACGACGGTCAGTAATGGCAATTTCAGTTGGGCATTTAAAGACCACTTCGCCATCATTGGTTTTGAACGTATGGACAGGCAAGCCTTCAACTAAACCACCACCTTCTACACCACGAATCGCAGCACACCAACCATGCATATCAAATGCATTGGTTAAACGCGTACCAAAGGCATAAGCCGCGTTCATCCATAAATATTCATTATGATTTTCACCTGAAACTTCTTCAACGAAGTTAAATCCTTCAGTGGCAATGCCTTCTTTTGGATCATATGGCAAACGACCCAATACACGTGGCATTGTCAACGCAACATAACGCGCATCGTCACTTTCACGGAATGAACGCCATTGTACATATTCTGCTGTTTCAAAGATTTTAGACACATCGCGTGGACGATCAATATCTGTAAAAGATTCTAGACCCAACATATTTGGGCTTGCAGCCGAAATAAACGGTGCGTGTGCAGCCGCCGCGACATGTGAAATTTGCTCAAGCAAATACATATCAGAAGGTGTACGGTCAAACTCAAAATCACCAATCAGTGTTGCATAAGGTGCACCACCGAATGATCCATATTCTTCTTCATAGATTTTTTTGAACAATGTGCTTTGGTCAAAATCGGTCGCACCTTGGAAATCTTTAATCAGCTCTTTTTTCGTCGTATTTAACATACGAATTTTTGTTAAAGAATTTGAAGGTGTTTCTTGGCAGAAATAATACAAACCACGCCATGTCGATTCAATTTTTTGAAATTCAGCATGGTGCATGATTTTACTTAACTGAGATGAAATCAACGCATCAATTTCAGCAATACGCTTATCAATTGATAAAGTCATATTGTCCGAAACGGTGATGGTACCTGCCATGACTTCTTTGGCAAGTTCACCGATCAGACTTTTTGCACGATCATGTTCTTGATCTGTACGCGCAATACGACTTTGTTCAACAATTGAATCTAAAAGCGAATATTCTTCAGTTGCTTCAAGGTTTGCAGCAGTAGCAGTATTATAATTACTCATTTTCTGCCTCCACGCTCAACTTACGAATTTGATCAGTGTTATGTAACACTTCATCCAATAAATCTTCTAAGCGTTCATTATTTGAAATTTTATTACGCAAGTCAGACAGACGCTCGCGCGCAGCAACTAACTTTTGTAGTGGATCAACCTGTTGTACAACTTGCTCAGGAGTAAAATCGGCCATGCTCTTAAATGTAAGATCTACCGACATTTTTCCACCATCTTCAGTCAAGGTATTTTCAACTTGAAAATTAGCACGTGGCGCTAAAGACTCCATGACTTCATCAATATTATCTAAATCAACATTAATGAATTTCTTGTCTTTTAATTTGGTTTTCTCTACTTCAGATGCCGCTGAGAAATCACCTAACACCCCTACAACGAATGGTAATTCTTTAATTTCTTTACCGTCGCCAACTTCAACATCGTAAGTCAATTGAACACGAGGAGGACGAATTCGTTGAAGTTTTTTCTGTACACTTTCACGTTTTGCCATGAGTGCTTTTCCTTGTTATTTATTTTTTAATGTATCGAAAGGTGAACCACTGGCAGCAGGTTTTTTCGCTGTAGTCTGCGTTTTTGCTGTCGTGGTAGTTTTCTTTTTGCTTGCTGCTGTAGTCGTTTGTTTAGACTTGGTAGACGCTGTATTGGTTCGTTTTTTAGCTGGTGTTGTCTGTTTAGATTTCACATTGCTCGAAGATTCTGTACTTTTTTCACGAACATCTGCTGCAGCAGACGTAGATTTATCAATCGTCGGCTGAATATAACGAATATTATCCGACAACACTTTGGCAGGAGAATAGGTCTGTTCATCTAGAGTACGATTTTCATTACTCCGCATATGATTCAGCGCATTATAAGAAATAGCGATACCTGCTAAAAAAGTAACATCAGTAAGTTCAGGCGACTGATAGTTCTTTTCTCGCAGCAGATTGACCGCTTGCAATGCTTTTAAATTGTAACCATTAGCTTGATATTTTTTGGCAATATCTACAAAAATTTCATTTTTTAAGTTCTCATTTTTCTTATTTTTTTTGTCACATAATTGATTATAAAAACCAATAATCTCTGGATCTGTATCACCTACTGCCAGTGGATAATCCTTTAAACAGGATTTTTTCACAGATGCCGCTTTATCTTTTGCAAAAACGGTTTGTGTTAAACTGGCTGCTAAAATTATAGGTAATAAAACACTAAATTTATTCAAAATTGCCTCTGTATTTCTACGTGCTAAAACTTAATTTATGTGGAGAAATCACCACTTATTTTCCCGCGGGTTTTCTCTTCATTTATCAAAATTAAAAATATGCTGCAGATTTAACAAAAAATAAGCACATAGAGTCAATACAAAAATGTGCCAAATACTCCAAAGTTTGTTGACTATTTGTTTTTTTTTGTTTCATTTTATAAAAAAATCTTTTTCCTTTTTTTATTTAGTCTGTATTATATCGCCTAAAGCAAGACACTAATAATATATAAGGTGTTGATTTTAAAGTTTTTATTTTTATAGCAAGAAAAAAGAGATCACAGTCAAACTTGTAAAATTTTGTACTGTGGATTCTAAATTTGATGAGTTATTTATGAATAATTTAAAAGTTTTAATTACTAAACTTTCACCTCACGCCCGCATTTCACTCGAAAAGTCAGCCAATACATGTATTTCACAGCAAAATTATGAAATCGAAATTGAACATTTTTTACTCGAATTATTAACCTATAACAATAAAAATGACCTTCAAATACTCTTAGAAAAATACAAAGTTTCTGCAGATGGTTTGGCAGATGACCTCAAAGAAAGTATTGCTCAACTTCCAAAAGGAAATACGCGCACTCCTATTTTTGCCCAATCCATTGTGCGCTTACTTGAACAAGCTTGGTTATTAGCATCTGCTGAACAAGATCCACAAATTCGTAGTGGTCATTTACTTGTTGCGCTCCTTACCGCGCCAGATTTATACCAAATTGCAGCAAGAGCTTCTTCTCTTTTCGATTTATTACCTATCGATACGATTAAACATAAATTTTTAGATCTTTGCCTAAAGAGCATTGAAAATGAAGATTTAGCAACTGCATCACCAGATGAAAAATCAGCAGCACAAACGAATGCAACTACGCCAGTTAAAACACCAGCTCTAGACCAATACACCATTAATCTTACTGAAAAAGCTAAAAATGGTGGCATTGACCCTGTGATTGGTCGTGAGTTTGAAATCCGCTTAATGCTCGATATTTTGATGCGTCGTCGTCAAAACAATCCGATTTTAACGGGTGAGCCTGGTGTTGGTAAAACGGCCGTTGTTGAAGGTCTTGCATTAAAAATTGCAACCAACCAAGTTCCAGATGCTTTAAAAAATGTCAGCATTCATACTTTAGATATGGGCTTACTACAAGCAGGTGCCAGTGTTAAAGGTGAATTCGAAAATCGCTTAAAACAAGTCATTCATGAAGTTCAAGCCTCTGCACATCCAATCATTTTATTTATTGATGAAGCACACACGTTGATTGGTGCGGGTGGTCAAGCAGGTCAAAATGATGCAGCAAACCTGTTAAAACCGGCGCTTGCACGTGGTGAGTTAAGAACCATTGCCGCAACCACATGGGCTGAATATAAGCAGTATTTTGAAAAAGATGCCGCATTAAGCCGACGCTTCCAAGTAATTCAGGTTGAAGAACCGACTGAAGAAGTCGCAATCGATATGCTGCGTGCCATGATTCCAGTGATGGCAAAACATTTCAATTTACAAATTGACGATGAAGCTATCGTTACTGCAGTCCATGCTTCGCACCGTTATATCACTGGCCGTCAATTGCCTGATAAAGCGATTAGTGTCTTAGATACAGCTTCTGCGCGTGTTGCGTTAACGCAAAATGCACAACCAGTAAAATTGGATCAACTTCAAGCTCAATTACATAATTTGAAGCTTGAATTGGCGATTCTTGAAAATGAACACAAGAATATTCCGATTCACCACGAACGCATTGAAAGTGTAAAAACACAAATATCCGCGCTTGAACAAGAGATTCAGTCAACAGAAACGCAGTGGAAAAAAGAACTCGAAATCATTCAACAGATTAAAACGCTTGAACAAGAGTCCGAGCAAAAACCAGAAAATATTGAAACTTTAAGCAATATTCGTAACCAACTGGCAACTTTACAAGGTCAAACGCCGCTGGTTTTTGAACGTGTAAATGCTCAAATTATTAATGAAATCATTTCAGACTGGACCGGCATCCCCGTTGGTAAAATGGTGAATGATGAAATTCAGCAAATTTTGAAGCTTGAAGCACAGTTAGAACAACGTGTGATGGGTCAAGATTATGCACTGCATCAACTGGTACAAGGCATTAAAACCTCTAAGGCAAAATTGGAAGATCCAAATAAACCTCAAGGCGTTTTCATGCTGGTTGGCCCAAGTGGTGTGGGTAAAACCGAAACTGCACTTGCGTTAGCAAACGAGTTATATGGTGGTGAGTCTCATTTAATCACCATTAACATGTCTGAGTATCAAGAAGCACATACCGTCTCGTCTTTAAAAGGTGCTCCTCCAGGTTATGTCGGTTATGGCCAAGGTGGCGTACTGACAGAAGCAGTTCGCCGAAATCCATATAGTGTGGTTTTGCTCGATGAGATTGAAAAAGCACACAGCGATGTTCAAGAGCTATTCTACCAAGTATTCGATAAAGGTACTTTGGAAGATGGTGAAGGTCGTGTCATTGACTTTAAAAATACCACGATCTTATTGACTTCAAATGCAGGTTCAAGTGCCATTATGCAGGCTTGTTTAAATCAGCCAGTAGAAGAATGGCCGTCAGCAGAAGAACTTCTAGATGTATTAAAACCAGCTTTATATAAACAATTTAAGCCGGCATTTTTAGGTCGTATGCGTATCGTGCCGTATTTCCCATTGCACGATGATCTGCTCGTACGCATTATTCAGCATAAATTAGGCAAAATCACCACGCGTATTGAAAAACAATATGGTACGCAAACACGCTATACCGATGATTTAGTCGAATTATTATTAAGTCGCTGTACTGAGGTCGATAGTGGTGCGCGTAATGTCGACAACATTTTAAATGCGACGGTCTTACCTGCTTTAGCCACTGAATTGTTGATGGCGATGAGTGAACAAAAGATTCCATCAGTCATTGAAATCGATGTCAAAGACGATGAAATTATTTATGTTTTAGATCCTAAAAGTAAACCTGCGAAAAAACGCAGCAGCAAAAAGACTAAAACCTTAGAAGCATAAGTTAGGAACGATGTAGAATATGAGTTTAGAGCTCGACGCTTTATTGCAACCGATTACGGATGATTTACCTTGCGGTAGTGATTTTTCATTTTCAAATGATTTTCATGCAATTAAAAAAGCTAAAACACAAGATGACCCGCTCTTGGATCAAGGCGACTGGATCGCAGAACCAAAACAGGCAGATTGGGGCTTTGTGCACCAAAAATCGTCAGATCTACTTCGCGAACATACAAAAGATATTCGCTTATATGGTTGGTTGCTTGAAGCGTGGACTCACATTCATGGTTTCGAAGGGATTGCCAAAGGGATTGAACTTACACAAAAAAGTTTGCAAGACTTTTGGCTACAACTTCATCCTGAAATTGAAGATGATGACCTTGATCAACGTCTAGGTTTATTACAAGGGATAATTAATCAAATCCCAACATTAATTAAATCAGTTTCAATCGTTCATGGCGCGGTAGCTTATTCCCTATCCGACTATGATCGACTACTTCATGTTCAAAACCAAAGACGTAAATCCAACCATGAAGATGATGATCAAGAAGAGTCTTTTAATGGTATGGAACAGTTTGAACATGCCTTGTTCAATACGTCAAAATCAATTCAATACCAGTATTACCAACAGTTTTTAGATATTTTAAACCATTGGGAAAACTTAAAAACGACTCTTGATGATTTGATGGGTTTAGATGCGCCAAGCTTTGCTGGCATTGACTCTCAAATCGAAATGATTCACTTGAGCTTAAAAAAAATCTATAAAGCAGATGCTTTTATCAATTCATCGAGCGCTGAACAGGTTCAATCAAATTCTCCAATTGAAAGCCAAACACTTTCCACTGTAACTTCCGTGCAGAATGATATGCAAATAATACAACAACAGCATACACAGCAATTTAAACCTCAAGTGCAAAATCATCTTGAAAACCGTGAACAAGCCATGAAAGTCTTGCAAGATATTGCGGACTATTTCCAAGTGAATGAGCCGCATAGCCCTGTCAGTTATATGCTGCAAAAAACCATTAAATGGTCACAAATGCCACTGCATGAATGGTTAACTCATGTGATTAAGGATGAAAACCCTCTTGAAGCTGTACAAGAAATGTTAGGTGTTCAGCAACAAAGTAATGAATCGAATAGCGACTGGTAAAAACAATGTTTAAAGCAGAAAAAATTTTATGGGGTGAAGGATTATTTTTACGCCCGCAACACTTTCAATTACAAGATGCTTATCATGAACAGCGTTTAAACCATACGGTTCGCGCAACAATACCGTTCGCTTATGGTATTCAAAGTTTAATTTTTGATGAATCGCAACTCACTACCAACACATTAGCTTTGAATAAAGTCGAAATGATTTGGCAAGATGGTGAGATTTATCAAGCACCTGCACAAGACTTATTACCTGAGCCTGTACTACTTGATTCATTAAATTTACGCGGTGAAATGCAAATTTATTTAGCATTACCGATTGTTCAACCGAATAAACGAAACGTCAATTTTGAAGAAAATACCCAATCGAGTCGCTATCATTCACATTTGACTGAAACTCATGATTTGTTTACAGATGCGACGGCTGCTGAAATCACTTTATTACGCCGCCGTGCAGAGTTTAAAATCTTTGAATTAGGCCAAGAACCACAGCACAATCTTGATGGTTTTCTTTACATGCCTATAGGCCGAATTAAGCGCCAAAGTTCAGGTAATTTTGTTTTAGATTATCAATTTATCCCACCAATATTACATATTAGTTCGTGTGATTCACTGATTACTGGGCTTAAACGAACGCTCAATATTATCAAAGCTAAAATTAAAACTATTCAATCGAATAATCGTGAAAACGAACAAAAGTTAATTGAATTCCGTTCTGGTGATATCGTTTCATTTTGGTTGGTTAATGCGCTGAATACTGCACATGCGACCTTAAATCATTTATTGCAATATCCACTGATTCATCCTGAACGTTTGTATTTTGAATTATTGCGTCTGACAGGTTCTTTACTCACCTTCTCTACAGCTTATGAAGTAGATCAACTCCCACAGTATCAACATCATAATTTGCAAGAAAGTTTTGCTCAATTAGATGTGATTTTACGTGAGTTGCTCGATACGATTATTTCAAATCGATATATCAGTATTAACTTGAAAGAAACCCGTCAATCCTACTGGGTGGGCAGTCTTGAAAGTGACAAAATTACTCGCGATTCGCGCCTGTATTTAGCTGTTTCAAGTAGTGTGATGCCTACACATGACATTATTTCTTATGTACCACTGCGCTTTAAAGTCGGTAATACCGTTGATGTTGAACAGCGTGTCATGGCAGCATTACCTGCTGTTCCATTGCAACATATGATGCAAGTGCCAACAGCAATTCCAGTTCGTTCAGGTGTGAGTTATTTTGAAATTGAGCCAAATAATGATTTGTATCAGCGTATGCTTGATTCTGAATCGATCTGCGTTTACATACCAGCTGGCTTCCAAGATATCTCGATTGAACTTATTGCAGTGATGAATGGTTAAGGAGCAATCATGAATATTTCAAATAATGCCCCTTCACTTTTTGACGACGGTCAAATTGGATTAGGCTCTTCAAAACCAAGTGCTGAACCGAAAATCAACAGTTCAACCAATTTAGTTGATCTACTGCATGATGGTTTTTACATCGTATTCTTACTCAAAAATCAATATGTTCCATCCAGCCCTGAAAGTTTCAGGACAAAAATTATGGATCTATTAAACCGATTTGAAAGCCAAGCCCGTAAGCTTCAATTCAGCAATGAAGATATCACGGACGCAAAATATGCCTATTGCGCTTTATTAGATGAAACCATTGTCACCCAACAAGATGCACGTTTTTTTGATTTACAAAATAATTGGATGATGAATCCACTGCAATTAAGTCTTTTTGGTTCACAGCTAGCAGGTTATCGTTTTTTTGAAAATTTAGAGCAAATTCGTTCTAAGAATAAAGATCGCTTAGCAGCACTTGAAGTTTATCATTACTGCATGCTCCTTGGTTTTCATGGTAAATACCGACTTGAATCGATTGAAATGCTCAATTCACTCGTTGCACGTGTCGGTGATGAAATTGATTATATGAAAGGTAAAAAGGCGTTTTCGCCTTTCGCGGCACTGCCGGATCAAATTAAAAACATTATTCACCGTGAATTACCATTTTTTTGGATCATTATCTTTTGGGCATTGTTTGCTGTATTAGCATTTGGTGGACTGAAATATATGTTATCCAGTCAAAATAATCAGGCGTTATCACAATATCAAAATGTCATAACTGCACCATCGGAACAGGCTTATATCACCATTCATTTACCATAAGACTTAGACACCATGGCAAACGAAAAATCGAATAACGTTAGAATTTTACAGTCGACTCAAAAGAATAATTTACCGCCTTTAGCTCATGCTGCGATTGGCTTTCTTGTTGGTGCAGCGGTCATTATTGTTGCTGGCCTGGGATATTTTTATCTAAGTTCTGACGATCAGCCTGCAAATACAGAAATGACTACTTCTGCCCCAACTGAAGATAAAGCTGAAACTGAAGCAACCACTGCACCCCGTCAAAGTGAAAATGAGCAATCTTCAGCTGAAAAAGCACTGCAAAGCGTTCATGCTATGGACGAAAAAGATCAGGATAATGGTTTATATTCGAATGATTTAGCTACTGCTTTCAATCATGGCAATACGGCTAAAGTGACTCAGCCTGTTCAAGCTGTAGCGAATAACCGTTCGCCTTTTGAAATTACCCAACCGCAGCGCCCTGTTGTAGCTGCTACAACAACCGTTAAACAACATATTCCAACTACATTAGTAAAACCAAAAGCTGCGCCAACAACAGCTAAAGTGACCAAACCTACAGAGCCTTCTACGAAAGCAGCAAAAGAAGAAGAATACTTTGAAGAACCGATGGGTGGAACGCAAATTTCTGAAACCAAACGTCCGAAAGTGGTTGCTGCAACAAACACTGCTAATGCGACTGTGAGCGCTACAGTTTCCCCATGATCATCTTTTTGGTTAGTTGTTTCTTTGTCTTAGCACTGGTGACAGTGCTTTGTTTTTCTTATGAACTCAGAGTTAAAGTTCAGGATTTTTTCTTTCAAATCATTCCACAAAGTAAAAAAAGAATTCAGCACGCCAAAAATTTTGCTTATGAACTGAACTATGCAGCAGCACCACAACAAATTCAATCACACTGGCATTTACAACAATGGTGGATTTTATTTGCAGGCTTCTTACTGTTTGCCAGTATTTTATTATTTGCTTTTACTCGCCCGATTACTGCAAGTAAAGTGGAAGCTGATTATTTGCGTAAAGTCGACCCACAAATTTACGCCATGCTTGATGGACAGGTTTTAGATGCGCCTCCTGAGGTTGAAGAATATCTTGTTCAAGAAGCGATCGCTGAAGAAGCAGCAATGATTGAGCAGCCATCTGTTATGGCCTCAAGTTTCAATCCAGAAGTTCAAGATATACATACGCATTCATATTCTACAGATGTGCCTTCAGCAGATCGTAAATGGCATAAAATGAACCCTCGTTATAAGCAGCGCTTATTAATGGTATTTAAAATTATGCGTGAACAGCATGGTTATGAAATGGTTTTGCTTGAAGGTTATCGTAGTCCTGAACGTCAAAATAATTTAGCCACCAATAAAAATACCACTCGTGCCCGTGGTTTCCAAAGTTATCATCAGTTTGGTTTAGCAGCCGATGTTGCATTTAAACGCAATGGTAAAGTGGTCATTACTGAACGAGACCCTTGGGCTATGCGTGGTTATCAACTTTATGGTCAAGCCGCTGAGTCTGTCGGTTTAACATGGGGCGGACGCTGGAAATCTATTCAAGATTATGGTCATACAGAATATCGAATGCCAGGGCTGAAAAAAACAGCAGAGATGGCTGCATTACTCACGTCTGAAGGTCAACTTCAAGCCAATAATATTTCGATTGAATAATTTCGATGTTGTGCCTTCAGAATATCAGTGAAGGCGCACTGTATTATTCTAGATAATTTTGTATTTCTTCTACAACTTTAGCTGTTTTTTCAGCATGTAACCAATGGCCTGCGCCTTCTACCTCAACAATTTTCGCTTGTGGAAATTGGTGTTCTATAGCCTTAGTATGTTCCGCTTTTGAAATATAAGGTGACTCTCCACCTTTGATGAATAATACAGGCTGTTGCCAAATATTTCCGATATTTTCCCAACCAATAATTTGGTCATACTGTTGATACAACGCATCTACATTAAACAACCATTGTCCTTTACTAAACGACTTGAGTAGAAACTGTATCACCATATCCGAATGAATATACTCACGCATAATTTCAACCGCTTGTTGTCTAGATTGAATTTGCGCATTATTTACGGCGATCAATGCTTTAAAAATTTCATCATGATGACGTTCTTGATATGCAAAGGGCGCGATATCCAATACAACAAGTTGCTCTACCCGCTCTGAGATTAAAGCCAATTGCATTGCGACCTTGCCTCCCATGGAATGGCCAATCACTGAAAACTTATCGATGCCAATCGCATCTAATGTTTCGAGTACATCGTTTGCCATCTCACGATAATTCATTTCTGTACTTTGAGGTGATTTACCATGATTTCGTAAATCAAGCTGAATGACAGAATGTGAATTTTGAAAAGCTCTGGCAAGCATCCCTAAGTTACTGAGGCTGCCAAATAAACCGTGAATAAAGACTAGCGGGTACGTTTCGCCTTCTAATTTTTGATGATATTCGTAATTTAGGATCATTTTTGAATACTTTGCGATGTTGACATTATGATGCCTAGTTGATGGAATGAAATCAAATGACAGTTAAAATTTATTACCCTTACTTAGGCTATTTGTATGTGTCAAATATTTAAATTGCTTAGGCTATTTTTAAAAATGAAATAGCCAACCGCATTCAACCTAAAAGATCTTTGTCTTTAATTTGCAGATTTAAAGTGATTAAAAGGAATTTTTAAATAGCGGATACCATTCCCTTCTGGTTTTGGAAATTTACCTGCATCCATATTGATTTGTATGGTAGGTAAAATGAGTTTGGGCATAGCCAAATTTGCGTCACGCTGAGTTCGCATTGTAACAAAATCTTCTTTTTCGTATCAACGTGGATATGAATATTCTGCTGTTTTTGTGCATGCACACTGCTTTCGCAGCAGTATTTTGACCGGTTTTCTGGTAAATAGACATGACATAAAAACACGCGCATTTCAGGTGCTAACTGATAAATCTTTTGTACAGAGTCGAATAATTCTGCCGCACTACCCTTGGGAAAATCACAGCGTGTGTGCCATAATCAGGCATAAATAAGGTATCACCGACAAACACAGCATCACCAACAACCACATAGCTCAGACAAGCAGGTGTATGTCCAGGCGTTGGAATGTTATAGGCATTTAACTCACCGATTTTAAATGCCTCATGATCTGCAAATAAATAATCAAAAGACTGATGTGAATTAAAATATTTCACATCAAAATTATAAATGGCGCTGAATGTTTCCTGCACAATCTTGATGTTATGGCTCATCGCAATTTTACCACCAAGAACTTGTTTTAAATATTGAGAAGCGGTTAAGTGATCTGCGTGCACATGCGTTTCTAAAATCTATTATATACTTAGGCTATTTTATTGAAGTAACCAACTGCCGCCAGTCTAAATATTCATTCTGACATGCCTTTCCTGATTGAAAAATTCAACGTTTCAAGAGTGTTTGATTAATTTATTTAGAAATAATTTATAAACTTGAAAAATCACGAAATATATCCTCGGAGATTTTTCAATATAGGCTGTTTATTATGAAGTTAATTGAAATAATAGATAATTTATAGATCAATACTGATATCGCTGAGTGCATCGCTCACCCACATTAAAGCATCTGAACCCAATTCTATAATATTCGAACCAATTTCAGCTAAGTCAGTCAAATCTAGAGAAGATAAAGGATCAGATGATGTACTATTTTTTTGCTGTTCTTGTTCAACTTGCGGCTCAATGGCTTGATCAAGATGAGTTTGCATGTTGTTGTAATTTATAGTCGTTATTTTGCATAGGTTCATCCTGTTATTTTGTTTTATATTATATTCAGTTGATATTAATTTGGCTCAAACTCTTTAAGCACCTTATCTACAAACCACCACGGTAAACGCTGAATACCTGAATTCATCTTTAAAATTTCAGCCTGTTCAATTTCCGCAATGAAAGAAGCATGCTGTCCATCGGCAGAGTTATCAAATAAATAACTACGATCCGTTGCTTCTACCGCCTGCATTAACAGATCCATACTTCGATAATAACGTTCGCGAATTTTTTGTTCTGGCACACCATGTCCACCCGTTTTTACGCGGTACTGAACACGTGAAATATTGATAACAGGATCAATAGTGGAAACATAATATAGATAGGTTCTAAAGCCTTTTCTTTTTGCTTCGCGTAGAAATTCCACCTTGGAAATATGGGACATCACTGTTTCAAAGGTAAAACTAATTTTTAGTTCTAAAAACTGCAAACGAATGTAATCGATAATTCTTGCACAAAGATATGAGTCAATCTGGTCTGGATGAAACTCAATTTTCCACGGATCTAATATCTGAGGTTTACGTGCTAATAGCGGAATAAATTCTCCATTCGCGGGACGTTTTTTCGTATATAGAAAGTCAATTAATGCTTCGGATTTTAAAGCGGAATGGTAATCCAACAAATTGAGCCGGTGTGAATGTTTCAGTTGAGCTTCGAGTTCATCCGCATTTAAATATGCCCCAATATGATGGGGCAATAAATATTCTTTAACTGTGCTTTTACCTGAACCATTTGGACCCGCGAACATTCTAATGCGAGGTTGTGGAGGCATGTATTAAACAATTTCCTCTGTTTTCTTTTTACGTTTTAAGATTTTTGGTAGATCATCCACTTGTACAAAATCGGCTGATACATCTTTTAATTGTACTTCTTGACCATTTTGCAGACGTTGAACCAGTTGTAAACCTTTTACATAAACCACAGTGGATGACGCACTTGCTTGTTCAAAAGCATGGCGAAATGCATTGATAGCAAGGCTCGGGATCATATCGTCCTCATATTGGCTTGCTTTCATTACTGAAGTATAAGCTGTCATGTAAACAACTCCTCAAACATCAAAAATAATGTGTTCAATTATCTTATCATACTTGCAATATTTGTCTATTTATCCATCAGTCATACCGAGAGTGAAATGATAAAATACAAAGTGATTTAATCATTTGATTGTATTCCTCGAACCAAACTGCACATATGAGTCAATGTATGGGGATGCCACATCATGAAAAATTTAAATTTTATCCAAATTCGATTTATAATCTGATTAAGCATTTAATTTTTCACAAAAAAATAGCCACTTATTCAGTGGCTAAAAGAGAACGACATCAACAAGTTGATGTATTAGGACTGACCTATGCAACAGGACCAGGGATGTTTGTTGCATATAAATCGTTCTAACTTGATCATAATAATGTGATGGACTTATCATTTTAAGCATATTTCATATCATTTCCTGACAATCTGCATTTTCAATTTCTAATATTATTAGAAACTGCACCTATAGTGAATAATGCTGTAATAATTTTGAAATATTAGACCATTTCGAATTATGAAAAATAGAACAAAATGAAAGAAAGTTAGACGAGAGCCCAAAAGTTTAAGCAGAGAAATTTAAACCTAAATTATTTTGTAGGACTCGAACAAAATGCACTTTCGTTTAAGCCAGATGACTGCATACTCTGTTGCTGTTGTTGTAAATAGTGCTGTGAAGCCACTCGCATTAGATTGGCCATTTCAAGAGCTGAGTTTTGCTGAGAAATTTCTAAAATCTGTCGATATGCATTCAATCTTAAACAAAAAGCTTGAGTTTGCTGCTGACCCGTTGCAGTAGATGTAGGGTCATCTAAAATGGCTTTGGTTGAATTAATTTGCTCAGTATATGTATGTATCTGAGCATTATATTCAGCTTGAGTCAGTTGTGGAGTAACCGCTTCTTTCACATTTGCATGTATTACAGAAGCAGTAAACACAGAAAAAATAAAGACATAAGGTTTATACATCAATGGAGAATGCATAAATTAAGCCTCATCACCTTCTTTCCAGACATCTTCATAATCATCAGCATCGATCATAAAACGATAGCCCACATCCAAAGCTAAATACGGTAGCACTTCAGGCACAACATCTTGCAGTTTACGCACAGTCATTGTTTCAAAGTTATCTGCGCCTTCAAGCTCGCCGCCATAAATATACCAACTGACATTTTCATCACCTTCTGCAGGCTTACGAATACCAACAATTGGATCTTTATTTAAGGTATGGACAGCCACAGCAATTACATCATCGCCCTGCACTTCTACATATGCAGAACCCACTTCTTCACATAAAAGTTTTTGTTCTGCAATCAGTTCTGCCAAAGGTGATGAATTTTGCGTATGTTTTGCCATGTTTGTTCTCAGGCCATATAGGTTTCGGGCATTCTACCGTGAATTACACTTATATAGATAAATTTTTTCCGTGCGAAAGCATTCGTGCCTTGTTTTATTAATTCATTTATAGCAAAAGACTCAATGCAGTAGATTACACCTAAAAGTATAAACAAGAAGAAAGGAAACTAATTCAACACATATACCGCTAAAACAGAGAAATAGACGAAAAAAAAATAGAATCAACATTCAAACAGCAAGCTTCTTTACCACCACAGATTTAACTTTTGCCAATGCCTGTGCAAATTTGGACAAATACCCGATTTTCCAAACTTACATGATTTATGAAAGAAATCGTCAATGCCTTGCACGTTTCATAGATTCAAAACACTGACTAGAAAATACACAGGATGGTTAATACGCTTATATATAGGTCTATAAAGTATGACTTAGCTAGGCAATAAATGTTCATCATATCTAAAGCTGCCTACTTATAAGGAAATGCTCCCACAGAATATTTAATTCGCTAAGGCAAACAAAATATCTAGCTTGAGCCCTATCATCTATGAAAAAAATTTCATTGGCCTAGAAATATGCTTTATAAACCATAGAAAAAGTAACTATCTTTTAATTTTTATATACTTAGCACACAAACCTGATTTATTCTTTCAAATAACTCGATTGAAAACTGAGAACAATTTAGATTCCTTTACGCGTGAAATAAGTTAAACCTTAGAATTTTTAATACGCTGAATAAATACTATCTTTACGACTATGCATGCGTAGGCAGTTCAACTGACGATCTATAAGACAAATGTACAGGCCATCTCACCTTTCAGATCATTTGTACTGATTATTGCTAAACGTACGCACCACGATAAAGCAAGTTTACACAAAAGATATCAACAGTTTTAGCCAATTGGGTTTAAAATGATGTCCTACAATATAATGATAAAAATGTAATCTTTTAACATTGCCAATTCTCTGCAAAGTTCGCATTATATAGCCCATTCTCGGCACATGCTTTTCACGTCAATTCAAAGAAATTATAAAAAAAATGTGGAATTTTATGCCATAATGAGCAAACTTTGCAGGTATCTTGCAAAGTAAATTTGCAACTTTTTATTGGAGCAGGCTGAATGAGCTCGACCATTTTGGTCATTCATGGACCGAATCTCAACTTACTGGGAAAACGTGAACCCGAAGTTTATGGCTATCTAACACTTGATGATATCAACCAAAAACTGATTTCACAGGCTCAAAACGCTTCCATTTCTCTCGACACTTTCCAAAGTAATTGGGAAGGCGCTGTTGTCGACCGAATTCATCAAGCGCAACAAGAAGGCGTTCAATTCATCATTATTAATCCAGCAGCCCTAACACATACTTCGGTTGCTGTGCGTGATGCCCTTCTAGGTGTAGCCATTCCGTTTATCGAAGTACATCTATCAAATGTCCACGCTCGCGAAGCATTTAGACATCACTCCTATCTATCTGATAAAGCCGTTGGCGTTATTTGTGGTTTAGGTGCAAAAGGTTATGCCGCAGCACTAGACTTCGCCATCGAAAAAATTCAACCAACTTCTCAATCTTAATTAGGAATACTGTTCATGGATATCCGTAAAATCAAGAAACTCATCGATTTGATGATTGAATCTGACTTACAGGCGATTGAAGTTAAAGAAGGCGATCAATCGATTGCTCTAACTCGTCGCAATCCAGTAGTTGCTGCCGCTGCGCCTGCTATGGCTGCACCTGCCGCTGCGCCTGCTGCACCTCGTTCACCACGTGGTGCTGTTGAGCCGTCTCCTATGGTTGGTGTGTTCTATGCTGCGCCAAATCCAGGTGAAGCACCATTTGTTAAAGTTGGTCAAACTGTATCTGCTGGTGAAACACTCGGTATCATCGAAGCAATGAAAATCATGAACCCAATTGAAGCAACTCAAAGCGGTGTGATTGAAGAAATTTTGGTTAAAAATGGCGAAGTGATCCAATTCGGTCAACCATTATTCCGCTATCGCGCTTAAGACCACGGGGAATCACAATGTTGCAAAAAGTTTTAATTGCAAACCGTGGTGAGATTGCGCTCCGCATCACCCGCGCTTGCAAAACTTTAGGAATTAAAACCGTAGGGATTTATTCCGATGCCGACAAAGACCTAATGCACTTACGCTTCTGTGACGAAGCAGTGTGTATTGGACCAGGTGCCAGCAGCGAAAGTTATCTTAATATCCCTGCCATTATTACAGCAGCTGAAATCACCGGTGCAGATGCCATCCATCCAGGTTATGGTTTCTTATCTGAAAACGCTGAGTTTGCTGAAATTGTAGAAAACTCAGGTTTTATCTTTATCGGTCCGCGTCCTGAACACATTCGCTTAATGGGGAACAAAGTTTCTGCCATTATTGCCATGAAAAAAGCCGGCGTACCGACTGTTCCGGGTTGTGACCATGCTGTAACGATTCACAATGCATTGGCAGAAGCCAAAGAAATTGGCTTTCCATTGATTGTAAAAGCTGCCTCAGGTGGTGGTGGTCGTGGTATGCGTATCGTTGAACGTGTAGACACGCTACTCGAATCTGTACAAGCTGCTCAACGTGATGCGGAAATGTGGTTTGGTGACGACACCGTTTATATGGAACGTTTCCTTCAAAAGCCACGCCATGTCGAAGTGCAAGTTCTTGCAGATGGTAATGGCCATGCAATTCATCTTTATGATCGTGACTGTTCATTGCAACGTCGCCATCAAAAAGTGCTTGAAGAAGCGCCTGCACCGGGTTTACCTGAAGAAGCACGTGCGCATATTCTTGAAGCGTGTGTAAATGCTTGTAAATTAATGCAATACCGTGGTGCTGGTACATTCGAGTTCTTATTTGAAGAAGGTGAATTCTTCTTTATTGAAATGAATACTCGTGTACAAGTAGAACATCCTGTTACTGAGCAAGTGACTGGCGTAGATATTATCGAGCAACAATTACGCATTGCTGCCGGTTTAGGTTTGGATCTTCAACAAGAAGATATTCAACTTAAAGGTCATGCGATTGAATGTCGTATTAATGCGGAAGATCCATCTACATTTATGCCTTCACCGGGCAAAATCGATCATTTCTATGCACCGGGCGGCGCAGGTATCCGACTAGATTCTCATATCTATCAAGGATATAGTATCCCGCCATACTATGATTCAATGATTGCAAAACTCATTGCGCATGGTAAAGATCGTGAAACCTCTATTGCGCGCATGAAACAAGCTCTAGAAGAGATTATCTTAACTGGCGTGAAAACCAATATTCCGCTACATAAAGATTTGATTCTTCAAGATAAAAATTTCTGCGAACAAGCAATGGATATTCACTATCTTGAAAAGCATCTATTAAAGAAAGTCGAAGGACATGAAGATAAATAAATCTTCAACGTCAAAAAAACCACTCAAATGAGTGGTTTTTTATTTTTATAAGAAGAAATATCAATATGTCATACTTAAGGCAAAACTCGACGCAATGTCGCAAAACACTGCTGAGCCTGATCATTGGCACAGAAATTAATAACCGATGGACTTTTCCACTTTACAAAGTACTGTGAAATTTCGCCGGTTTGATCTTGAATATTGCCCGAACAATCCATCTGATTATTGTCATATTTTACTTGTAAAATCAGTGCTGGAATTTGCACATTCGGATCTTGCGCAGGTTGATAGTCATATACCCCAGATGACCACTCTTCACCACTTTTGATCACTACATCATTATTGCTCTTAAAATTATAATATTCGACGCACTTTTTGTTGGTCGGAATTTCCATGCCCCATAAGCCAACCAATTCAGAACGTGTTGTCACCCTAAAGCTATTTATAGCTTCAACTTGATTTTTAGCCTCTGAATTTTGAGTTGTATTCTTATTATCTGCCGCCATCACCAACGATGAACTCAACATGAGTAAAACTGTAAGATATGCTATTTTCATACATTTAATCAGTCATATAAATCATGCTCTTAAAGTAACACATTTTTTTACAAATCCGCGGTTTATCACATTTTCATAACAATCATTTTTCATCTTTATCCAGAAAATGAATCTCGGTTAACGAAACTACAAATCAGCTAAATGCCAAACAAATCACACTATTTACAATAAAATAATATAAAATCTTTTTTATCGTTTAATATACGAAAAAAACGAATTCTCCCATATTTAACTTAGGCTTACATAAGCTAATGAAACTGCATTCGAATAGTCTTGCTCCGCTTAATGCACGCCACAGCATGGCTTTTGTCATAGTCGCTGCAGTTATTCTTTGCTGCTGCTTAATCGGTATTTTCACCCGCCCATTAAGCTATTTAGCGATTTTTTGGCCTGCGAATGCAGTATTGTTAGCATTATTCTTAAGGTTTCCCAAACTCAGTAATCTAGGGGGATGGTTAGGTGCATTTACCGGTTATATGCTCGCAGATTTAGTGACGGGCAATTATTTCCAACTCACTTTATTTCTCACTTTTTCAAATTTAACCAACAGCATGGTATCGCTATTTTTTATGCGATATTTTCAGGTGAACTATCAAAACTATAATAAAGGTTTCACTTTTCTGACCATGATTGTCATCATCGCCTGCGGTGGATGCCTTGCGGGTGCTCTCTTTGCTATTTTCACCGTGCCTTATATTCCCAATACGTTTATGTCGACCGATCGATTGTCGATTGATTTTGGTATGTGGTGGATTACCGAAATATTGAATGCGCTGATTATATTACCGCTTATTTTGTCTTTTCCTAAACTGGCCGATCTTAAACTTCATTTCAAAGATCGACGCCATCAAAGCTTTCAGATCAATAAAATATTTCCGGCTATTGCTGTTGTCTTCTGCGTATTTTTAACAGCCGTTTCTACAGGTCCAGGGGCAATTCTCTACCCTTTGGCGGCTTTGATTTGGGCAGCATTAACCTATCGCTTATTTACCTTATCCCTAATTAATGCCGTGGTAATTTTAGCGACCTATTACAATTTAAATGCGTTCTACTTACACGATTCTTCATTAGCCTATTTATCGACAGCAATTTCGGTCCGTATTGGCCTAGCCATGCTGATTCTCTCGCCGTTGATTCTTTGTATTATTAGCCGAAATCGGCACGAACTATATAAAGAGGTTTTATACCTTGCAAATCATGATAGCTTGACTCATGCGATGAATCGTCGATATTTTTTCGAGCAAGGTGAGCTTTACCTACAAAACCAAATTCAACTTAACTTTTCCATTATCATGATAGATATTGATCATTTTAAAAAATTGAATGATCAATATGGGCATTATGTCGGTGACCAAGTTTTACAAGAATTTTCGAGCGTTGTGCGTAAGAATTTACGTGAAACAGATTTATTTGCACGTATTGGTGGTGAAGAGTTTAGTGTATTACTCACGAACATTGCAGCAGCTGAAGCTCAAGGTATTGCTGAGCGTATCCGAAAAGTCGTTGAAACTACGCCTATTTTCATTGATGAACAAAATACGATTTATATTACGGTGAGTATAGGTCTGATTCATCAGTCTTTGCCCAATGCTCCAAGTTTGCAAAGTATGATAAATCAAGCCGATCAGGCCTTATATCAAGCCAAAGAGCTCGGCCGTAATCAGGTGGTTTTAGTTCATTGAGATTTATCAAAATACTGAATTGTTTTAAGTTGGCTTTTGGATCGTTTTAGGCAAGCCCACGACCAAAAACATGGCAGGTATAACCGCCAGTCCTGCAATCATAAAAATAACGGGTCCCGAAAGCATGTCCCAATATCGACCTGCTAAAATACTGCCACTCGCAACACCTAAGCCCCACATGGTACTGTATAGCGCTTGACCACGCCCTTGTTGACTTGCGGTAAAATTTTGAAAAATGATTCGCATAGCGATTAAGTGGAATAATCCAAAACTAAAGGCATGAATCGTTTGCGCAGCAAATTGAGTGATAAACACCGTCGGATATAAGCCTACAATCAACCATCGCATCCCTGTTAGCCCCAAACAAATGAGCACTAAGTTACGCCAAGAATATCGTTTAAAAAAGACATTGGCATAGGCAAACATAATGATTTCCGCAATGACTCCGACAGACCATAAAAAACCGATTTGGCTCGTCGAAAAATCAGCCTGCTTAAGGTAATTGCTATAAAAACTATAAAACGGCGCATGCGAAAAAAGTAGAAAAAATTCAATGATAAAAAAACTAGCTACAACTGGTCGTTTTAAGATAGGCCAAAGTGGTTCAAGTTTTTTCTGTGAAGATGGTGCAGTAGCGGGCTCTTTAATCGTAAATGACCAAATGAATGCGAGAAATGCAATGCATAACAACATGATAGGCAGCATGGAAACAGGTATTATTTCTAGCAAAGCCCCTATTCCAAATACTCCAATAATGAAGCCAACTGATCCCCATTTTCTGACTTTTCCATAAAGTTCTGCACGCCGCTCAGCTAACCAAAATAAAGTTACTCCTTCAAACTGAGCCAATATAGCATTTTGAAAGAAACTAAAAACCAGCATGAGTAATGCAACAGATTGAAAACTGTTGGGAATTATAAAAATCAGAAACCAAATACAGGCTTCCATCCATGTTGCGATTCGAACTAAAAGCATGCGCTTGCCGGATTTATCTGCAATCCAACCCCAAATAAACGGTGCAAAAAAACGTGTGACAATTGCAATCGAAGATAAAATACCTATTTCTTGATAATTAAACCCTTGATCCTCTAGATACAAACTCCAATACGGCATGAATGTACCCACTATTGAATAATAGAAAAAGTAGAATCCACCAAGTTTTGTTTGGATTGGAATGTTAAGCATCAAGCTGTATTCCTTAGTATTTACAGTAGGTTATAAACTTTTCAGAGTTGTATGCTTTTGCATCTAAAAGGCTTAGTTAGGATATGGCGAGTATACAAATCAGTATACAAATTTATTTTAATTAAATTATTTCAAAATTTGTATACTTTTATCAAAAAATTATATCTTTTTAATATTTTTCTTATTAAACAATGTTTTATTTTTACTCGTTAAAATTCTCATATTTTAATAAAAAACCGCCCGAAGGCGGTCTATTTTTACTTGAGCAATCTATATCTGGCATGCGGTAGTGTCTGAAGTTCAAACATGTGGTCGTAATCATAATGTGGCATTTTGAATCCGCATTTTTTACTCACGTCTGAAATAGCACTGCTCATAGAGAACATATTGTCGTTGAGCATGCTCACCAGTAATGGATTGAGTTTGGCCAATGCTGGGCTATGTGTGGACCACCACGCTTGAAAGAAGCGAGCATGTACGCAGAGCATTTCTAGGGATTGTTTTTCATCTATATAGATACTCCCTTTTGACTTAACTTCTAGAGTTTCTAGATAATTCACAGCATCTTGGAAATGGATGGCCAATAGATCGCTATAACGAGTGATACGGAAGTGTTTGTTATGACGTGACCACATTTCTGCATGAAGTCTACGTTCACCTTGCGCACGTCGATCGACGATTTCTTTAAGTTCAGCTTGTTGCTCTGCGTTGATTTTTACTCGAGTTTCGATTTGTTGCTGTAGTGATTCTTTGTCCAGTACGTCGAGCACCCATTTGCGGAATTCTTTAGCTACTGGTGTTTTTGCAAACATAGCGATCAAATGACAACCGCGCAAAGAAAAGACTCTAACTTCACGTGTTTGACCCTGTAACGTCATTTTGACGTTACAGGTCATTCCATTAGAAAATTCATCTGCCTTTCTTTCAAATACTTTATTAACTGCATCTTCTCGCGCATAACCTAACATTTGACCAAGTTGACGCGAGCTAATCCATGGCTTTTGGTCATGCATAATTACATCGAGAGTTGTATCCCTAAAACAAAGTGATAAACTAGTCATATCAATATCCTTCATCTGGTGTTGGTAAATACCCCGTCTTCCGCCAAGAATGTTCGGGGTATTTTTTTATTTAAAATAATGTCCACTGGACATATTGCAAATATATATGTCCACTTGATACCATGTCAACTGAATTTTTTCAGGATGAAGTCATGGGTAAACATTTAGGTGTTGCATACAATTTACGCTTACCTCAAGAACTAAAAGATAAAATTGCAGAATCTGCTAAAGAGCTGAATCGCTCGATGAATGCTGATATTGTGGCGAGGCTGGAAGAAAGTTTTGTAGCATCATCAAGTATCACCAATTCCCAAGCTGATATAAGAATTATCCCATTACATGATGGGAAGAAGCGTGTGATTTACGGGAAGCTACTGAATACACTAGATTTGGACTACACCCAATCACTGAGTAATTTGAAGGTTGATATTGAGCTTGCACTTGAAACTTTAAGCCGCTCATCCATCTGGAAAGCTCTTCAATTTCTAACTAAAGATGTAATTGTCGCTCAAGGCAATAATCATCTAAACATCGTTGATAATGGTAAGAAAGGTTTAGGTTGGCTCGTTGTGGAAGATCATTATGTAGTTAGCGATAAATAAGTTTATAAATCTTAGCATTTTGGTCTTTATTAGGATTGAAATCTAATACCAAACCTAGTTAAAGTAACTCATTCTCTTTTCTTACTACTAGTTTGTAAAAGTCTTTAAAGTATGGAACAAAAAATGACCCTTTCAGATCTGCAATTTGCCTTCTTTTTTGCAAATCCACCTGTAAACTTTAAATTCGATGAATTTTCAGTTCATTTAAGAAAAAAAACTATTTTCACAAACAATAAGTTAGATTTACAAACATTTATATTTCCAATACCTAATGATGTTCCAGCAGAAATTCCGCGATGCCAAATCTCATCATCAGACCAAAGCTTTAACCTAACTGTATCTGGTGTTAGATGTGATATTAATTTCAAATACAGTCATCAAAACTCAGTACAAGTATTCAACGATATATTAATAGCAATTATGGAACTTTTTCAGCAAGAAAAAGTCGAAATTATTCGTGTTGGCTATGTAACAAGACATATTCTTAAGCATCCGAATCCAGATTCGGTAGTTAGAGAGAAATTTTTAAAAATTGATGAAACCAACTTGTGTGAACCCCTAATTCGTTTTGTTATTAAAACTGAAATTGGAGATATAACCTATAATGATGTTTACCAAATAGAAGTTGCTAAACAAAGAAATTTCTCAACTGGCAATGAAGACAACATTATATTGATTACTCAAGATTTCAACACTTTACCTGACGATACTGACATTATTACACTTAGTGATTTAAATACTTTTGTTCAGAACATCCCTAATAGTTATATTCAAAATTATATTCAAATGCTTAGTGAATAATAATGTCCGATAAAGAAATCAGAAAATCTCAAACAAAAAAATTAGAGGATGGAGAAGTTATATATCCATCTTCTAAATCTTCAATTACCTCAATAAAATCTAATAATACAACCACTTTTTCAATCCCAACCATTGAAGAATTAAATTATAAAAAAAAATCTACCAATACGTTTGAACAGCCTCCTATATCTCAAACTACTCCTAATATTAATTCACAAGGCCCTTTTTCTACTGCAACAGCAGCAATTACAAATGATACAAAATCATCTTCAACTAACTCACAAAAAAACAATAAAACACCAACAATGCATTTTGGTTTTCAAAATAATGAATTTGAAAAATTACGAAATTTAGAAGCAATTCTTGAAAGCAAGGCTGATGGTATAGAGAAAGCCTTGCTAAAAAAGCAAAATACAGCTCTAAAATCACTTAATACCTCTTTAGATAAAGCCCTTAAGGATATCGATGGACATAAAATTGAAACCAAAGAAGAATTAAAAGAAACTCGAAACTCAGTACTAGGTACTATCGCTTTATTTGCTGCTTTTTTTACATTTGTTTCAGTGAATGTTAATATTTTCACAAAAGCAGAAAATGTAATGCAATCTATTATTTTTATGCTGTCTTTTTGGTTATGTATTATTGGTTTTATATCTTTATTTTTTCTTTTTCTAAATAAGAATAAAGATACTATTATTTATAAAACCGCTGAATTTATAACAACTGTAAGTTGTATCCTACTATCAGCGGGTCTAATGTTTTTGTTGTTTAACAAATCTGATTCCGAATCTTATAAAAAAATTAATGATAAATTAGTTAAAATTCAAAAAGAAAATGATACTTTAAAGAAAGAAAATACAGAATTAAATGAGAAAATAAACAAAAATTTAAAAGCATTGGATGAACAAATCATTGAATTGCGAAAGAATCAATATCAATTGAATCAACAATAATTGGAGAAAAAAAGTGCCATTAGGCGCTTTCTTCTACTAGTTTAGGACGTATTGGAATTATAATCTATGTAACCTTATCTATTTCACCAATATCCTGTTCTTCAATATTCTCAACCCTAAAAGCATACTTATAAAAGTCATTCATGAAAATACCTGCATCAGCACACCTCTCAACATACTTAAGACATAAAATTGCAGCAGCTAAACAAATAGCATGTAATCCAACTATGACAAAAATACTTAAAAGCATCCCTTTGTCATAGTAACTTATGATCCAATCCATATACTTCTGGGCTTTATAAAAAGGGATCAATCCTACAAAAGCAAAAGCGATATACCCAAAAAGTGCTAGCACAATCGTGTACCACTTAGCCCTAGTTTTAAACTCTTTTAAACTCCCGTCAGCATCCCTTTCACGTTTCAGCCTATTCCTTACTTTTACGTATTCGCCTACCCACAGATCTGCATTTTCATACTTGGTAAAGAATTTAGCCTCACTATATGTAAGAGCTTCATTATTAAAAAGTGATTTAGCTAGCCTATCTTTATACAAAGTCGAACGCTTTTCTAATCCTGAGGATTCAAATTCATCTGCCAGCTTTAACGCTTCGGCCTTACTTTCTTTGGAATGCTTTAGGTGAGCTAATCTATTATTTAAAAATGCCAATATAATTGGCACAACGAGAACAGCCAATACCCCACCAATTTTTAATAATATTTCCATGACTATGTTTTTTATAAAATAAAAGTTTGATTTAGGACTATTTTTAAAATTTGTCAACCAACTTTTAGGACTCAAACTCGGATTTGTCAACCAAATTCACTTTTATACGACTTTCTAACTAGATTCATTGAGCAAACAAGCTGAGAGTTGCTAGACTTCGGCTAATGCTTTGACTTTAAAATAATTTATGAAATTTTTACTTATTTTCGCTCTGGGGTTCACTTCAATCCAAGTTTATGCAAAAAAGTGCGCTGACTTTTCTACGCAACAGCAAGCACAAAAATGGTATGAGCAAAGAAAGAAATCAGGACAAACAGGCTGGAAAGGTCTAGACCGCGACGGTGATGGCCAGGCCTGTGATTGCCTGCCGGGTGGAAATGGGAAGAAGTGCCCGAAGAAGAAAAGATAAACATACCGACTTTAAATTATCACTTTAAAGAATTGACCAACTTAATAACTAATGAGAACTCCATGAGTAGCTACCAAAATATTTTAAATGATTTTCTGGAGCATTGGCCTTTAGAAAAGGTTGAAGCAATATCTCTTGACCAATACGTCGATATACAGAACCGTGCCACATTTACACAGTGGGTTGAAAATAGAACTATTGAATTAGGTTCTATTAGTGGCTTGTTTGGATCTAGAATGTTTGGCATCTACAAACGAAAAAATTCAGATCCATTAGATGGATATGCAAATGATGAGCTTTACACATGGAATAAAAAATACGGAAATAACAGAAATGTAGCATTTTCAGAGATCAAGAAGCATTTAATCGATATCATTAATTATTCTTTAACTGGAAATTTTTCACAAATTGATGCTATCCCTATTCCTGATATTTTTAAGTGGAAAGTTGCTTACCTCTATTCTAATGAAAGACTCATTCCTATTTTCCAACGAGAAGTTTTAAAAGAAATCGGTACCCACTATGGCTTGTCTGTAAATAATAAAACGACTGTATCAGCTATTCAAAAAGTACTTATAGAGAATAAACCACTAGAGCTAAACACTCATGAATTTATGGTTGATCTTTGGGGTAAGTTTCGCCCACAAAAGAAAAAACCGAACGGTATAAGTGAGACCCAACAAGATCAAGGGAAAAAGAGTACAGATGATCAAGAACGTTCAGGAGCATCGTCTTATATTGCCAAGCAAACCCACAATAAAATACAGAATAAATTGCGTAATATGCTCATAGCTGAATATGGGGAAAGTTGTGTTGCTAGTGAAAAAAATTACGTAGATTTAACGCTAACTTATAATGATACTATCACCCTTTATGAGGTTAAATCCGATGCCTATGCTGCTGTATGCATACGACAAGCTTTAGGTCAAATTATTCAATATGCACATCGACTAGATCCTGCGAAGAAAGTAAAACTTTATATAGTTGGGCAATACCCCTTAAAAGATAATGAGAAACCCTATCTAGACTACATTCAGAAAAACTTTAAAGTCGATCTTAACTATATGAATATTGATCTTACAAAGTAGTTTTATCACGGTAGAGCGCCACACGGCGCTTTTCTTATACAAAATCCTGAACCAATTTCTTAATGACAGGTCGCTGACGCTGACTCGCAATCCATAAATCATGCTGCATCTGCAAATTCAACCAAAACTCTGGTGAAGTTTCCAAAGCCTCACTTAAACGGATAGCCATGTCTGCAGAAATACCTGTATGGCCATTCAAAATACGAGATAGATTTGCCCGCGTTACACCTAATGCAAGAGCAGCTTCAGTCACTGGGGTTTCACCAATATACTCGCGAAGCATTTCCCCTGGATGAGGTGCATTAAACATCATATTCATGATTAGTACTCCTGAGCTGAAAGCCTAGTGATAGTCCAGATAATCCACGATGTAGACATCACCATCTTCAAATTTAAAAATAACCCGCCAATTACCATTTACAGTTAACGACCATTGTTCTTGCAAATTCCCATTCAGCTTATGTAAGCGCCAATTGGGCGGTGTTCTTAGATCATTCACTGTAGATGCAGCATGCAATGCAGCAAGTATTAAACGTAATTTAGAAGAATGTGCTGCTTGAATACCTGCTGTTGTACCAGTTTGGAAGAAAGCCTGAAGACCTTTATGTTTAAAACTCTTAATCAAGCTTCAGCATCCATTCGTATAGCGTATATATACAATATACAACAAATTGGAAAATATGTATAGAAATCTAAAATGAGGTTTATTGAACCGACCACTTTTTGTAAGCATTGGCCAGTTTCACATCATAAGAGTTTTTAGCGTATGCGACCCCGTTATAGCCACGTGCAAAGGCTTTCCAATCTTTATTTTTTAATGCATTGACTAGGCCATTCACTTGAATGTATCGACACATGGCATCAAGTTGCGAGGCTTCATCTTTATACATGGCATTTATAAATGCTTGTAGAGATGCATATCCTAAAGCCTTCCAGTGATAGCCCATGACCTGCCCAATCCCCCAACTCGCCGACTCTAAGGCTGAAGCCCGATGATATTGTGCTGCAGCATTTAAGCGACCGTGTTGAGCTGAATACAGACCATATCCACCTGTACTTTTACTGCATAGATCCGGTCGCTTGACCATCATAAGTTCTACTGTCTTTGCTTGGCCATTGGCAATCAAGCGCTGCCGCATCACATGACGCTCAAATAGAATCACTGGTGTGTTGTCAGCATTAAAGCCTGATCCTTTACATTCAACTTCTATCACAGCCCGCAATGCTGCAGTTTCAACCCCTAGCAATTTTGCTTGGGTTGCAATTTGTGCTGTTGTTAATTTTTTACTCATTTCACTTTCCTTTAGGCATAAAAAAAGCGCCTTATGACGCATACACTGACAATAAAAAACCGACCTTGTATTGGGTCGGCTTAAGCTTTGATTGCTGATACCAATTCAGGGGATTTCCATGCCAGTATCATTAATATGATGATGAGTGTTACCTTCCAGAAACCATATTTATCCATGATTGCCTCTACAAATTTAATAATCACTGTTATACTTTCAGGCATACATCCTTTTCCTCTTTTCTCGCTCTGTGGATTGGGGAAAAACAAAACCCTGATGTTTGCCTCATCGGGGTTTTCTTTGGGTATAAAAAAGCGCCTTATGACGCATACACTGACAATAAAAAACCGACCTCTAAAAGAAGTCGGTTTAAGATTTGATAGCTAAAATAATTTCAGGCAATTTCCATAATAGAATTGGAATGGAAAATAATACCAAGAAGGCAAAAATAGTTTGCCATAATCCATGTTTTTCAATAGGCACTTTTATAAGCTCCACTATTGGTTTAGAATATTCGAACATAGATTGATCATGTCTCCTTTCCTTTGGGTTGATATGAAAAAAAACCCAGTGCTCTAACACTGGGGTTTTTCTTTAGGCATAAAAAAAGCACCTTTCGGTGCTTATGTAATAGAAATGGACTATCAGAGCCGATTTACATTCTCCAAATATATGTACAGACAATGATCGTGAAAATAATTGCTATAAATCGCCATGCTGACATTTTCCTTAACTCCATTAGACAGAAATTAGCCAATTTGATAACATCATCCATACGAAATGTTTCTCCTCTTACTTTTGTCGGTGGGTTGAGATTTAAAAAGCCCGTGATTGCCGTCATGGGCTTTTTGCTTTTCTAGGCCACTATATCGGCCCAAGCTCACACTTAAATGTGGAACTATTTCCTAAAATTCAGGCATAAAAAAACCACCTCAATGGGCGGTTTTTTGTATCGTTTAAAGTTAATCCATGCAGTCGATGTAAAACTGGCTTGCATACTCAGATGCGGCAGAAATTAACCCATCTTCGCTATACATAATTATTGGGTATTTGAAACTATCAACAATTATTGATTGCATAGCTTTTTTTACTGAAGGCTCATCCTTCTCACTAATTACAGAGAACATTTCCTCTGCGCTAGCACCACTTTGTCTTGCTTTAAAGGAGTTTTCCGCAAATCTAAAAACCGCAGAACATATTTTGTTTTTTAATCCTGGATCGCTCTCTACATCAGAATTGGTTGTTATTGGTTCTGGGTAGTACGCTCCCTCTTTAAGCACTTTAGTATGTTTATCTATTAAATCAGCATGAGCTATTGAGTAAGAAAATAAGGTTATAAAAACAAATAGTTTGGATTTCACACCCAACCCCCAATTTATAATTTAGAACAAGATACTAATATTGTGGGCAAAAAGAAACCACCACTTGAAGTCTGACTTTTATTTCAGGACTTCAACAAGTGTTGCAATTGCATTCAATATTGGTGCGGTCTGCCATACAATTAGGCCAAATACCACAAAACAAGCAATTATGTATGTCCAAATCCTTAGCGTTTTGCTTTCAGAAATTTTATTCACTGCTTTATCAACCTTTAAATCTAGGTTAAGATTCATATATGTTCTGATCCTCAAGTCTGCGTTGTGGGTTGGAATCAAAAGACCTCAGTGCTCTAACACTGGGTTTTTTGCTTTAGGCATAAAAAAAGCACCTTTCGGTGCGTATGTAATAAAACCAACCTCTCAGTAGCCGATTCACATTCTCGAAATAAATGTACAGACAATGATCGTGAAAAGAATTGCTATAAATCGCCATACTGCCATATCACACAAACCATTTCATTAATGCTGTTATGGCGACTATTGCGCCTGTAAGACTACCAACCACCAGTGAAATAGACTTACCCCACGCCATAATGATGGCTACTTTTCCTATATCTTTTTCGCTCATTTTTCCCTCTATGCTGATATCGGGTTTGGTGTTAAAATTATCTGACATGAATATTTTTCTGATCCTTTTATTAAAGTTTTGGAAATAAAAAAAGCCAAGAATTGCAGTTCTTGGCTTTTTACTTTTTAAAATTTTTGATTATTTTCTAAGATCATTTCTCGCATCTTTCAGCTCTTTCACAACTTCAATAATCGTCTTACCTTCCTGTTTATTGATGAAGTTAAATGTCCAACGCACGATAGCCCAACCGGGTAAACCACAGATAAAGAAGAAACCACCTAGGGCAATCATTCCCCATATATCAGTTACCCATTCATGTAAGCCCCATTTCACGATAATAAATGCACCGCCTGTAAGGCTGGATACCACAGTACAAATTAAGCCAACAGCCCATTCCTGTGGTGAACGCGGTAGACGCATCATAATGACGACTGTTGCAACCAAGCAGATGGCCAATGTGACTGCAACTGCAGCACCGTAAAATTTTAAAAAAGCTGCGAAACCACTTGTAGAGACAGGCTCCATTAAATTCCCCTAATTTTTAGGCATAAAAAAAGCACCTTTCGGTGCCATTGTTTAAATGATTCAGACTTCTATCTGACTGTGTTGACCTGATGGTGCTGGCCGTAAAATTTGTTGATTTGAAATGAACACACGTTGCCCTATGTTGTAGGCTGTCCCGCTAGTACAAAGTACTGGTCCAGATCCTCCATCCACTTGAACACGATATTCAGGATGGCGTGCAGAAGTAATTATTCCAATTAATTCTGTATGAGTTGGATTCAACAGTTTACGAAGTTCAAATAAAGGATTAGTCACGATGGATGCGCTCCACTTTGATGGATTCCGTCACTTTGCCATGACTAAATGAACCACTTACAGAATCAATGACTCCCCACCACTGTCCGTGGAATGCCACGGTTTTACCCGGCAGCATTTCTCCAATTTCTTGAGAGACCGGTAAACCTGACAAGGTGTGGAATTCTTGAATATTGGCTTTGATTAACTCCATCTTGCCAAAGCTTGCACCTGACACGACATCAAACATTGGACCACTCACAGCTTCAAGAGGAACATCACCTGCAGTATTGCGCTGTTTCACAGTCAGGCTGTCACCACTTCGACTATTCAGGACATTAATGGCATTGAAGTCGGCTATGTAATCCTTGTTTTGTTCAATGACTTGTTGAATCACGAAACTCTGTGAAATGAGGATATCGTAGTCATCCACAGTCATTGCGTCCCAATAGCCTTTTTTATAGCGCGGTAAAATTGAAAGCGTATTGCCTGATTTTTGGCTAAAGATGAAACCACCACCAGCCTCGACCACTTGTTTAATCGCGTCCATTGGTGCAAGTTCGGCATAGCTCAGACTCTCAACCGGCACGATCCAGCCGACGTCATCAATCAACTTCCAGTCCAGCTCGGTACCAGATTGTGCTCGATCAATTTCTGCTTGCACGAGCTGTACAGACGTTCGCTCATTGTCTTGAATGAATGATCGTTTAGCTGCGTAATCCGCTGCATTGAGTGCTGTGATACTTCGACCATCATAGGTATATGATTTATTTGCAAACTTAATTGTCTCTGTTTCAGACTCAAGTAACACATGATGTTCAAAACCATTGATCATCAATTTCAAAATCATCGGCTGATCATTGATTGGCTGTAGTTTTTCTTTCTCCGTATGTGCCACGGTAATTGAATAAGACCAACACCATGTACTACGGCTACAGTTGTATGTACCGCTAATCACTTTAATCGGCTCACCATTATCTAAGCGTTCCGCACTTAAATCATTCACGATATACCACCAGTTTTTCTTTGGTAGTGCTGGGATACAATCATCCGCACCAAAATTTAAAATGACATTGTGAGCATCTACTTCAGTGCATGAACAAATGAAGTTGAGATTTCCATCGCCCACATATTTGGGTAATTCAGGCTTTGGCCAAGGCTGAACCGGATGCTTGCGATAATGAATGGATTTGGCTTTATCCCAAGGCAATTCGTTCTTCGTAATAATCTCTAAGCCTTTATCCCATTCAAACGAAAAGAGTTTTTCAAATTGCTCAGCCACTTCATGTAAATATGTGAATTGCTTACGTCTGCGAATCATTTCTTGCCATTTTGATTCGCGGTTGTGTCGCAGCTTGATTGTGTCCTGATGTACATAACGTTGGTGAATAAAGCGCGCCACGCCTTGCTCCCAGACCATCTGCACATCAGCACTTAAACCAATTGCTTGCTCATGCAGTATGCGTACCGCTTTGCTCAGCAATGTCGCCTCATTAAATTCAACATTTGAAATGCTTGAGACCACTAAACTCTTATCAAAAAAAAGAGCCTCATTTGAGACTCTTAGTATTGGTTTTGACCATGAATAGTCTTGGGGTCTAGATCTTGTTGCTGCTTGTTCAAAGAGACTAATCAACGCTAGGCTCACACCCAGCTGATGGTTCATATTCAGTTTGAAATGTGCATCAGGTGAAATAGCGCAATCCACAATAAACTCAATCGTACCTAATTGATCAATGCCCACAACATTGAGTGCAGGATCAACAGATGTTAGCGCTATGAAATCAACTTGGGCTATTTGGCCAACCAGTGCTGTTACTTCAATATTTACTGCAGTATTAGTAACTACATCAATCTGATTAAACGAAGATTGGTGTGCAAATACTTCAGCCAAGATTCCAACATTAACTGTGAAATCAATTTGCGCTGATACCTGATCCTGATCACCAAAATTAAGGTTGCTATCACCAGGGATTAAATCTTCGAAATTCAGAATTACATGATGCGCATCCTGAGGGATGTAATTAGACACATAAATCCCCTCATTAAATTGATGGTCGGATCTTAAAGCTGTTAATCATTAAAGTACTTCCAAGGGGTAAATCTGGGTTCGCTAACGTTATATGAGTCCCAACTTCAAGATCTACATATACTTTGCCAGTACCACTATAAATACGAGCCCACGTCGCTACCCCTGCTTTAGTAACCAAAGCTGCATCAGTTTGATGAAGTTCGATAAAGTCCACTCCAATCGACTTAAAACATGGCTTAGGCAAAGTTAATGTTACCAATTTCGCAGATTGATTTATGGGATCTGTTACATCTGTAGGTTTTAGATCGTCAAAAAAGACAACGGTGGCATTTTGAGTACCACCATCGAGAAAATTTACGTGTGCCTGAATTGCGGCAAGCCCAGCTTCCAGAGAGGTATTTACACTCATTTCGCCACCACTTTGTCAGAGATTACGGCATTGTAGTTTTGCTCTGGATCTAAACCCACAACAAAGCATTCAAGTCCTGCTGCAATATTTCTAAATGCAAATGAACCATCTTGTTTAGATCGTACTGTCCACAAGTGAGTTTTATCACTACGTTTAAATGCCGAAACTTCAACGCCTGGGTAAATAACACCCTTTTTTTGGGTTACACCTTTAATTAGACCAAATCCCTGATCAGGTGAACTGATTGTCATTATTGGCTTTGTTAGCAGCATAACCTTATAGCCCATTGCAGCCAGCTTAATGTAGTTAGGGGTATAACCACCCCAAAATACACGAGAGATTTTAAGCAATTTTAATCTCCTCAATTGGAAATGCATAAAAAACTGCATATTGTGCTGAATTTCCTCCCGACAGTGAATGAACAAGGATATTTGAATTTAAGTCAATATCAGAAGTTAAAGATGGGGTTAAGGTTGGTGTGATTGACGGGGCATTGGTTGCAGCATATTTTAGCCGATAAGCTCCAGCAGCAATCATTCCTAAAAATTGGCCATTGTTGCGCATGTACAATGGAATTGGCTCTGCGGTTGTTGTGTTGAAGCCATCAAGAGCTGTTGACAGAAAAGAGTTAATTGCTTGTGGATAGGCATCTATATATGATGCTGTCCCACTAGTTGTACTTGTTACTTGAAAAATAACAGGTGTTGAGGCAATAAAAGCTTGAGCATATGTCAGTGTTGTTCCATTGTTGCCGGCACTTATCGACCCATAAGTGGAGCCAATCAATATCGGATACCTTAAAGAATCATAATCATGAGTAAGTGTGGGTAAAATGGCATTTATAGATCCGTAGCCTGCTAATGGACCAGTATTTGATAAAAAAGCAAGATGATATAGGCTCCCAACTACCTGTCCTTTACCATATGTACTATAGCCTTGCGCGTATGTATAGTCGTTATATATAGCACTTGCATGTACTTGAAATTCCCATTTAAATCCATTATCAGGCACCGTAATTGCTTTATTTTCATCAATCGCATTTAAATCAATAATAAACCCTGTTGCTGGATCAAATGACTTCCCAATGCACGGACTAAGGCAATTTCTCCGCGCACTTTGATTTTGAAAACAGACGCGCAAATAAATATCTGACTCATCAAGCTGTTTAAACTTATAAACTTGAATATTTGTCTTTTCATAAACCAACTCCCATCCCAAGGGCGCGACAATTGTTGTAAATCCTCCTGCTATTGAAATTGGCGCATCGTCAATTGTGACGGTCAACGAGGTTGCGGTAACACTATCAATTACAAACTCCCCACCGTGGATTGCCGCTAAAGGCCCAGAGCCAACCTTCAACACACGATCAGCGACATAACCATGGGAGACTCCATAGTTAAACGTCACTTGATTGCCAGCTACAGAAACACTTGCCACTGTTTGTGAGTTGTAACCCAGAGCCAACATGCGTTTAAAACGATCAGGAAATAAGTTTTTAGACCCTGCACAAAAATCTAATCCCACATCAGAAAAATCAAATAACTTAGTTTGTGTTTGCTTCATCACCATATTCTTTTACTCATAAAAAAGACCGCATAAAGCGGCCATATTTGAATTTATTTATTAAGCAACACGGTCAATATCACCGCGCAGCATGATCTGGAATGCATCAGATATTTCTGTAGGCTCAGACTGCTTCACCGTACGAATCACCCAGACTGGAAAATTACAAGCAATGGTGTTAAATCGAAGAACATTGCCATTAGCCCAACCACTAGCCCAGCCTTCTTTCTTAATTGTGAAATATGGTGCTGCAGTAGTTGGATTCATCGGACTGAAATCTGAATTAACATTTCCTGTCGCAATTTGACCTGTATATTCACCCACGCATTTAAAGTTCGTTGCATCAGTAAACTGCAAATACCAACGCTCTTGAATTGCACCTTTGTTCGTGACTTGAATCGGATACAGCGCATCATTGTAATTCGCACTGATTAACGTGCCTGTTGCCTCATCCAACCATTGATTCGACCAGGCCTGCTGCACGAATTTTCGAGTGTACCGTGCCTGCATGTCATTAATGACCAATGCTGATCCAACGATCGTATTGTCTGCATCGTAGCTGTGGGTTAATGGCTTGGTAAAAGTGACTTGGCCATTGATTTGAACATCACGGATCTGTCCCATATCTTGATAACGATATTTTGCTATTAATGGCTCAACCAAGTCCACCAGCGTAAAATCACCACCAAGCGTCACGCGACCATAATCATAGTCAACGGTGTACAAGTCATAACCCACTTTTACACCGTTTGCATCTTCAAGTTCACACCATGCAATACGCTGATCACTTAAATCGTATGTCGTACCGGCAATTGCACTCGGCAATTCCTGTGACTTAGTTGAGCTGACAATACCAATGCCACCAACTCGGAAGATTGGTACACGACCATCGATCGGCAAACGTGTTGCTGATAAACCTAATAACTCAGAATCAATCGGCAGATAAGTGTAAGCAATAGCGTTATAGCGAACGCTTGAAGCATCCACCCATACCGGCACATTGATATAGGATTTACCTGATTCTTCATATTCTAGTAGTGGATCATACCACTCATGTGCTTCTAACTCTGCACGATTAGCAGTTGTGATTTCGGTCTTGGTATAGAAATAAATCTGCACAAAACCGTTATCCCAATTCACTTTACCGTGAGCACGTGATGTCTCAATTACCCCGTTTTCATCGGCAGTAAGAGTGAGCTGACCATGTTTAAGCGTGCCCACAACCACAGTTAAAGACTGTACCCGAAGTGGAATAACCGGTGTGCGAAATGCAATCTTATTGACTGGTGGTAGATCCGTTGTCGTGGTCAAGGACTGCAATTGAATACTGTTGTCGGCATTCGGCGTCCAACTATTAATTTCAACAACACCTGTACCATACTGAATCAAACCTGACTGAATACCTGAATTAGTGGCAGGATCCACATTGCGATACAGCAAACCAGAACGATCTAAAAAAGTATCGCTCCCCACCTTGAAGCGAGCAGAACCCGTAAGGATCTGTTCATCAAAACCTGAGGACAAATCAACTTTGAGTTTGTCTGCAGTAAACGTATGTGTAGTTGAATTTGAACCCGTGGTATCGCGATACTTTACTTTCACATCAACAGTATTAAAGGCTTTTAAAGTGGTCTCACTACCAACAATACTAGATGTTTGTGGACTATAAAAAGTCATAGAAATCCCCTAAGCGGTAACATAAGTAACAGCTGCTTCAAATTTGGTAATAAACTGCTTGTAAACGGTTTGTGGTGTGACTTCGCATAAGCCAGTTGAATAGTTAATTGAACCTTGAACTACACCACGACTATTCACTAAATTACCCTGCGTGCTGGTTACCGGTACATCCGTTAGCAATACATGTGTTGCAAAGTTTCCTGTCTCAGTAGATACAGGAATTTCTAACTCAACACTATTCGGCTGAATGGCTGAACCTGTACCAATTGTGAATACCAACTTTTGACTCGAGTCCGGGATAACATCATTCTTGGTTTGTGTAATCGAAGTACCGAAGTTATAGATCACATTAAAAGTTGTCGATTTCTGTGGTAACTTATTTGGGATGATCTTGCCTGTGCCTAATGCATAATTAATTGAGCCCGTAGCATCACCAGTAAATTTTCCTTGAGCATTGGATGTTGCCGTTTTGGCTTCCCCTTCAAGCAACCAATTAATCGTCACGCCCGGTAATACCCCTAGATGACCTAGATCAAACTCAAAGGCAGCTTTTTCAACACTCAAATTTGAGCGTACAAAAGTCACAATCGGTGTACCCCAATTCAGCAGAATCACGCTATCCACATCAGGCAATGCACCTGCAGTTAAAAGCCATGATCCTGTCTCGTAATTAATCATCCCCGACCCAAAAGAACTGTTTGCCGCTTTTAGCTGACCAGAGCCATCATCTTTGAGCTCGTAAAACTTACCCTGAGCCATGTAAGAAATAGACAATGCACCGGGTGCAGGGATCGGAATCAATACGCCCGACCAGTTAGTACTTTGATTGTTTTGAGTCACTGGTATGGCACTACTCTGGTAATACTGATTCGGTGCGGCTGCCGGCTTAAAGGCAATGTTTAAACTCATGGTGCCGGTTGGTGCAGCAGAGGTCCATTTCACTAGACCTCGCTGATAGTCGATCGTACCGACTTGTGTACCAAGTGAGTTCTTTAAGAGCCCACCTTGGTCAGTAATAGATTGACCTTGCATGGTAAATGACACAGAACTTGGCATGACTGCAGAACCAATATATAAGTTCTGATTTTCACTCACGACTTGCGATGGATAATTCACAGTGATCAAACCATCACTACCTGGCACTAAAACAACGCTTTCACCTGCTGCATTGACATCAATAATCGGTGTTTCACTTTGTGCAGATGGTATCAGTTGGGTAAACATTGAATCCGCATTAACCGTGTATTCACCCACGTTTGCATCAGATGCCAGTTGAGTCGATGAATAATACAAACCAGTATCTGCTACAAGCGTATCGCGGAGAATAGTTTTAGACGGTGTATTACCTGCATACCACTGACGCGCCGACAGACCCACAAAATCACGCTCTAACGGATCGTTGATTTGGTAAGTAGCAACTTTGTATTCAACTGGTTTACCATCAACAACCATCACTGCCGTGCGGGTATCAACCTTAGTAATCCGCACATACTGTTCAAATTGAAGCGCTTTGCCTTCATCAGAAATCAATACAATCGTGTCACCGACACTGGATTCCGTTTCTTGTGGAAACATTATGACTTGCAGTGATGACATACCCTGCCAATGTGTGTCTAGAGGTGTACCGGCAGTCTGGCCACCTTTGGCTGAGTAATTTTCAACTCGGTTTTGTGCAGCCTGGCGTTCGTCGGTCCATGATTCAGTGCTGAACAATAATGCTGATACGTTTGAATCCTTAGGAAGCTCTGAGACGAATACTGTGGCACCCATAAGTAAATCTGTGTCATTGGTCGTGACAGCTGGGAAGATCTTACGCATCGATACATCACCAACTGTACGATCCAGTTCAGATATGTCATTGAACAAGTTATTACTTAATCCGTCTGCCACAATCTGACCGTTATATTTCCCACCACCATCGCTATTATCGGTGTCACGCTCAGCGTGATAGATCACTAAATCTTTAGTTTCAATTGGCATTACTCACTCCAAAATCTGAGCGTTAAGTTCATGTGGTCATCCAGTGATACTGGTGGAATACCTTTCACCGGTGTTGCCTCTAAAGCACCATCTACATGATTAAAAACCACGTTAAACTTCCGTGTGTCATGCGCCCACTCAAATTGCAGTTCAAACTTTTCATTCAACACTGACCAAGCTTGCAACTTACGGACGACACCTAATGAAGCCCACCCCATGCCACTGTCCGCCGGCTGCAAAGTTATTGGCTGACCTGAGAGTTTGGTGCCTTCCTGAATAATTGGCGTGCCATCCATGGCATATTCCAAAGATTGCTCCTTGGCTTTCCAGCTAAATTCATCAGACCAAAAAAAACCGTCTTCAATAGAGACGGTTTCTGATGTTGAGATGCGTTTTATTTTCATGTTGATTTACTCAATGTACCTAACTGCTTAAGCATCGCCTCAAGGCTTGATTGACTCTCAGGCGATCCTGTTAGTTGCACTGTTTCATTACCTAGTTTGAGTTCATATGAAATACTCTTTGATGAAGATCCTAAGCCACTAGCTTTGGTAGATACATTATTAGGCGCATATTGCTGCATACGCTCTAATTCTCGATTCACTTGCTCTACGTTGCTTAAACCACCAAAGAAACCGAAGCCTGATGATTTATAGCCATTCACACCTTTGGTACCTTCATAGATATCTTTTGCATACTGTTTAGCAGCCGCATCTGAATATCCCATGGCTTTAAGCTCAGCTTCGATATCCTCGGCATTTTTAGCCATCTTGCCTTTGGTACCTTTTCGAGTCTCATGCATACCACTCGAAGCAGCACTAACGGCTTCTTCCCACGCGCTTTTAACTGAATCCGCTTCATCTCGACCAGTTTGGCCAAGGTTGCGAAATCCATCTTCAGCGCTACTTGAAGCACGGCGCACGCGGTGAATGGTTTCTTCAAGCTCACCATAGCTTTTGACTGACGCTTTACCTGATGAATCAATTTGTACTTCTAGGCCAAGTGAAGCTGCTTTGGCTTGTGCTATTGCAATCTGAGCTTTATCGCCTGTAGCAATAGTTGCATTGAGCATTTGCGTATAAGCCTGTTTAATGGCATCTGCTGTAGCCTGACCACTTTTACTCACCACATCAAAATTACGCTGAGCACTTGTCGCAGCATCGTTTAATTGCTCTTTAGTTTGTATCCCAAGTGCACTAAAGGCTGCTTGAACTGGATTTAATGCTGCTAGCAATTGTCTGGCTTTTTGCTCTATCTTAGTTAAGCCAAGAGCAACCTGCTCGCCAGTAATTAAGCCTTGCTTTTCAAGTTCAATTAATTTACTTTTCGCATAATCCAATTCAGCACGTGTCTGTGCAGTATCAATTGCTCTATTTAGATTTGTGGATAATGCCAGGCCTGTATCAATACCCTTTTGTTTGTACTGTTCAAGGTTACCAATGATGATCTGAACATCATTAGCAGCAGATTGAAATGTTGCAGAAAATTTGCCTTTTAATTGTTCGGTGCTTAAACCTGTACGCTCTAAAGAGGCTTTCATCACTGCCTCAGTTAATGCGGCTGTTTTTTCTGCTTCTTTGGATGTGCCTGCAAATGCAGCTTTAGCATTAGTTTCAAAGACCAACAGATCCTTACCATCCAAGGCCTGGCTAAGCCTTAACTGAAGATCTTCACTGGTGATCTTTCCCTGTTCTTGCAGAACGATTAGCGCAGTTACCGAATCATTAATCCCTTTAGTTGAATCAAACTTCATAGCATTGGATATTTTTTCCAAAGCCTCTTTGATTGGTTCACCTTTTTTGATTAATTCATCAAATTCAGCAACTAATTTTTTAGATTCTTCTGTTAGTTGATAGGTTTTGTCTCGTGCCTTTTCAGCTGCAGCAGCCTGCTCCGCTTTAATTTCTGCTGATACTTTTGCTCTGGCAGTTTCTAACGCAGTTTGACGTTCAAGTTCTTCAAATGCTTTACCATACCCTTGAAGCTTAGCAATACCTTCGCCAATTGCTGTGCCAATAGGTACCGCTACAGTACCCACCAATACGCCTATAGCAGTCACAGCCACACCTAAAGCACCAAGTCGACTAATGAGAGTCATAACTGATCCGCCAGTAGCGGCCATCGATGTGCCTGCAGCTGCTGAATTGGTGGCAAGCTGGGTTTTGGCAGTTGCTGCACCCCGTGTAGCTGCAGCATTCGCAATTTGAGCTTGTGTATTTGCAATTACAGATGTTGTCTCCTGTGTAATTGCTGCTGATGCTGCTCTTACGCCAGCTGCTTTATCAAGGAACACGCTTGCAATATTCAATGCCTTATAAGCAATGAAAGCTTGACCAGCCAAAGTCAATGTAGAAACAATGGTATCTAAATTTTCTGCAACATATTTGATTGCACCGGCTACTTTTTCACTTGCTCCAGTTGCTGCATCAGCTTCACCAATATACACAGTCCATGCTGTTTTCAAGTTTTCAATGGAAGCACCTATCGTTGCAGGGAATTTGGCATATTCGGAACTAATCTTTTCCGATTGGCTCAGCAAGGCCTTAGTAACAACATCAGTAGTAAGCTGTCCTTCATTTGCCATTTCACGCAATTGACCAGTAGTCACACCAAGACCATCAGCCATTGCTTGTGTTAAACGAGGTGATTGTTCAACCATTGAATTAAACTCATCGCCACGAAGTACGCCTGAACCTAATGCTTGGTTTAACTGAGTAATTGCAGCCTCATTGGATGCTGCTGATCCACCTCCAACCTGAATTGCTTTATTAATGGTTTCAGTAAGAGCTAAAGCCTGCTCTTGGGGCCATTTCATATCCTGACCAATTTTAGTTAATCGAGAATACAAATCACCCGTAGCTGTTAAATTTGAATTTGTCGCAATAGCTGTATTTTTAACATCGTCCATGGCTTTTTGCAGATTGCCATGTTCACCAATCGCAATATTTATACGCCCAGATAGATTTTTATATTCATCGGCAGTCTGAGCAATTTCCATCGCAGATGTACCAATACCAAGAGCAGCAAGCGCACCGGTTAACGCCGTAAAGCCTGTTTTTAAACCTTGTATTTCATTTGATACGCGCTGAGATGCTGTTTCAGTTTCATTCAACTCTTGATTTGCATGACCAAGTGATTGATCCAAATTATCAACTACAGGAATGGCTTGTTGCGAAGCTTGGCTAAAGTCATGCATCGATGCTTCAGTTAATTCTAGCGCTTGCTCTAAAGCTAATACCTTTGTTTTCGCGGTAGTTAATTCTTCCAATGAAACATCATCTGATGAATCCGCCAAAGCCTTCCAGGCCACATTAGCCGCAGTTAATTCTTTTTGTAGTGCATCAATTGCCGTTACACCTAACTGCCCAATTCGCTCCACCTCTTTAGTTGAAACAACTGCGCCATCCCCCATACTGTCAATTGCACGAGTGGCGCTCTGAGCTTCAGAAACAATATTGGTTAAATCTACTGACGTAAATTTTTGAACTTCAGAAATAGTTTTATTTGCGGCTTTATCTACACCAACCATTGCATCGGTGGCAGTTGCTTCATAAATACCAAATGCAGCCTCAACACTTTGGATAGATGCTTTAAGGTCAGCAACGCGATTAACGGCATTTTGAATATCTGACGGCGTAGCTTTTGTTTGTGATAGTTCAACAAGCTCGGCCTGGGCAACTACAAGCTCAGTATTCAATGCTCCAATCATTTGTTGGCTTTGCGTCGACATATCACGAAGCTGACTTGCGCTAACTGTACTTTTATCGCCGAGGTTACCGATTTCTTTAGTGGCTTTATTGAGCTCACCAACCAATGCATCCACTTGAACATTCTTTGCTTCTGTTCTAATGGTTTCGAATACTTTCTTAGTAACATCTTCAGACTGCTTTGCAGCAGCTACCAAACCTTTGCTATCACCATCAAGGATTAATTTAAAAGTAAGATTTTTACCGGACATGGCAACCTCAAATTTTTGGCAATAAAAAACCCACTCAACGGTGGGTATATATCAAATATACAAAAAGCACCCTAGGGTGCTTTTTTATTATTGCAATATTGTGCAATTTTTCTTCTCTCTTTCAGCCATTTCCAACTGCTTACTGTAATCAGTCAATAGTGATGCCGCCTTAAATTCATATTCTTTACCCTTCATAAATTCAAGATATGCATCAATATTTGTGGTCATAGCATCAGCATAAAGTAAGCGCGTGGATTCTGCACATCCCTGAAACTTCATTATGGAAATATTTCTCTTAATTTCCTGAAGCTTTGCCACGGGCTGAGATAATGCAATTCTACTGGTGGCACCAGCTACAGTTGCTGCATCTGTCCACTCAAGAATAATTTTATTTAACTCTTGTGCTTGCTGTGGAGTAACCTCCACTGTTTTTTCCATCTTGGCATCAACAATCTTATTAATAGTTTCTTCTTTAATTGGGGAGCCACCATATTGCTCATTTAATTCCGCAGCTTTTTCCTTCTCCAGCTTCTGCTGATGTGCAACCTCGGCTTGTTTAAGCCTTTCAACATCCGCTTTATTGCTCTCATTTATGAAGTAAAACAGCCCACCAACAATCAATATAGCAGCCACAATCAAAACTTTTAAGTTCACCCCAACACCCTCAATATATATTTATTGAGCACATATTAAGTGAAAACAGTAACTTACATCAATGTTTACTTAGCTCATCTTGGAACGTTATAAAGCCTTTTTTATCTGCATGGTGTGCTGCCCGAATGATATTTGAATCAAACTTGCCTCGGTTTCGTTGATACTTTTCAGCCGCTCTTAAGTAGCCAATAAAAGCCCCATAGGACATTTGCAGAATATCGTCTTGTCTATGTCCATATGCTATCAAGTACTGGAATGAATCAAACCAAGTTTGTTCAACACCACCTTTCTTCTTACGAATTTTAGGGCCTGGCTTAACGTCTTCATTGAAATATGCACCATTTACTTCGATCACATGTTTAAGAAGATGGCTAAACTCCAACGGATCTGATTCAGCGAGATCTAATAGCGTCTCTATTTCAGTGTTTGTACACATTGAGCAAAGTTGAAATACATGCGCGCCATAATCTTTAACCAGGCCTGCGCCGATTAAATCTGAATAATCACTTTGCTTTAGTCTGTCACGAATAACTGATGCAATCGGTGACCAGATATCAAAGTTTTGCATCTGCAGCTGCTTCACTTCCACATCATTACCAAGCACCTTAATTGTGATCGAGCGATTATTCGCTAAAAAGAAATCATTCATGATTGAATCTCTAAAACTCAGGCACAAAAAAAGACGCTTATGCGCCGTGGAGTTCTTTGTGCCTGAATAGGTTTAAGCTTTCGGAATTGTCACAACGTGGCCATATAGACCGAGTGTTGCATCCGTTCCTTTGGTCACATCAGATAAGGCTTGACCTGAAATTTCATATTGGCCAAGGTCTTCATGAATTAATGGGAATGTAGTTTCTGGTGATTTTTTAGTACGCCATAAACGAATAGCCATACTGTCTCCAGTTGCATTGTTAATCCCTTTAAAGAACAATTCATATTCTTTATTGAAATCACTCGCAATGGTGGTGCGACTTACTGCACCAGTGGTGTAAGTGGCTGTGACTGGCTCTGCAATCGTTTCTTTAAAAATCACGGTACCAAACACAGCATCAAGCTCATATTTCGATTCATCAATAGCTGCAGATCCAGCTTTAAACGAAACTGTTGTAAGGCTATAGCCGTTGAGCTTAATTTCTTCACTGACTTTCACGGTACCCAGTGCTTGATCCGTCACTGTATCGCTAGCAACTTCTGACTTCATACCAGAAAGGATGTACTGAAGGTTGGCATCATCCACTTCTTCAAGTTGTCCTGAAAAGTTCACACCAGTGGTCTTTGTAAGCACAAAGTCTGTTGTACGCTGACCGGATGTGCTTTCTGTGTGCTCAACCTGATCAGTTGTAATTTCAAGCTCAAATTCAGGCACGTTACCAATATGGCGCATCGCACCTGCAACACCATTTGCAATCTCAGATAAATAGAATTTACCTTGGAGTGAAATATAATTTTTAGCCATCGGTTTATACCTCTTTAGCGGGTTTATTTGGAGCAGATGGCTTCACTTCTTCAATGATTTTATCTGCAAGTAATTTGCTGATTTGATTCTCTGTCAGCCCACCAACAATATCGCCGGCAGAAAAACGCCCGACGGGTTGCCGGGCTTTATATTGTTTTGCCATGAATGTCTCCTAAATAAATTTTTGTGATTCAAAAATAATAGTGATGTATGCAAACCCAGGACTATAACCATCACGCACAGAAATCAGGTCTAATTCATTGCGAGAAGACTGCGGCTTCCAACCTGAAAGAAGCTGAATTACTTTTTCAGTTAAAAGCCCCGCTTCATCGCTAACTGCTCGACCATCATTCTTCTGTGACTGGGCATTGCGACACGCCACAGTCACCGCCCACTGCTGACCAATCTGATTAATCCCCCCTTTACCTGCGCTTGCTTTCTTGTCTATGCGTACAAAGTTGATATGCGCCGATGGAGTGACCTGCGACATTTCTGTGACCACTACTGAATTTAGCGGGGTATAAATCTGCTTAAACTCTGAAATTTCTTTCAGTTTTTCTGCAATCTCATCACGTACCGCGAAGAAGGTACTCATCTATAAAACTTCCTACGATATTTAGGATCATTTCTTCATCTGCAGAATTGATACCTAATTGTGTCCTTGGAGGATTAACCACCTGTTTTACTTTTCTGTATTGACCACCAACAGCAAAGGTAATGTATTGGCTTGTCTTTGGCAGAATCGTAGCACCGAAGTGAAGGTATGGCGCATAAAAGACGTTTGTCCCAACCTCAACACCATTCGAAAGAACGTTGTATGTGTAAGAATTCATCAAGCGCCCAGTATCACGTAGCGTTTGACCACCTTGCATACCCTCTCTTCCCTGCATGCTTGCACGCCAAGATATCTTCCATGGGTTACCATCAACATCAAACCCACCAATGAATCTTTCTTGAACACTGGTTGTTAATGCCAGGCCAATGTCTTCATAAAGTCGAGCTTTTTCAGCATCAATATCCAGCAATTGACTCATTACCGCCTCAATTGCTGAACTATTTGAATCAATCTTGATTGCAAACGCCATAATTGCCTCACTTGATGCTAGGCATCATATTTAAGACATCATCACCAAATACCCCACCACGATAAGTACTACCAATAGGTAAAGTACTTGGCTTCTTTGTAGGCTCATCATCAATAATCTCGTCCGATTCCTTAGACTGGATCTGTAAATGCGCCTTGTTTTCAGCCACGCGCTTTAAGAATGAGATTGCATCCTCATAGCGCTTTCGGACTTCTTCCGTTGGTTGCTGGAAATACAAGCGATAGCGTGCAATATCACATGCCATACGTTTCAAGTTACTTGGCACGTTAGGTAGCGGCAAAGAATAACGGCCACCTATGTGACCGTTAATTTCCTCTGTCGCGTCCTGAATGGCATCATCTACAGCGGTGACATTGGGCAGCATCATTAACAGTTGTTCTAGCTCATCACCAAATCGCACCACCAAGTCAGATTTAGTCGCATACATGGATCACCTACTTGGCTTCTGTAGTAGCCTTCTTCGCTTCGGCAGTTGCCTTTTTCAGGGCAGTTTCAGATGCAGCTAATGCTTTTTCAAGCTCTGCAACCTTCGCTTTAAGCTCACCATTCTCCTGATCTGATTTGACCTTTTCATCAGTCATCAGCTTATTTGCTGTAAGAAGATCAGTATTGGCTTTTTCAAGCTCAACTAAGCGTGCGGCTGTACCATCAGCCTTGGGTTCTGCTGGAGCTTTTTCTTCTTCAATCGCCCCAGATGCTAAAAGGGCCTGAAGTTGTTTAGCTTCAAGCCCTGTGATTTCTTGGCCTGGACGAAAGTGTCCAAGCGACTGCTTTGCAATGTACTTCGTCATAATATTTTCCTTATACGAACCCGCGACCGCCTACCAGGCCATTCTTATTGTTTGGAATCGCCAGTGGAGATGATTCAGCAAGCATTTGAATGCTTGAAGGGTTCTTTTCTTGCCATTGGCTTAGATAGAACTCTAGAGCTTGGCCAAAAGCCTCTACGTTTTGGATAGCACAGTGAGCGATCCAACCATTAGCATCAGAGATCAGTCCAAAGAAGTCTTCTGGAATAAATCGTTCCGGTGTACCGCCACCAATACTGTGTTGAACGTCATACGTCCAAATTTCAATGTTGTCGACCGTACCACGGAACTGCGGTTTATCCATTTGATCAAAGGTTGGAGTCAAAGGAACACTAATACCCGCATATGGTGCAATGAACTTCTCTTTAAACTCTGGATCTTTGATTAACGTGTTGTACACCTTAGATGTTGTAAGCGCCATTATTGGAGAGGTACCAGAATGTTCTACTGATAGATCAATCATGGTCTGGATATCTTTAACCGCTGTTGCACCAACCTGCCCCCATTTGATCAATGGAGCAAATGTACAAGCTGCATTACGCTCATAATCTACTTCATACATTGGGAAGTCAGCAGAAGCGAAGGTTGTCTTGCCATATAGCAATACATCACGGGCAATCAGCAACTTTCGGTTTTCAATCGATTGACGTAAATATAAAGCCTTTTGTGCTTGGTCAATCAGCAATAGATCTGCATCACTTAAACGGTTTGAGCCTGTGGCAATCACACCAAATTTACGCAATTGGGTAATCAAAGCGGTATTTTGAACATCGCTTGGCATGACCGTCATCATCGGTTTTAAGTAAGCCGGTTTGACGAATTTAACGTTACCAGACTCACCAACTTTAATTTGGCGACCAGCAGCTGTAGGCGTTACAAATGGTGCAAGCGGTGTCGCTGTATTTAACTCACCTACAGGAACTTCTTTTTTGGTATACGAGACACGTTGAGGAAAGAAGCGATCCATTAACCACGTGTCTACCTTCTGAGTAGTATCCGTTAATAACACCAACTGAGGTACATCCAGTAATTCAACCGGTGCATTCTGAAATGTAAATTGTTGACTCATTAATTATTTCCCCACAACTTTACGAAGTTCGATTTTGTTGATTAAGGCCTGGGCACGTACCGCGTCATACTGCGCTTCTGTTAGTGGTGTACCATTTACAGTCACCACAGCAATATCAAAAGCACCCTGTACATAGATCGGCATTTCCAGGCCATTGGCTGCATGGTAAGTAGCCTGCTCTACAGTCATATCTGTATTTGCAATTGCATTCCAATCACCCACCACGCCTTCGGTGACTGCAGGATGGTCTGCTAAGTTATTTGCATCAACCTTTAACAAATCACCACGCTTATACGCTGTAGCTGTTTTTACTTTGGCGTTCTCTGTACGAACGCCATCACCCACTACAAGCTGTGTAGTCGTGATTGTTTGAGTAATTGTTCCCATTATTTTTGCTCCTGAGAGGCTGCGAACTTACTGAAAGCTTGGTCTAAGGCTGTACCCTGCTGATTACCTTGCCCTTGTTGCCCACTTTGATCACCTGTAGCTTGATGACTAAACAAGTGTGAAAATTGCGGTGGTACCGTATTGTTTTGCTGTTGCTGCTGACCAGCTGGTGGTTGATTACCTGCAGAAAATTGCTTTAACTGCTGTGCCATAAATGCAAATGCAGCATCATCCATATCGGTATAGGATTTCTTTTCTTCAGCACTGAATTGCTTATTCATTGCTGTTTCTAAGCTTTTAATGTCATCTTCACGCTTATCTGCTTTGAACTTTTTAAGTTCGGCTTGTGCAGCATCGCGGTCTGTTTCAGCCTGCTTTAATTTGGCCTGGGTTTGTTCTAATTCGGTCACGTTAGTGTCCTCTTGGGTTGGGGTAAACGTTTGTGGATTATGGCTTGCAGCTACAGCCATGGTGTTTTCATCTGCACCTAAAGCGCAAAATGAAACTTCGCGGATACGACCACCACGAAATACTGTGATTGGTCCTTGCAAAGTCTTGCCATTCACGATGACCGTCTGATCGGCTGCCACCTCTTCGGTTTTTGCAGGCTCAATTCGTACAGACATCTGCCATGGAAAGCCATCGTCAGAATCCTGAGCAACCTGAACACCAAACTCATTACTCATCAGATCACCCTGCACAACTAAACCATCTTGATGGCTAATCGTATGGTTATTGATTGCTCCTGCACGTTGTCGGGAGCTATGTTCAAGTAATGCAGGGATTCGACCTTTAATTTGCATGCTGTCCAAATCAAAGATGACGCGCGTCCAATACCAGTGATCTGTAATAACTTCACCGCTATATGCAATCCCTGAAAAGGTTCGCTTCTTTTTTCCTTCTTCAGCTGGATCAACACTTAAATCACCCAACCGAAAACAGTAGTGATCCTGTTTTTCATCTATTGGCATTTTCATGCTCCATAAAAAAACCGCCCGAAGGCGGTGCATAAATTGATGGACTGGCTACCACCATCGGCACGCTGCGATTAATGCAGCAAAACCAATTAAGACAACAAAAATAGTTACAGCATTAGCAAGTTTGTTACCAACCTTATCAGCGCCCTTTTCGCTCATTTTTCCATCTACCTTTAATTCAGATTTTGGTGTATGATTTTTCATATAGATATTTCTCCTTAACTTACCGGTTGAGTTGATTTAAAAAGCCCGTGATTGCCGTCATGGGCTTTTTGCTTTTCTAGACCACTATATCGGCCCAAGCTCACACTTAAATGTGGAACTATTTCCTAAAATTCAGGCATAAAAAAACCACCAATGATGGCGGCTTCACTTTCCCTTTCACCTAGGACGGCTTTCAGGCACGATTTGAGCTAAAATTCTTCCTAGATTGTTCTCTTATATGTGTAACTCTAAATTCCCATTTCCTCTAATACGGGCAATTATAAACTTCATGAAGCAAAATCAATAGCTTGAGTATTAGAATATTTTACCTCTTAAAACAAAAAACCACCTCGAAAGGTGGTTTAGAATTTCTTAACAGTTTGCATAGTTTTTCTATGAAAACTAAGTGTTTGCATAACTATTCAGTGTGGTAAAAATTACCCCAAAACTGCTTCAGCAGTCAAGAATTTAAATTAAGACTTAATTAAACTACATTCCAGTAGCGCCTTATACCCCAGCCCGCCCTTATGCCAGTCATGTCGTTGTGCCAAATCAAAGATAGGCATATAGACTTCTCGACCTACAATTTGCTTTGCATCTTCGGCAGCAAACTTAAAATGGTCATGTATGCCATGTCCCATCGTTGGACTCATCTTTCTAATTGATCCGCCAAACTCAGACCACCAATGATTCAGCCACAGCGCGTGTCTTGCTAATGACTCGATATGTTTAGATTCAAAATTCTGCTTTTTATCTGCGTTGCTATATAAAGCAATCAGGTGATGCACATATTCCACTGCTACAGGAATTGCATCAAATGGGATGTCTTCAAGATGCTGCACATTGAATCTTTGATGAACCAATTTATAGGCTTCACTAAAGTTTAGATGTTTAGTCTTCGCCACAAGCATGTTTACAGCGTTGGTTAACGGCTCACGTTCTGATTTGTGTGTTTTCGATAAAATTTCCTTGCGATGGAAATAGCAATCTTCCAGTTGTTCGAAAACATCCCAGGCCTGATCAGTATCGAGCATTTTGGCATGGCGAGCTGCGCCACGTTCTGTCCAAAGGACTAAATGTCTTGCATTTAGACTAACTATCTTTGAGCTAGTTAGTGCTTTCTTAAAACTTTTAAGCTCGTCGCCAACTACTTTAAAGAAATGCTTACCTTCGATAAAACGCTCTAAATTTCTCGAATAGTTCTGCTGAATACGTATGGTTTCAGTGCCATAAAAATCAGCAAGCATTTCAGTAGTTACAACAGGAATAGATTTGAAATTAATAATAGAAATTTCTGTATCGTTGATATTCGCAACAATGTTCATAACAAGCCACCTAGTGGTACATGACAGCGCCCTACTGCTCTGTCTTTAATCTTGTTATAATTATGTGCTCATTTTGGGCACAAAAGCAATAATCACTTATCTAAAATTTTCTCTAATTGCTTAACAGCATCTGCGACTTCAATTTCTCTACTTTTGGCATTTTCTAATAATTCGCTAGTTATTCCAGCAGGAATAGGACGATCTCCATCCAACCAATGGTTAATACGTCTACGATCAACACCTAAAAATTCTGCAAGTTGAATTTTATAGCCTGATCCATACAAAGCCTTGCCTATACTTTCAAGCTGTTCAGGCGTCATACGGTGAGCGTCAGTTGATTCAGACATACAGAGAAAATTCCAAAATATAAATAGGCTTATAGAAATTCTATAAGTTTGGCTATAAATTATAGGCAATTATAGCCAAACTTATGCTTTTACGCATATTTTTATAGTTATTTATACGTAAATGGAAATAAGTTAATATTGGAATTAAATAGTTTCTATTCAATTCCAGATAATTGCTGATGAATTCTTTTTATAACAATTCCATGTTTATCCTCGAATGGAATTAGGCTTGATGTAATTTGAGCGATTGTGTTTGGTTTTATTCTATTCAAATGGTGATTCTCTTTTGCTACTTTTAAAGTTGTTTCAACCTTTGCAAGTGCATCAGTAGTATTACTTTGAAAGTCATAGTCATCTACAGATAAATCTAATAAATTACAAACTACAACAAGTGCATTTGAATAATATTTCTTCTCCATATATTCGTTGTATTGCGACTCATATAATTGCCTTTTTATTTTTTTCAAATCTCTATCTATAGGTCTTAATTTATTATTAAGATCTCTTGCAAATAGGTTCTCTAAATCATTTTTTAAATTTTCTATCGCTGCATCTTGCTTTACTTTATTTTCTGACAAATGATCTAAAAATTTATTATTTAAAGTATTTGTAATATTGTTGAGCTCATTACTAATCATCTCTTTATGTAATGATGATTCTTTCTCTGCATTTCTATTATTAGTAAACCAGTTAAACCCAGCTAAAAATACAACAAGAGCTGCGACTGTGCCAAGTGACCAATACACAGTAGATAAAAACTTATCTTGATAGCTTTTCATCACATCTACTTGAGATTTCAATACTTCAATTTGAATGGTTGCAGCCTCCAAATTTTTCTTTAGCAAGGCATTATCAACTTCTGCCCCATAAACTGTTGCACAACAACATAAAAGTAAAGTTATTATAATTTTATACATTAAAGTGAGCCTACTCTAAGCCAATGTTATTGCAGACATTAATACACTAATTTACTAATAATTTCCACGTCTACCACCACCGCACAACTTCCAACAACCGAGCCAAAGCATAAATAAATGCAATCCAGACCATTGAGTAGAACATCATTCGTAACGATTTATATTTAGCAAACAATTCCATGACTTTATCCATTTTCAAATTTAGATTAAAATTCACTAATGTTCTCACTTATTCCGTTTAAATCTGTGGGAAACAAAAAAGCCAAGAATTGCAGTTCTTGGCTTTTTGCTATTTGTACAATGCAAAACGCCATGAGCTAATTAAAGGTCATGACATGTTCAGGTTTGTTGTGTAATAACGGCTAGTTTTTCAAAGCTCTTAAGGTATAAACCATCACACCCTCAACCATCTCTATCGAAACAACTTCAAAAGATATCCCCAAAGGTAGCAAGACCCCTTCACCAGCATTCAGCTTTTGAAGATCAATCCCCAGGCCATTAGCATTCTCAATCTGAATCATAATGTTTGACTGACCTGCTAAAAGTATTGGTGCATCCAATGTCACCACCTTGCCTACTTCGAGTGAAGCGGCATAAGCCAGCGTGGTTGTGCCAGTAACAACATTTGTGGTGTTCTTAGCCACTGTCTGAATCGCTGCCATATCCTGAACCAACCATTGCTTAAGTACTTGGTCAGCCTTGGATGAGGTTTTGCTATTCAAATAGCCTGTAATGGCCTGGTCATTGCCTTGTACGTAATCCAAGAAAGTACGAATAGCACTTGGTCGAATGCTTGGATCAAGTGGAATCACAGTATTGGCCACCGTATCGAATAGGTCCCGAGTCTTATCATCCATAGGAGCAAATAAACTCGTAAGCTTTTTCGATGCAGTCCATTCAGCCTTGATAACCTCCTTCTGCTCGAGGAGGTATTCCTTATCAAGCAATGACACATTGATCTTTTTATCAACCAATGCTTCCAGATCACCAAACTGCAATGGATGAGATGACCAGTCCAATGCCTCAGCAACTTCCGGCAACTTATCATCCGGTGTAATACCGTAATTGAGTGCCTGAGCCTCTGTGAGTGCGATAACAGTACACCGACAGTTATGTGCTATAATTCCATCTGCGGATAATAAACCACTATCACTTTGGAAATCATAAACATGACCGCTGAAAAAGTCCTCGATAACATCGATTACTGGATCGACTGCTACATGACTGGCATGAGCATTAACCAAATATCCAAACAGACCGCAATCGTCAGACATTCCGTGACTAGACAATTTCTCAAAAAGGGCGTTGTCTTGAGAACACAAAGCCAAGCCGAAGCGGTCAAGTGGAAGGTTATCAAACAGACCCCTGGCGGAATTCAGCGTCAATGCTCTGCTGCTTGGGATGCCTGCAGGGACTCCAATAGAAAGTTGGAGCTGGCTGTCCTTGATCTCTACCAATCTCAGAATATCGGCCAGCGTAAAGTCGCTGCAACTCTCAACACCTCCGAGGGAAATGTCTCCAGAATCCTGAGAAAGAATAACATTAGGAATGACAAACCTACTTTCAGGCGTGCTGCTGGTTTCAAAGCTCTCGAAACAGGTCCCATCATTTCTGATCACGAACACTCGCTGTTTGATGCCTTGACTGCCATTGGAATCAATCTTGATCGACAAACCATCATTCAGGATATCAATGTGGATTTCACTATCCGCGGTGAAAAGATTGCCATCGAACTTGAAAGAAGATGCTTCGCCGACAGCAAGAGCATGACCAATGAACGTCTTGAAAAGATTTTCAGCAGTGGGTACAAACTCATTGTTGTATATCTCCCTCGTCAAACCGTTAGCATCAAGACTTTCGACTGGTCTATCGTAAGCAATCAAATTGTCGCCTTGCTTAATGAGCTCAGCAATAATCCAGCCACGACTCGTAAGTATTGGGTGATTAGCCGTGACCCTCAGCTCGCGGCCAGACTTGGTGATAAGCTTTACGATCTTCCCGCTGTAAAATCTCTTTAGAGCACCATGTGAGGCACCATCAATTTTTGTATCAGGTAAGAAGCAACGGAATCCCAACGGCGGGTAATGAGTCAGCCAAAATGGATGATCAATCGGCAGCACAATTCGATTCAATGCCAAATGTGCTGGGCGTACACGACTATCATCGATCGCCGAATACATTAGGTAAGGACGTTTGGCTTTATTTCGATTCTGCTGCTGCCATCGCCCATGACCATAGGCACTTTGAATATTGGTACGAAATACTGTATCTAGATAATGCTTAGGTAGAATGATCTCTGATTCAGCAATCAGCTTTTGAAAGTCATTGAACGTTCCGCCATTGGCCAATGTTTTATTCAGTGACTTAATGACCGTCTCAACTTGCTCAAGACTCGAAAGAAAGCTCACCGTAGTCGCCATCTGCCTAGTCTTTAAGTCCAATGAGTAAAACTCATCAGGTAGCACAATCTTTTTGTCATGCGCGTACTGAAGCGCTTCAAGGAATGTGACTGGTTGCATCTATTTCCCCTTAGCAGCAGTCGCATACCCCAATACATCTGCAGCATACAAAGCCTGATCTAAATTGACCTTAAACTGAGATTCAGATACCGATGGAATTAACTGCATTAAATTGAATGCCAGGCCTTCAGGACTATTAGACTCAGCAATGAGCTGCTTAATCTGCTCATTACTTAAAAGCTGCAGATCCTTTTGGCCATCAGTTAATTCCTCGACTTCTTGCTGTTCAGCTGAAAGTTTATTGGCCTGGGCTTTAAAGCTAAATGCACGTTTAGGTATAGCTGAGAATAATTGCTGAGGCGCATCTATAGTGGGTTTTAGATCGCCTTCCTGTAGACCATATTCACGAATGAAGTACTGATCTGACAGATTTGCACCGGCATTTTTTAAATGTGTATCGCGCGTAGCCTGCTCGACGTTCAGTACTTTTTCTTTCTCACCTAACTTAATTTTGTGCGGTTCCCAATTATTCAAAACACACAAAGCATTTACTACAGCCTGAACCGTTGGAGTAACTAAACGAATATCAGATTTAAGCTTATCCAATCGCACATTTTCATGGACCTTACCCAGGCCATAACTCCCCTTACCATCAGTACCACTGGTAAGAGTTTGACCGAGTACAACTTTTTGAATCTGCTGTATCAATGTTTTATTAAACATCTCAAACGCAGATCCTGCGGTACCATTTGCACCCTGAGCAGATAGCACCTCAACGCTGTCTTTGGCATCGATCGATAGAATACTTTGAGCATGAGCATCTAACAGTGCACGACTCATTGCTTCGGTTGTGATCTTACTGCCTACCTTGCCCACCAAGATCGGTGTACCAAAGCGCTCTAAAAACTTGGCCCAAAACTTAAAGCCGTTTTGTTTAAAGAATGACAACCAATATAGGGTTGCCAACATGGCTTTACCGTATGGCTGCTCATATGTGGCTTTACGACGTGTAAGGAAAAACTTGAACACCTGATCAACGACGAGTTCTTGAGAATTTCCTTCCTTTCGCAAAATCAAACGTCCGTCGTTTTTTGGCTCAAACCATTGCATTGGCTTTTCACCAATCCACTGCAAACCAAAATAACCATCTGGTTTCAACTCATAGACTGCTTCTTGAACCGAGTACCCAAAGAACAAAGCATTCAGAGATGCAGCAGCAATTTCACAGTACCATTCGTCAAGTATGAGCTTTAACGTTTTAGAAGCTGCAGAATCACTAGGTTCCAACTGATATGGTGTTGAAAGCAATGCATCAATGCGTGTTTCAACGGCCTGGGCAATTTCATCGTCATCTAACAGTACACGTAGCTTGTGTCGAGAAATGCCAGCTTTACGAAGTACTTCATCGTTATCAGGCTGACGGCCGAAATTGGTTAGAAAATTAAAAACAGCTTCTTGAGAGTACAGACTCCCCTTGGACAAAGCCTTTTTAGATTCTTTGTCCTTTTTAGACTTTGCCATGTCAGCACCTAATTAAAAGATTCGATTACCAGCAACATAAGGTTGCTTAGTCTCTTGTTCTTGCACATCACTAAAGCAGATCATCACGCTATCCGCTCTGTTTGGTGAAGCCGCACCTGCAGGTTGTTTATTGACTAATATCTTCCCTGCACCATTTTTGGTGTAGGTCGGCTGAGATAATTCCACGGTCAACGCTTTCAGCTCTGACTCATTCAAATCATCAGAGCTAAGTGAAATGATTGCATCAGGATCGTATTCCATGCCATTCAATGCCCTGTATGTATTTTGGAAACGCATACGAAGCGACCACCACATTTGAGCTTTGAGGTTGGCAAAGAAATCAATATTCTTGCGAGCCTCTACCATTTCTTCATCAGGCTCATGAACTGAACCTGAACCTCTAAATGGATCAGTTTGAATCTCTGCAATACCTTGATCCTCATTGCGCTCATTAATGACACGTGCATCGCCACGGACACCTGCGCCCAGGCCATCTGCATCATAGAGAAATGCTCGAATATTCAGATCCAAACAGATATCAATTGCCTTCTGAGTCGTCCCAAAGATGTCATCACCCTTACCAGACCATGTGTCTAGATAATTCAAAACAACACCATGACGTCCTGCAAATGAGTTTTTATCCTTACCCTCATCTGCAACGTCTAAGCCACCAATTCGATCACCTGAAGGACGTATATCGAGTTTCTTATGAGCATCAATAGCAGATTGAACCCAAGCTGATGGGATCAAGACGCCTTCGACCGATGCCGCATAGTTAATATCTACTTCCTGAGCCAGTACCACATCATCTAAGGTGGCAACTTGCTTCTCGTACCATGGGTAGATCAACTTACCTCTCAACTCAACCTGCCAATTCTTATCTGGATTCAAGCGCCATGGCATGGTAAATACAGCATATCGACCACTGAAACGATCCTGATAAAAGCGATCACCAATACCATTCGGAGTAGATCCTTTGATATGTACGTTGGTGTTCTGCGAGATTGCAGCATCCACCGCTTCCTGACGTTCTACGAATGCCCATTCATCTAGAAAGTACATTGTGGTACGTCCACCACGACCAATGTTGTCACCGGCTTCACCTGTAACAGTTGAGCCATTATCAGGATTAATGATTCGAAGGTAGTTATCGTGGACTTTCGCCACAAAACCTTCAGGCTTCATCCAATCAGGGAGTTTTGAGAACATATCTCGGAATTTGTGCAATAGCGTCTTTGGATCGCCTTTCTTATCCACTAGATCCTCTTTACGACTTCCAACTCCACCGGCAAAGCCATCTACATACAGCCACCTGTGTAAATAGAATCCGAGTAGTACGTAACTCATTCCCTCATCACGCGACTTTTCAATCAGTCCATGGGTTTGGGTACTTTCACGCTCTAATAGCCAATGAACCAAATCGACCTGACCAGGCCGCAACACAAATGGGATGTTGGCAGGTAAACCAAATGGCATACCTCGCGGATCGTATGTCCAGACCCAATGATTAAACCAATGAATCGGATCTTGACTGCATTTGTATATTTCGGCCTGGCGACTTAATTCATTCTGTTCAATTAAAGCTCGGTAGTAATAGCGTCTGGTCATTTCAGCTATTACTTCGGGTAAACGAGTGTTTATGGTCCACTCTTTAATGAGCGGTGCTATTTCCTCAATTGAATAACTCATAATTTGCCATTAATTGCTAAACGCGAAAGCTCCTGAGCGCTCATTCCTGCCAGTTGCTCAGGTGTATAAGCCGGTAATGCATGTTTATGCTCAGTTTCAATCGGATTGCCACCTTTGCCAGTAATCTCTTGCTTAGTGATACGACCATCAGTTTCTTGGAATGCTTGCTTTAGAAGGTTTTGTTTCGCCCGTTTATTTCGACCTGAGTCTTCATACATCTTTTGAAGTTCCATGAGTCGAAAAGCCTTATTCGCAATCGCGATGTCTTCGATATTTTTCCTAAAATCTTCGCGAGTTCGCTTGAATAGATCCTTGAGTTTTTTACTTAGATTACGTCCAGCCACTTTAGTTGGGTCATAAAGAGCAACCTGTTGACGGGTAATTTCAATCTTATAATCCTGCTTTACAGCTTCTACTACTTGTTGAGGGGTTTCAAAGCATGCAAGAGACTGAACAATAAACATTTTTACAGGCTCTTTTAGTGCTGCCATAAACACCTCTTTGTATAGCTACGTATAGCAAGATAGGCAAAAAAAGAGCCTTTCGGCTCAGTTAATCACACAGTTCCCACAACACGCTGCAATGTTTGTCTCCGATACAAATGGAGCATTTTTAGCAATTTCCAATAATCGTTGTACTGAGCTATCGATTCCGTGCTGACGTATTTCACCAAAGAACACTTCAACATCATGGCCAGCTAAGTAGTGCTTAGGTAAGCCAGTCATATCGCTATAAATGATCTCACCATCTTCATCTCGCTCTACACCAATGTGATATAGCTCATGTTCAATCAAACGGCAGAATTCACGATCAGAGGTTTGCTCACAAAATGCAGCATCAATCGTAATTAAGTACTGAGGCACAAATCCAAACCAGTCACGCATTTGTTGCTCTTGACGGGCTTTCTTCCACCCGCCTTGGTTAAACATCACTTTTTCACATTGACCGAGTACCATACGCTTTTTAGCCATAGCCGCAGATGAAGCCCATGCAAATGCCAAGAACTCCTCATTGTCGTGAATCAGCTCTGCAATATGATCATGGTCTGGGTTATGAAGTTGTCCACCAATAGTCAAATAATTATCTTTCACCCAGGCCTTTAGATCTGGAGCTGGTGCAAGACGTATAGCGTCTTCTTCCTCGGCCTGATCTATAAGTTCAGTCGGTGGGAATGGTCTGATCTGTTCCATGTAATGCCTTTAATTGTCTGAGCCAGGCCGTTGCACGCCCCATATTGATATCTGCTAACTCAAATCTGTGAAATCGATAACCCATTTCTTCAGCATGGTCATATCGATCCACACTCCAAGCCTTTGTAGCAAGTTTGCCTTTTCGACCTCCAGACCATGGACCAGTTGCTATTTCAATTAGCATGCGATGTTCAATGAGGTGTAAGTCAAAACGCCAATGTTTGGTACTTTTGAAATGAAAGTACTCCTCATACTTCATTTCCATGCGGTCTAATATTTCTTTTAGTCGGTCGAATGCTTCCAAGTACCTTTCCGAAGCTTTAGGTAATGGCTTGGTGCGGAGTTTGAGCTTGTATGGCTTTTTATTGGTTAGAGCCTTGTATTTTTCAACGTCCATAATTTTGAGCTATAAAAAAACCTCCAGAAGGAGGCTGTATTAATTTTTTAGCTTAAGTTTTTCAATACTTAATCTACTAATTCTGCTTCCTGCGCTTCAACAATCCCATCATTTAATTCATTTTTTATATGATCAGGCATATCTGGGAAAAATTCGTTAAAATCATTATCTGTGATAAATCGATTAAACGCTAAAACACGCCACTTATTGTCATTGATATCTCGCACAAAAATATGATCAATTAGCATAGCTTCAACCACAACAGTTCCTGAAGTATTTAGACTTTCTCCTTCATCTACCTCCACCTCAAGAAATGCCTGAACTGGCACCACACAAATTTCACCAGACTTACTTAAAAGATTAGCTTTAGATGGTAACAACTCATGGATGTAAGGATTTGAAGAATCTTTGACATTGTGCTTAGCAATTTCTTTAATTCTTTTACTATATTCCCTTCTACTTATCCATTCATTGTTACTCCAGGAAGGTTTTGCAAAAGACAAATGCTTATCTACCCAAAATTGCTTATCTGAATGATTTTTACTAAATATGTATGTGTAATCATAATGCTGAATATAGTCATGTATATCATCTATACCACCAATGTTCTCAGCATCTGACTTTTTCTGAATTATTTCTTTAAATAATGGGTAACTGTTTTCACAATCTAAAGTTGTAGCATTGGCAAAAGCAGCTAAACAACTAACAAGACCAACTAATATTTTTTTCATAAATTTATAACTTATAATTTGCAGGTAAGAAATCAATGTACATCAATTTTTAAGCTTAAAATTTGTTCTGAGTTATTAATTAATATCGATATTGTCAACAATACTCGAAATAATATCTTTACTTGTATTAACAACAGACTTTCCTGCTTCTACCAAGACTTCGATCACATCCACCGGGTTTGCGTGACCTATAGTATCAACAATAGAGTTTGATTGATTATTTTCTTGCTGAGGGTTTTGTTCAAGCTCGTTGTTTTCCAAAATATTACACCCTTCTTTTAAAATTAAAGCCCACCATTTGGCGAGCTTTTAAATTAACTTCATGTATCAACGTACACTTCGGTCACTATAGCTGAAATATGCCATAACCCTTGTACAAGGTCAAACATTCATCATTGTCTTTGAACAATATGTTCGTTAGTATTTTTAGTAACCTCATCTCGCTGCTCAATGATGTCTGATTACAAGCTAACCTTAAGTGAATATTTATCCACTGTTCAAGAAGTTATACGGGTCACCTTTGATGAACCTGTTTGGGTCAAAGCAGAGATAAGAAATTTAAATATTAAAAGCGGACATTATTATCTTGAGCTGGCTGAAAAAGAGGAAGGTTCAGACAAAGTAATCGCAAGTTGTAAAGCGACTATTTGGAAGTCTTCTGCTCAAAAGATGGTTCTAAAGTTCGAACGTGAAAGTGGTATTGAGTTATCTCGAGATCTTAATGTTCTGATAAAAGTTAAAGCCAAGTTTGACCCTCAATATGGTTTCTCAGTTAATGTAGAAGATATTGATTCAAGCTTTACGTTAGGTGACATAGCACGGCGTTATCAGCAGACATTAGAAAAATTACAAACCGAAGGTCTTGCAGATAAAAATAAACAGCTACCTGCGCCGTTTGATATTCAAAATGTCCTGGTCATTGCACCTGAAAATGCTGCAGGTTTAGGCGATTTCAAAAAGGATGCTGACGCATTAGACAAAGCCGGTGTCTGCCATTTCGTTTATCACAGTGCCACTTTCCAAGGCAATACAGCTCCAACAAGTATCCGAGATTCTTTAATAACTGCCCTTAAGCAATGGGTCAAAGATTATGAAGTTGCCCCTGATCTCATCGTTCTTATACGCGGTGGTGGATCTGTAAATGATTTAGCATATTTAAATGATTTTGATTTGGCAGCTTTGCTTTGTAAGCGTTCCGTCCCTATCTGGGTCGGTATTGGCCATGAAAAAGACCGAACGATTTTAGATGAAATTGCACATCGATCTTTTGATACACCCAGTAAGGTCATTGGAGGTATACGTAATTTGATTGTAGAGCGTGTCCAAGATGTTTCTGATTCTCTGCAAACTATTAAGTTGTTATCTCAGCATCAGATCACGGCGTATCAAAGCCAGAATGATCAATACATAAAGTCAATCAAGACTCTGGCTAATAATCAAATTAGTTTAACTAATCGAAATTTAGACTTAATTAAAGAAACCACTCAATATTTAGCTCAGCAACAGGTTAAGCTGGCTTCTCAGCAAGTTGAATCTCTCATGCGCGAAACATTACTTCAGAATCCCAAAAATGTTATGGCCAAAGGTTTTGGTATCGTCCGTAGCCAAGGCAAAGCAATACGTTCTATTCAACAAATATCAGGTGATAGCATTCAAGTAGAATTACAGGATGGTATTATCAATGCCAATGTGACTCAGGTATCTAGCAATGATTAAGAAAGAATTAACGTTTAAAGAAGGCTATGAAATTCTCAAAAAGAACGCCGAGCTCCTTGAGTCTCAAGATGAACCAGATATTGATAATTTGATGACAATTGTTGAAGAATCGATGTCAGCATATAAAGCCTGTAAATCACGTGTAGACGCCATTCAACAAGCTTTGAATGAGACTTTTAGTCAATAAAATTAAAGATTTAATATAAATCGACTGACAAATAATTAATTATTGGGTACATAATTGAAATTAAAAGAGTTTGTTTTAGCATTTGGCATATCAAGTTTTTTAGGATATTTATATATTTCTGGTAGACTTGTTATTGATGGGTTAACTTATCCAACAGGTTATGATTATTCTAATTTAAATTTTGACTTTAATGATTATACATTTCAAGGCATACTTTCTAATTTGTATGTTTTTTCAAATAATATTAATTTATTTTTAATTTTAATGATTGTAATTATATGTATATATCTATTTATATTTATTTACAAGCCAGATTTTAATAAAATCAAGAATAGAGTTGAAGTTATCACTGAATATAAAACAACTATTTTTTATAAAAAAATTATCAAAAAAGAAAGTAATATTAATAAATTTTCATTACTCCTAAACATTTCAAGAAGATTAAAAAAAACATCTCAAGACCTCTTTCCAAAATATTTAATTTCAACTTATCTCCTATCTATTATTTCAATTTTATTAATATACATCACACTACTATTTTTATTTAAATTCAATCAGCAAGGCGTTGATATGTCTAAGATGAATATCATAGATAACACTAAGTACATTTTATATAATGAAAAAAAACTTTTTAAAATAAAGTGCGGCAAAACATTATGTATTTACGGAAACAAAGAATATACTTTCTTTAAGAAACTAAAAGAAGAGGATTTTGACACTAGAGTTTTGAATAGTATTAAAAGCAACCCTATGAGCAATGATTTTTATTTCTATGAATTATCTAGCAATAATATTAATAATTCAGATAAAATAATATTAGTTCAAATTAATTACAAAAAAAACTCAAAAATTAATTTAAAATCTAATCCATTGGAGTTTAGGCTTTATGTAAAAAATCCATTCCCACTAAAAAATCAGAATATGATCGAAAAAAATTGTTATAGAAATATTGTTACTGATGAAACAATTTTATTAAACAATATGATTACTAAAAAAGATTACAAAGGTCCATTTTTTATAGCTTTTAAAATACCCCAAAAAAACCAAGTTGATTTTATTAAAACGTTTAATCCTGGTATAAGCTTAAAGGATCTACAGGCCTGTAGGTAATTTCTTTTGACATTAAGATAAATTTTCATAACATACTATAAGCTTTAAAGCACCTAAGAGGTGCTTTTTTTATATCCAACAAACCCATACCGACTATGCAAAGCTGCTAAACCGCACTTAACATCAATTCGAGAATCAGCTTGAGTACGATTTTCACGTACCATTTCAGACCAAGAATTCCCATAAAAATAACGATCAATAACTGCATCCATCCAATCATCTAAAACTTCAGATTGTCCCTGCATATCTAATATTAAACGCTGTACGGCGCGTGCTTCATTATCATCAATCTGACACACAATTTTTGTCTGCTTTAATTTTGGTAATTGATAATCACCAGTCAGGAAATCAACAATGATTTTTGATTCCTGTAGATCGGTCAGTTTTTTCTGTTTTCTTTTCTTAGTGGCCTGATCCATTGCCACTGCAATAGGATTGACTGTTTTCCCACATGTCCCTGATACAGAGTTCATCCAGGCCCCAAACTGATATAACCACCCTTCCAAATCAAAACGTGTCCAATCAACCGACTGCATAATTGATACTGCTGCATTCATTCTAAATCCCCTACCATCTTCTCAATCTGCTAAATTGCTAAACCTGACTTCACTTGCTCTGTACTAAACCGTATAACCTGATAACCCAGCATCGTCGCCGCGTTATATTTCTCCATATCACCGATATACCCTTTACCCCTTGTATGCCTACCACCACTCCAAATACCACCTTCAACTTCAATCAGAATCATTCTTCCCTTTAGGTGGAAATCAGCCCTCCATTTGCGACTCTGGTGAAACTTAAATTCCTGTTCGAAATCTATCTTTAATGCTTTAAGCTCCAGCGCAAATTTCGCTTCAAACTCATTGGGTACCTTTTGACTTTTAACCTTAGGTCTTTTGGTACCTCGTTTAGGTTTGGCACCACCGATCATTTGTTTGTATTCAGCAATTGAGTAGCTGGTCACTACTTCACTCCAAATAACTGCTTTGTTTTTTCAGTAGCGGTATAAGCACGTTCTGCTTGCTTGCCATTACTCTGTAGATATCCAGCTTCAACAAGTTTCTTAAGATGTAAATTTAATTGGCAACGCCCCCAATCAGTCACGTTTTCCTCAAGCTCTAAAGCAGTCACCTCAGCAGTAGAAAATGCGATGTATACAAGTACGTTTTTAATCTCTTCAAATTTTTTAACGAATGAGGTGTTCATGAAGCACCTCCCAATACACGATTAAATCCATTCGCCATCATTGATTGATATTCACTTGGGTTTTCAAATGGATCTGGCCATTCGTTTTGAATCACTGCCTTTGCTTTATTTGCCTCTAATTTTTGGGGCTTCGGCACTTGGCGATTTCGAACATTTATTTTGGCTTTCAGATTGGCCAGCTGTTGTAGAGCTTCATCATTCGCAACCGGTACATGTTTTTTCTCAGATTCACTCCAGGCCAAACTTGGTCTTTCTTGATACCACTCTTGAAATCGCCCCTTGATCTGAGCTTCCAACACATAGGCCTCATACAAGCGAATAAATTCTTCTTTAGCTCGGTACATTTCACCATCATTGATGAGAAGCATGACTTGATCTAATGCGAACTTGGCCAAGGTCGTAATGTCTCGGTATTGAGAACTTCCATCTGCCAAAATAACCGGTTTAGGCTTCGTAATTTTTGTGTACTCACATGCTTTGATCCAAGCTTTTTGAGCATTCCACCAATCTTCGCCAATACACATTGTTCGGAAGTCAGCAAAGCTCGGCATGTACTTATTTCCACTGGTACTCAACAAGAGCAAACCACGTTGAAACTGTTCCGTAGTCACCCCAATCATGGCTTTAGCAACTCGGTCTTCAACAACTTGCATTGGGATTGAGTTCTTACCCTCTGCTGGGAAGTTTTTATTGAACTGTGATGCGTAGAGTGTTCGCAAAGTTGCAATCAACTCATGTACGTCGTCACGACAAACCAAGTGATTCATCTCAATATCCTCCCACCAAAGCGTAATCATCGGGTGTTACGTCGATAATGCTCGATCCACCTTGTTGATCAAAAGACTGAGCGAAATAACTCGGCTCCTGAATTCCAGTTAGATCTTGCTGCAGATTCTGCTGTTTTGGAGGGAAAACCCCTTGGTAGTTTCCAATGATTGAGTTTTCCAAGGATTGGTCTGCCAGAGATCCGTATGACTCGAGTTTTTTCAAAATGAGTTTTACAGCGTTTTCAGTGAGTGGCTTTTTAGCAGCTGTTCGCATATCCACAAATTGATTCCATAGATCCTGATTTACCAATCTTGGTAATTCACATGATTTCGGGTCATATGATTTTTGAGTTTCAACTTTTGGTTTTTCAGTCGAAGGTTGTTCTGAAACACGGGATCTTTTTTTATTTATTTTTTTATTTTGATTAGTGTCTTTTGATAGTGTTTTTTGTGTGTAAAAATTTTTTACTAGCAATGGTAAAAATTCTTTACTAGCGGGGTAAAATTTTTTTACTAGCAGTGGTAAAGAATCTTTACTAGCAACGGCTGCTTTTTCACCTAGTAAATTTTTTTTACTAGGGAATTTCACAGTCCAACCAACACTTGTTTCGTCACCAAGTTTGAAGGTATTTCCATAAATCGTGCTCGGCATTTCTACCAACAAACCAACCTGAATCAGCTCGTTTTTTGCTTTGATGACTGTTGGACGGCTCTTACCCGTAATTTCCTCTAACTGGCTTAGTGATATCGAATCCATCACTTTGTTCCATCCGCGTGTTTTACGGCACACCACAAGATAAATCTTGCATGCAGCATCCGAAATTTGGTTAAGCACTTCGTCCACAAATGCGTTAGGCACTTGAAAGCTATTGGGCGTAAATTGGCTCATTTTGAGTTCACCCCTTCATTAATCCATATAAAGCGTCCAAACATCAAAATCATTTCTGAACGCAGTAAGCTTGAGATAATTTCACCGGCATACCAGGCCGAGATCCGATGTTGATTGGTGAGCATTTCGATAAACTCATCACGTGTGACTGCAGCATTGGCTTCATCACGATTAATCTTGCGTAAGTTGGCCTTACGAATATCAATTAGTCCATTTAAGGTGCGAAGCGCTGGGTCATACCAACTCTGAACGCCTTGCAGGTGTTTATGCTCAGGCTGCTTTTTAATTGCCTTGTTGGTGATCATGGAACCTCCGCAAGCGCTTGTTCAGCAGTAGTCAATCGACGTTTAGCCAAGACCTCTGCAACTGTTGCCGGACGTACTAAATGGCTCAGTGCAAAGTTGTGATTTCCATCTAGCAATACGCCATCACCTTGGACTTTATGTACGGTCATTAGATGGCCTGGTTTGATTGGATCAGTGAAGACCACGACGTCGCCATTAAGAAACCCTTCGTTTGCCATGTCATTGTTTTGTGGTATATTTGGTTTCATATTCATTTGTGATTTGCCTCATAAATTGAATTGGAAGCCTGATGTTCGAGATCAGGCTTTTTTATTGCTCGACACATTTGTTTATTTGCATTTCTAGCTCTGCCAAAATTTCGTGCAGCATGTGAATGACCTTTGACATATCTATCGCTTCACCTCGGGTGATCCGACCGTCTGCCATCATTTCTTTGAACTGCGCACATATATCCCCACCGCCCATTCCAATACTCAACACTAAGTCTGTGAGCGCTGTATCACGGCATTCGGGTATGCATGGCAAGTTAATGGCCACTTTTCCGTGTTGAGCATTCAGTCTTTGCAGAATTCGGTAATCCCCTGTCAGCTCCATAAGTTTTGAAGCCTCAAGCAAGGTGATGTGGTGTGTTTCCGTATTGGGGTTCACTTTGCTGTTCAGTACCGCTGGGCTTTTAATGCCCATTCGTGGCGCTAATGCATTCGCTCCACCTTGGTAGTCGTGAACTGTGTTGTAAGCAGCATCCAATATGTTCATATCGGTGTCCTTTGAACGTGGTTATTGGAGGGCTGGGTTATTACTATTTTTAGTAGAACGCTTGATTGGAATTTGCCCTTTTGCTAAATCACGAATTTGATATTCACGCATTAAAGGAATCTTTGTTTCAGGCCATTGACTAATAGCCTGAGAACTTATTTCTAACTTCAAAGCCAAATCCGCGACATTACAATTCAAAAGCTTTAGAGCTTCTTGTTTTGTCATTAATTTTACTCACAAAGGTAACTTTTCTTACCTTATTAAACAGCATAAAACTTACCTAGTCAAATGGTAAGATTCCTTACATTGAATATGGGCTTAAATTATGGAAACTCTTGGTACACGCCTAAAAGCATTAAGAAAAACAAAAAAGATAACTCAGCAACAACTTGCTGACGCAATCGGCGTATCTAAAACTTCTGTAATTTATTGGGAAAAAGATGACAACCTTCCTAAACATGAAAGCTTGATGGCTTTATCTAAAGCACTAGCGGTAACGCCTGATTTCTTGCTCAGCGGTAAGGCACTTGGTGGCTTGGAATCAAATACTTCTGTGCCATTCCCACTTTCAGGCAGATTAGTACCAGTAATTTCATGGGTACAAGCTGGCTCATGGACCACTGTTGATTCTGTGCCAGCAGGTACGCAATTTGAGGAATGGTTACCGCCAAACCGTAAATGCGGAAAGAATGGCTATGGTTTGGAAGTAGTTGGTGAGTCAATGCTCCCCGACTTTCGGCCTGGCGATAAGATTTATGTAAATCCTGACTTTCAAATAACAGATTTAAAAACAGGTGATTTAGTTATTGTTTCTTGCCAAGGCGATAGTGAAGCGACTTTTAAGAAGCTTATTGTTGAGAGCGGAAATATGTATTTGCAACCTTTGAATCCTGACTGGCCTGAGAAAACTATTGCTTTAGAAGATGGTTGTAAGTTGGTTGGCAAGGTTGTTGGGCTGTATCGGGATGTTTAATAAAATACAGGTGAAATATGTCTGAGACCATAAGAATTGCTGATTTAGCTTCAAAAATATCTGATGAACTTTTTACCTTTTTTAAATGGTCAATGTGTTCTGAAAATGATTTAGATTTTACATGTAAGACACCATCTATACATTTTTCTAATGCCAAAGAAGATGCTAGCAAGACACATCCTACCGATGTTGTTTTTCATTATCATGATCCATACCTTAATAAAAAAATTTACTTCAATACGGATCTTAAAAGTTATGCCGATACTTCTATTAAATATAATGAGGTAAGAGATTGGTTAATATCTTTAGTCAAAGGAACTGAGTGCGCAAAAGGAAGTAGTGAGTGGAAGCAGAGATATGACATCACAGGTTCTACAGAAATTAGAGGTTTACTGTTTGTTTACAACCATGATGGGCTATTTAAAAAATCCGTATATGACTATATACATGATCTACCATTAAGAAACCATAATGAAGGTCAAACTAGGCTAAAAGGGTTTTACCTTAAAGATTTGAATATTCCTAAAGATATGAAGTTACATTTAGTCGAGCCTCTACTTATTGATTACATGCTAACAATAAAACATGATGTGTCAGTTCTTAAATCAGAAAATAAAATCCCAGGCCCCAAGAATTTACGATTTTTCTACCCCCCAAAACAACTTTATAAATCCGCCTTAGCTCCAAATGAGCGACCAGCAACAATCGAAATGATAGCAGGTCCATTTTTAATCATTACTTATGATGAGTTCAAATACCTTGATGATGATGAGATTACTCTCTCAGCACCACGAGGTAATATAATTTATTATAATGGTAAAGGCGAAACTCCTGAAGAATTTATGTTTTTAATAGAATCGCTCATGATGTTTGACCTCATAAACGAAAATGTTACAACAAGAGTTCGCCTTTACTCTAAGGAATTGCATAGTACTGCAATAGAAAATTTTAAGTCGGCAATCAGAAAATACTCTCAAACTTGGGGTTATAGTGCAAATATGCAAAGGATTATTAGCTCCATTGAAATTAATTCAATTCCACTCATGCAAAAAATCTTTTGTAATAAATCAATTAGCCGCTCTGAAAGCCCGGAATAATATGGTATGAATAATTCATTCAAGGTTCCTAATGATCATAACATTTATAGCGCCCTAAATACTGGGAAAGTTTCTGACTCTGCCATGACAGAGCTATTCTTAAATAGAGGAGTTTTGATTTCTCCAAAAACAGATAAAGAGCAACGTGCATTCTATTTTTCAAGCTTTATTCATGGTTTCAAGGACTATGAGATTATTTCCGCACAACATGCGAAAGGAAGTAGAACTGAATTTACAACGTCAGCTCAAATCAACTCCCAAATAGAATTTAGTGACATCCTCGCCGCATGTACGGGTTTTGAAAATCAAGTAGAAAAATTCTATCAAAACGCTCAAATTACTGAAATTGAAATTGATACTGTTAGTGCGAATAAGGTTAGCGTAAAAGTTAACTACCAAAAATTTCATCCAGATAAACAAATGTTTGCCCAATTTGAGCCTAAAATAGCAATATTAGAAGTAAATATTAGTGAATCTGGCGTATATATTGAATCTCCCGCAACGTTAGAAGCACATGAGTGGTTAGAATTATTAATTAGTAAATTGAGTGAAGCTAATGATAAATCTAAAGTAAAACTAATAGATTTAACGTACCTCACAGATCCTGAAGAATATTGGGATTTCTTTAATAATCTAACATCAAACTTATCTGGGTATGAGCGAACCGATGTATTGGCTGTTGAGCTTAAAAAACCAAAAGACTCTATAAATGATTTAGATGATGATGATGAATCCACACTTACCTATCGTATTGATAGTGCCTCATATAAAGGAGCTCAACTTCATCGTGCTGAAGAGTTTAAATTAAAAATTTCTGAAGGTTTTCAATTAAGTAAATTCTCATGGGATTGTAAAGAAAAAGGAAATGTTAACTCAGATATTTTTAAACTATGTGTAAAACTCAATGAATCTAAAAATAGAAAAATTCTTTCTTTTATTTCAAAGGGTTTTGTAAAATATAATATAGAAAAAGGCGAACATCTTAAAAATCCTCAACCGCTTCCGAGCATTATTGAGAAAAAATTTAATAGGATTATATTTGATACCGCATTAAATTTATTAAATCCCCCAAATGTGAAAGTTTCTATACCGGACAAGTCAGCATGATCAAGATATTCATCCAAGAGTTTCTTCTCAAGAATACTGATTTTAGCTCATTCTTAGAAAAATTCTTACAAAAAAACAGTAAGATTTCCTCAGATTCAGAGTCTCTCACAAACCTATCTTTTGATGATAACTTTTTAAAAGGAACATACTATAAAAAGATCCTTCAAAAAGAATCAACAAACAATCCTTTTGTTGCTGAAAACTATATTGAATTTGAATATTTCGTAAATCAACAATTTTATCTAATTCAAAATGAATCTAGATATTTCTTAGTTATTATAAATCCAACAAAATATACAAAAAACTTTTTCTCATATTTGGATGAGTTATCTGGTTTGAATTTAATCTTAAAAGACAAACATATTAACATTGAAAGTATGATTGAAAAGAACCTCACCAATATATCTTACCGTATTATTCGTGCTAAATTTAGTGCGGTAACACTATCAGAAACATCAAAAGCTACAATTGAAATTTCATCCACAACAAACGCTATTAACGATTTTATTAATACTTTTGGTAATATTTACCATATTATAAGTAAGGCAAAAATAATACTTTCAACCCAAAAACATACTGATCTTGATTTAGATATTTCTAAAACTGGGCTAATCCAAATATCAAAACTTAGTAGCTTAAATGAAAATGATATATTACATATAATTAATATAATATATTAAAATTTAATTATTCATTTCATAAACTTATGGAAACTATCTCATGTTTTTGTCTAATCACTTTCGGAATATTTGGCTGCTATGAGCCTGAGCTGCTAGATCCTGAGCGTGAACAATTACTATCGGAGTATAAAGAACTTGATTCAAAGTTTATGTGGTATCAAGCTCAATTGACTGGACCTGCAACAGAAAATGAGCTTCGTAAGCAAATTATTTGTAATGACTTCCCTGTCACTTACGAACAAGAATACAAACCTTTAATGATCAAACTTGAAGATACTCATGAAACCAACCATTCGACAGATCTAATGAATGCATTCGACTCATACAAATCGGAATATAATATTCAATGTAACTAAGGTTTAGAAGTTAACGTCATGTTGGACATTTCCGGTATCAGTTTTTTCTATCTTAGGATAAAGATCGCGTTCTGCAGCATCTAGTCTTGCTTTGGCATCAGCGATAACTTTTGCATAATACGCATCAGATGTTCTTGCTTTAACTGCATCACAATTTATTTTTTTCTGGCAATTGTTGTATTCTTGTTTGGCTATACTTGCTCTTTTCATAACATCATCATAATGCTTAACAGCCTCATACCATCTAACTTGCACATTTTCATCAAAAGTTGATTGGTCAGCATTCGCATGACACGTCATCACTGTTACACAGCCAATCATGATTAAAGTGTAAAATTTGAACATCTAAATACTCATATTTTTATTAGGGGTAGTGAGAGCTTAGCATAGCTTCATCTAACCCACCCCCAGCAGTGGTTTTTTATTATCGAATAAGTACACAAACAAACTTAGCTTAAAGAGCTTAATACAGCGATAGACGAATTCAGAAAAAAAGCAGATATTAGATGAAATAACTATTCGATTAAAAAAGGCATTCCTATGGAAAAAACAGTCATAGCCATAATTTTATCTATGATCGTCCTACTACTCATTTTTCTGTACTTCAAGAAAAAATAGCACCTTTTTATGCTCGCCCCTATACATTCTATTTAAAAAAAAGAAGCAACAAACATCACCAACACACCTGGCAACATACCTAAAAAACTTGCTGCTTTAGCATCCATTTGATTATTTACTTTTTTGTGTAATACATATGGTCCAATGAATATTCCAATAAAACTCATCAATAGACCAACGCATATTAGAAAATCAACCATGTATGACGACTCAATTCATATTAATTACGTAAAAAAGCCCATTTAATTATGGGCTTTTTATCATTTGTTTTGTTTTAGCAACACTTGATTGGTTACCTTCCAACCTTCCCCCATTGCATGCTTAACTGTGTATTTAAATGTGTTAGCTGGGAAATTATTTCCTTGATCTTTACCGCCATACTTTTCATCGGCATAGCTTCCAGCAACAATTTCAAAATGATCCTTACTAATTTGTTTAACGCTATCAATGAATCTAAAATTGATACCAATATCTTCACCAAAAGCTGCGTCATTTTGTACTAGAAATGGACGCGAATCCGACCATTTGCTAACTTCTGACATAAAGAAAGACATTGTTCCACTACCACCGTTACAGCCTTTATCACCACCCCAAAATACATAATATTCCCTTATGCCAGTTTCATTATCTGAATAAATGGGATACACATCTTTCAAAGTTGTTTTATTAAAATCACTTTTAGGGTCAAAAGAATGCCAGCAAGAAGTAGCTTCTACATATTTTTTCATCACGTTTAAAACTTGCGACTTTTCGCTTAATTCAGATGCGGCCAAAATTGTTGTTGAAGTACCAAGAATAAACATAATTGATAAAATTTTTGTCGAAATATTTTTCATCTTAACCTGTTAGATTTTATAAATTTTCTTCATTCTATACGATTCTTACTTAATCATAAATTATTTTATATTTAAATATTAGTTATTTGATTTAAAAGCCATAGCTATCTACTAGTTTATTAAATCCCACAATTGTCTTTCTATTATTTACTATAAAGAGAAAAGTAACTTTAATTACCAAATATGCTTGACTTAAAAAGTAAGTTATCTTACCTTTGTCTCACAGATAACAAAAAAGCACATCGACTCTTCTACCTTCCGATGTGCTTTGCAAACTTGCGAGATAAGTATGAACAAAACATTAAACCCTTTCAATAGCCTCAAGGTAACACTTGTCGCTGCAACCGTAACAATCGGTGCATTAGCATTCGCCTACAAGCCGGAAGCTACCAATACTCAAGCGCTTCACAAAAGCATTCCTGAAGTCACTACTGTCGCAGCAATGGAACTTACTTCCAAAACTTCTGGTAGTGCTGTTATCCGTTTAGACAACTTCACCCTAGACGTAAGCTTTGACTTTGAACCATTTGAAGACAGCTACGGCGTACCCGGTAGTGAATTTGATACGGCTGAAATTACCCAGCTATCTGTAGATCACATCACCGATGAATACGGCAACCCATTCCCTGACTTCACGGACTACAACGACCACCGCAACATCAATGAAATGTTGGTGCAGCACATGATTAAAAATCGTTTGTTAGGAGAAGTGTGATGAATGCCTTACAACAAATCCAGTTAGAACTGAAAGCGCCAAAAAGTAAGTACAACAATTTCGGTAAATTTCACTACCGTAGCTGCGAGGATATCCTTGAAGCTGTTAAACCACTACTCCAGGCCACAAACTCCACGTTAATTATCACTGATGAAGTTCAGCAAGTTGGTCCAGTGGTGGTGGTTACAGCAAAAGTAGTTTTTACTGATGCTGAGGGTAAAGAAACTGTTGTCACGGCACATGCTGGAGTGGAAATTGAAAAGAAAGGAATGGATGTAGCACAGACGTTTGGTACCTCAAGTTCGTATGCAAGGAAATATGCGCTTAACGGCATGTTCCTAATTGACGACACAAAAGACTATGACACTGATGAATATCATAACCAAGTAAACCAGCAGCCCAACCGAGGCCAATCCAATCAAGGTCAGCAGCGTCAATCGGCTCCGGTAAACACTGCACAGCAAAAGCCGTTAGATCAGCGCTATCAAGATGCTTTGGTATCTATTCGAAATGCGAAGAAGCCTGAAACTTTAGATAAAGCCATTAATACCTTTGGTAATACTAAATTCAACAATCAAATTCGTCAGGCTTGTCGTGCTCGTGCGGATCAGATGGGTTGGTCGGAAGCGCCTCCACAGCAAAATAATCATCAACAGCAAAGTAATGTTCGACATTAAGGGAGTGAACTAAAAATGAATAATATTATTACAAGCTCTCTCGCATACGAAGCTCTAATGGCAGGGAAACATGTTATGTGTCGCCCTGTTGGAGACATGCTAGATTTTAATGATTTGGATCAATTTCCAGCGACAATTTTTGCTAAAGAGGGTTATGAATTTTGCATCAAAATTGAAACTATAGAAGTTGCAGGCATCACCCTCACTAAACCTCTTAAGCTAGATGAAGTTCAGGTTGGTGATGATATTTTTGTTGTCCAGGCCTGCGGTGAAATTCATCACTATAAATATGTGGTATGCCATGAAATTTTGAATCAATCGATTGCTCGAGGTTTTGCCCAGCGTGATTTGGAAAATGCAAAGTTACAAGCCGAAGCTTTTTGTAAGCTATTTGATCGTGTATATCGTGCATCGAATGTTATTGAGATACCGGAGCAATCTAAAAAACGCACACGTAAATCTAAAATTGATGAGTCGGATAAGGTTCAAAATCCAACTTCAAATGATGTTAAAGAAAAAGTATCTGAGCAATCTGCAGTTGAAAAGATTGAAACAGATCCAGTGAAACTGGTTGAAAAGTTCACTATGCAAATTAATGCATGTACCACCAACGAAGCAGTCTTGGCATTACGTCCGGTGTTCATGGCAAATGGTCATTTAGAACGTGAACACACTCAGCACCTATATAAGTTAACTGAGGATAAGCTGCTTGAACTAGATCCTGAGCAATATACACCTAAGCCAGAACATACGACTGACAACTTATGTGTAGAAGAACTCAAACGTTTGCAGGTTGAGGCTGAAAAGTTAGTAGCAGAGAATAAGTTAGCTTGTGATTCAGCTGACGCTGACTATCAAAATCTTTTAAAAGATCTACTAAGCCGTGCTACAAATGCGAAAACACCAAGGGAAGCCACCGCCCTTACCGGCTATACACGCAACTGGACAGAAGTACAGCGTAAACCATTGTTGGATGCTATTCATAAGCGCCTACGTGAGCTTGCACCTGCAGAAGCTGAAATTAAAACTCCCCCTTCACTGATGGTTCAGATTCAGAATGCACCTGACTTAACTACATTAGATGCTTTGGAAATTGATGTTTCTGCACGTAGTCCTGAAATTCAACCAAAGTTAATGGACTACGTTAAAAAGCGCCGCTTCGAGCTTGAAAATCAAGCAAGTGAGGTTGTCCAATGAAATTCAACTACTCTTCTATGACTCGAATACTGACTGTATACGGGGCAAAAATGACTCACATATTTAACAATGTAGGCGCTGGTGAAATTGAAGAACTCATCATCGATGCAAAATTTAAGGAAGCTACTTGGAGATAAGGCATGACATTAAGAACATATTCAAAAGCATCAGACGATGAGAAAAATTTGGTCTTAGAACGTTTTTTAAATGCACATGAAGAACAGCTTTTCCCTCAGGAAGTCGTCGCACTATATCTCCAATGTTCTCCTTGGACTTTGGCCAAGATGCGCTGTGAAGACCAGTCACTTCCTTTTTCTAAGATTGGCAGTCGAATTGCCTATAAGAAAAAAGATGTGATGGCTTATCTTGAGTCAAAAACAGTGACGAATACGGCTCAATATTAATACTAAGGCGGGTTATCCCGCCTTTTTCAACTCACTTAACCGACTATTCCAAACATTTTCATAATTAAAACAATCAATTTTCTGCTGATAAACGCCTTCAATCATATTCATACATACGCGCAATTCCTCCAATGGGATTTGCACATAGCCACCTGTAACATCTACTCGAGGCTTTGCAGTATGGTTGAGTAGACGCTTAGTCACATAAATATTAAACCTTAATAAATTACACAATGTGGCGAACGTCCTTCGGAAGTCATGTGTAGACACATAAAATCCAACCTGATCACCTATTTCTTTTAATGTACGATCGATAGTCGTTGCGTGGATATTCCATGAAGTAGGCAATTTGGTCGCTGGGAAGACCCAATCATTTTCCTTAAGCAAAAATCTAGCTTTTAATATCGAAATGAGATGATCACCTAAAGGTAGCAAATGACTTTTACCATTTTTGGTATTGTTAAAAGAGACCACTCCTTTTTCTAGATCAACATTTTCCCAACGTAAGCTACAAGCTTCTACACGACGACAGCCGGTATACATGACAAATAAAATGATATCTCGATGTGTATTACTACGTGCAGTATCTTCTAAGTTGAGTTCATTAAAATAATTTATAACTGCTTGATAATATTTAAAGATTACATCTTTACTGAGGTAGCGCTCCCGAGGTGCAATGGTGTTCCACCCTATCGTCACTGAAATCACATCTACAGGATTAGATTTTAGAATTGGATTTTCATTGGTTGAATAAAGTACATGCATATATTTCCAAAGAGTACCAATCAAAGATACTGCACCATTGGCGCTTGAAGGACTAACCTCAGAAACATCTAAAAACTTATTCAGCAATTCATCTTTGGAAATTTCGAAAATTTTACGCTCTCTCCAACCCTTCAGGTACAGATCGATGTACTTGTTATATTGCCTCACTGTTTTCGGCTTAAAAGTTTTCTTGGTCAGGTAAATTTCAAGCGCTTCGCCTACTGTAATATTCAGTGGATTGAAACCGTCATCATTGCTTTTCATTTTATGTTCGTATTGGCCACTATAAATTTGAGCCAATATGATCTGTGCTTTCTTTCTCGCTCCGGCCACAGTAATATTTTCTAGATTACCAATGACGATTCTATATAGTTTATTGTTGAACTTTTTATCTACAATGAATGTTTTGCTATTGGATGTTACTCGAACACAAAAACCAGTAAGCTCACTGTCACGGTAAATCTTTTGGCCTGATGCAGTGAACTCTAATTCTTCTACGTATTGCTTATTAATTTTGATGCTCATAGACTTAACCCATCCCGCTAGAAACGAGAATTAAAATATTTTTCGGGAGAGTATACAAATCGTATACATCGGCAATTTTTTATAATTTTAATCGATAAAATATCAATTTAAGTATTTGTTTTTATTTATTATATTATTTTATGTAAGCCCACAATAGTGCTATAGAAAAAGTAGAATCCACCTAGTTTTGTTTGGATTGGAATTGATTGCATTTGGTTATATTCACTTGTATTTTCAAACACTTAAAAATTTTAATGGTTGTATAAGATTGCAGTCATTTGGCTATATTTGTAGCTCAACAGTCTACAAATGAGTCTACAAATTGCAAAAAAATATTTTTTTTGATTTTTTGTAGACTGCTTTAAAAACTCATTAATTTTCACTATTTTATCACTGTTTATCGCATAAAAGAAAAACCGCCCGAAGGCGGTTATTTTTGACGATGAAAGTTATAAATCTTTTGGAGTATTTATTTTATTGGCGGGCTAGAGATGGAAATAAACTCTCTACGATACGCTGGGTACTCCATAAACCAATTTCTTGATGATGCATATGAGGTGCTAAATACTTTAGAAGTTTGTTGATCTTGTATCCTGTATTCGTACTTCCATCAAATTGTTTCTTAAGCTCAGCCATTTTATGGTTCGCTAAATAACTAAATGAATTGGTCTCTAGGAAGTTTTTTACAAACTCATTATTTACTTGATTTTGTTTGGAATCTACTGATTTACCTGCAATCCAGCCATAAATAAAAGTTTTTTCAACAGCATTAAACACTCCAAACATTTTACCGTCTTCGTCGTGAATCATCTGCCAAAACCTACTCTCTTCAGGTGGTCGATTCAATTTTATCCAGCCCATACGGACAAGTTCAAAAATAAACTCTTCAACACTATCATCTTCAGACAGCCATTCATTCGTTGTTTTATTATTAAACATGCACTTATTGCTATGCATGTGTTTACCAACGATCGCCTTTTTCTTAAATATTTCTAGCACCATCTTTTCAGTGCTTAAATTTTTAATTATCTGAACTGAACTCATTCCTTTGTTATTTAGGAGATAGCCGATTTTGAGTTTACGAATGAACTCTTCTTTAGATCTGTACCTTGTAGAAAGTTTTTTAATGGCATTGGTCGCAAGCTGCGCATGCCCATTATCAAAATTATCTATCGTGATATGAACATTAAAATAGTGTGCATCAATTCCAAGTTCTTTTAACTCGTAATTGCTAATTAGCAAATGTAAAGGAAGTTGTTCATAGCCTAAATTAAAACCTGCTATCTCTGGTATAAACTCTGAAGGTGCATATGCAAGCGCAAGCTGTATTGCTGCCTGATGGTAATAGGCATCAGATAAGTTTAAAGATAGTTGATTCAAACCATGTGCCAGTAGTAGGTTGTCGTACATTCTCACGTGATTGGCTTTTTCTGAACCGAGACCAAGTTCCTCTAAATATATCTGAATAAAATCTCTAAATACTGGATCATTCCAATACTGAGTAAAGCTATATAGCCATGAACCATCCACTTTTTTTGTGGGTGCAACCTTGTATAAAAACTCATAAGCTTTACTAACTGATGAAAAATACTCTCTTCCTCCACCTTGCTTTCTTCTATCTAGGTATTCTTTATAATATTCACACTGTGTACGGTTATTATGATGAATCCAATCGACAAGATGGTCTATCTCATTTGGCATCTCATCAATGTGCTCGAGAGTTAGAATTTCATTTTCTAAAACCTTAAATGCCTTTAATTCTTTGGCTGAATTAGGTATTGAAGCATCTAAGAAGAACTCAACAATTTCGAAATATTTCTGATGATCTTTGGTTATTAAATTTAAGATTCTTTCTTTTACTGCTGTAGGCATTATAATTCTCACGCGGTAAATGATTCTTCTTAACCATAGTTCAGAAAATAAGTAGTATTTGTTAATTTTTTTTAATAAAATTTAACGCAATGTAATATTTTAAAAATTTTAATATATAAAACACACCTTTAGCATAATTTTTAACAAGTTTTTAAAAAGTAACATTTTTTTGATGTGACTTAATTCACATATTCATATTTAAATATCAATTATGATTCTTTTATAAAATATTCATAGGATAATTTATATGAAATCAATTTTTGACTTTATTTCTAAAAAATCCCTATCGATAACGCTATTTGAAAGTGCGAGTGCAGGTTATTTAGCATATAGAATTTCACAAGATAAAAACTCTGGAATACTTCTGGATGGTTCTATTGTTAGTTATGACTTACTATTCAAGAAGCGTATTTTAAATATAAAACAATCACTTATAGATAAATATACTGCTGAATCCCCAGAAGTAACCACTAAAATGATTGTAAATGGAAAAAAATTATTCAAATCAGATATTTATATATCTTGCACTGGACTTTTAAAGCGCGGAGGATCCGAAAACAAAAAGAAACCTGTAGGTACTTTTTTCTATTGCATTAATTTTAAGAAAAAATTTTATAATTTCAAAATTTTAACTAAAGGTAAGCCTATCAAAAAATTAAAAATACTATATAAAGCTCTATGCAAGTCACTCACTAAAATATTAAAAAATTATTATTGTTAGTTTCATGTAATTAAAAAATAACTATTTATGTATATAAAACAACCACCAAAGTATTACTTTTAAACAAAGTGAAACTTAATAAAGATTATGTAACATCTCTAATAATCATATTAGCAATATTCATGTTAATAATAAATGATCTACTGTAATTGAGTAGATTATCTAATTAATCTTTAAAGGAACAGTATTATGTCTAATTATAACCAAGATCAAAATAATGATACTCGCTTACAGCACCAACGTGGCGATACTCAAAAACCTCAAAACCAACAAAATCAGCAGTCTGATCAACAGCGTCAGCAGAATGATCAGCAACAACAGCAGCAACCCCAACATCAACAAAATCAACAATCTGATCAGCAGCGCCAGCAGAATGGTCAGCAACAGCAGCAGCAACCCCAACATCAACAAAATCAGCAGTCTGATCAACAGCGTCAGCAGAATGATCAGCAACAACAGCAGCAACCCCAACGCCAACAAAATCAGCAATCTGATCAACAGCGTCAGCAGAATGATCAGCAAGACCAATAGTCAGAGTAACAACATTAATTTTTATTTGCAGAAGTAGCCCAGGGATCACTACTTTTGCAATTTATTAAATAATTTATCGGAGTTATTACTATGAACGACCATCAAAATGAACATCCAATACATCATGACTGGCGCACGGATTACTCCAATAGACCGTACTATGGGGATCTGCAACGCGAAGTGCCAGATATAGATTACGACCGCGATCTAAGGTCAGCTTATGAGCTTGGTGAGCGCGAACGTCATTTATACGGTGAAAATGCGCGTTTCGAAGATTCTGAGCCGGATTTACAAACCAAATGGGAGGAGTTTAAAGCAGATTCTCGTTTGAAATGGGAACATGCTAAGCACGCGATTAAGGATGCTTGGGACAAGATGTAAACAACAACTTATAAACTAAAATTCAAAAAATGTATTAAGCATGGACTTCATAAAAATAATTCTGCATGACACTTCTTTTACTTTTGCATTGGAAATTATTTTCCGATGCATCATTATGTTTATCTTAATTATTATTTTTTTAAGATTTTCAGGGAAAAGAGGTGTCAGGCAACTTTCAGTATTTGAGTTAGCTATTATTTTAAGTTTGGGATCTGCAGCAGGCGATCCCATGTTTAATGATGATATCCCCATCATTCAAGCACTCATTGTATTTGCAGTCATTATTCTTCTCTATAGATTAACTACATACCTCATCATGAAATCAGATTCATTTGAAACCATGTTAGAAGGTAGGCCAATGTATATCGTTAAAGATGGCTTATTGATTGTTGAAGATATCAAACAGGAAAAGTATTCATATGACGAATTTTTTGCTGAGTTAAGGCAAAACAAAATAGAACACTTAGGGCAAGTCAAATCAGCCTTACTTGAAACAGATGGGTGTCTAAGTGTAATCCCTTATGCCAAGGATAATATTAAATGGGGACTACCAATTTTTCCTGATCACTACCAAAAAGCACAGCGTTTTGATTCCAAAAAATACTATTCGTGCATGCTGTGTGGTCAAACACAATTTATTAGTTCTCTAAATGCTCAGTGCCCCCGCTGCAAATGTGACCGCTGGGCTGAATCTGCTTTTTATTGTGAAAGTAGCTCCAATCAACCATCAGATTGAACATAAAATAGACAATTTTTTACTTTAATTTTGCCAAGCATCTTTATTGTCTATATTAGCTTTATGCAATAGCAAAACCTTATCTAGCACATGTACTAAATAACATCAGAAAAAGGGATGTAGCTCATGAAAAAATCAAATAATCCTAAAATTGATCAGTTTGAAAAAGAGGCATATGTATACCCTAAAGGTAAAACACTGACCTCATCTTTGGGTGTACCTGTAGCTGACAATCAAAATAGCTTAAAAATAAATCAGACTGGTCCTACTCTGTTAGAAGATTTTCTCTTACGAGATAAGTTAATTCACTTTGACCGTGAACGTATCCCTGAGCGTGTAGTGCATGCTCGTGGTGTTGGAGCGCATGGTTATTTTGAAGCTTATGAAGGCAACGAAAAATGGACTAAGGCTAAATTTTTGACTAATACTCAAAATCCAACACCAATCTTTGTCAGAATTTCTACAGTGCAAGGCGGACGCGGATCAGCTGATGTAGTCCGTGATGTACGCGGGTTTTCCATTAAGTTTTATACCGAAGATGGAAACTACGATTTAGTCGGTAATAACATTCCTGTATTTTTTATTCAGGACGCAATCAAGTTCCCTGACTTTGTCCACGCTGTAAAGCCTGAAGATCCGAATGAAGTTCCAACCGGTCAATCTGCGCATGATACTTTTTGGGATTTTATTTCTTTAAATACCGAAGCCTCTCATATGACAACCTGGGTGATGTCAGATCGTGCTATCCCACGGAATTTACGATCGATTCAAGGTTTTGGTGTACATACCTTCAGATTAATTAACAAAGATAATCAGGCGCATTTGGTTAAATTCCACTGGACACCGAAACAAGGTGTTGCCCAAGTCGTTTGGGATGAGGCCTTAAAGCTTAATGGTAAAGATCCCGACTTCCATCGTCGCGATCTATGGGATGCCATTGAACGTGGCAATTATCCTGAGTGGGAATTAGGGGCACAGATCTTTACTGAAGAAGAAGCGGCTCAATGGGACTTTGATGTTTTAGATGCTACAAAATTGGTACCTGAAGAGCTCGTACCTATTACTCCACTAGGTAAATTTACTCTAAATCGAAATACAGATGATTTCTTTGCTGAAACAGAGCAAGTTGCTTTCAGTCCAGCCAATATTGTTTCAGGAATTGATTTTAGTAATGACCCTTTATTACAAGGTCGTTTGTTCAGCTATACAGATACCCATTTGCACCGTTTAGGTACTGCAAACTTTAATCAAATTCCAATTAATAAACCAGTCTGCCCCTTCCATACTAATCGACGTGGCGGCTATGCAAACCATGAAGTTTATAAAGGTAAAGCGAATTATGAGCCTAACTCTGTAGATGAAAATTGGCCTAGAGAATCTAATAATGATCCGCATGCATTTCGGACCCATCCTGAAGAAATCCAAGGCAGCAAGTTAAGAATCCGACCAGAAAGCTTCGCAGATCATTTCTCGCAAGCGACCATGCATTACCAAAGTCTTGCTAAGCATGAACAACAGCATATAAAGAATGCCTATGCATTTGAACTCTCAAAAGTGAAAGCTGTTGAAATTAGGGAACGGGTCGTAAATGAGGTGCTTGCAAATATTGACTTGGATTTAGCGAAATTTGTAGCGAATGAATTGGGGTTAGATGCTCCAACTAAGCAAAGTAAATCGGTTAAGAAAGCTGCCATCGCTAAATCTGATCACTTAAGTACATTGGCATACCCTGCATCTGATATTAAGCAACGTAAAATTGCACTGTTGGTACACAACGGTGCTAATGCTTCCTCTATCGATGCAATTAAGACTTGGGGCGATTCAGAAAGCGCTGTAGTTGAAGTTTTAGCCCCTAATGCAGCGCCGGTGAAATCTAACAATGGTAAAGAAATTGCAGTTGATGGACGTCAGAATGGCGAACCTTCAGTCACCTACGATGCTGTCGTTGTTATTGATGGTAATAATTTAGATGAGTTCTTGAATGATGGTGTAGCTAAACACTATGTTTTAGAAACATTTAAGCATCTTAAACCTATAGTACTATTAGGTGATAAAGAGGCTTTAATTAAAGAGCTTAATCTGACTCAAGATGCTGCGCTTTTCACTTCACAAAGTTTCAAAGATGTCAGTGATCAATTTAAAACAGCGGTACAAAATCACCGTTATTGGGACCGTGAAGATAAGGTTGCTTCTATACCGGCCTAATTTAACTATGAATAAAAAAACCGCCCTTCTGGGCGGTTTTTTATCTATTGGTTCTTGGTTCTAACTAGATTTAAAAAATGTAGATGACGTTCGTATTGATCAATAACATCTTGCAAAATATCTTCTTGCGTCCATTCGATGATGTCATAATTTTGACCACCTTCCCTCAAAAACACTTCAGCTTGGTAATCTTGCGTAATTTCATCTGAATCAGTCATAAAACTTGGTGTATTTTTTTCTTGAACAACCACTTGGTAAATAAAGTTAATCTCATCTTGATGGTTTACACGTAGCTGCAAGCCATCATCTATCGTGTTTACTGTCACATCTAAATGACGACGCTTAAACTCTTTCTGTAGATTTGAAAATGCCTGACTTACCGTTTTTTCAATATAATCTTCAACTTCTTTACGTGTATGCGGATAATGCATAATCAATCCTAAACGTTGTTGCCAACTTCTTGGATTATGAATTGCTCTAGGTGTAATACGTGCATCCTGTAATGCTTGCATCTTGGTTGCATCTAAATGTAGAGCCTTGACTAACCCCCAGCAAATTAAAAGCATTACGAAGGTGAATGGTAATGCACTCAACATTGTTGCAGATTGCAAAGCTCCTAAACCTCCTGCAAACAACAAAACAATCGCAAGTACAGCCATTAACGTTGTCCAAAACAATCGTTGCCAGGTCGGAGAGTTTTCAGATTTTGCAGTTAGATAGTCTGTAACTAAAGCCCCAGAGTCTGCCGATGTCACAAAAAATAGCATAACCAGTATAGTCGCCACAAAACTCATCACGCCTGAGAATGGCAAGGTCCCTAAATATTCAAATAACGCAACGGATGAATCTCGTTGCACTGCAGAAATCAGCGAGGTGTTCGCTTCGTTTAAAATGCTATATAGTGCGGCGTTCCCCATGACTCCCATCCAGATCAGCGTAAAGCCTGTTGGAATAAGTAAAACACCTACAATAAACTCACGAATAGTACGTCCTTCAGACACACGGGCAATGAACATACCTACAAATGGTGACCATGAAATCCACCATGCCCAGTACATAATGGTCCAACCACCGATCCAACCATCAGACTGGTAGGCATATAAATTAAAGGTCATATTGAACAAATTTGAAATGTATTGCCCCGTGTTTTGGATAATCGTTTGCAATATAAAAATGCTTGAACTAGCAAAAAATACAAATAGCAACAGCACTAAAGCTAAGCCCAGATTAATCTCTGATAATCGTTTAATACCCTTGTCTAAGCCTATAAATACAGATAAAGATGCCATAGCTGTAACAATGACAATTAAAATAAGCTGCGTCGTCGTTGAATATTCAATTCCGAATAAATAATTTAAGCCAGAGTTAATTTGGGTTACACCAAAACCTAAAGTCGTTGCGACACCAAATACTGTACCGATCGTTGCAAAGGTATCTACACCATCACCAATTGGACCATAAATTTTCTTTCCAATAAGAGGATATAAAGCAGAGCGAATCTTAAGAGGTAGATTATGTCTATATGCAAAGTAAGCTAAAGCTAAGCCCACAATTGTGTAAATTGCCCAAGCATGAAGTCCCCAATGAAAGAATGTTACACGCATGGCTTGCTGCGCTGATTGAATTGTTTCAGGCTCACCAGTTGGAGGTGAAACATAGTGCATCACTGGTTCCGCGACACCGAAGAACATTAAGCCAATGCCCATACCAGCTGTAAATAGCATGGCGAACCAGGAGCTATTACTATATTTTGGCTGACTATGATCTAAACCAAGTTTAATTTTACCCATATTTGAACAGGCAATATAAATAAGCACTATTAGAAAAATGGCTACAGATAGCACATAGAACCAACTGAATGAGTTTGTAACCCATTGATTCAGTTGTTTAGTTATTAAATCAAAAGCATTGGGAGCTAAAAATACAATGGCAATAAAAATGCCGATAATAACAACTGTGCTAATAAACACATTTGGATTCACATTGGAATACCATGACGGTTTCAATGAAGACATACCTTCCCTATTCCGTTTTATTTGTAAGACAGATCTAAATTGATCAAAGAGATATCCGCTACTTGCGAAAGAAACAGGCTTGTATTGAAAAGTGCTGGCATTTTCATTTTCGTTTGAAAATTTAAAGCTGACTCGTTCAAAGCCGTTGTTTAGAGTTTGAGCATGTTATCATATTTTTAGATATATAATCCAATATTAAGTAGTAAAGCAAATTAAGACCATTACTAAACTATTTATTTCGTCAATTAATTTTCTTATTCAATACTCTCTTGAAGTGCTTTAGAAGTAAGTGAGTTCTTAGAAAGTAATTATAATTTTGCTTAATGTAAGCATTTTTTCACTTAGTTTTTGGGCTTATATAAGTAATATTATTTTATCTGTTAAAAATGGTAGTAAAAGGATTAATAAAACTTGAAAAGTTAAACAATGATTAAAGATCAAATACTTAATACATAAAAAAACAAAATTACCTTAAAAGCAATTTATAGTAATTAATTCACTTTCAAATTAAAGTAGGCTTATAACATGAATTCAAAAACCCGTAAGCTCCTTTTAGCTGGTGGTGCAGTACTTATAGCTGGTTCAATGCTCTCAACTGCAAATGCAAATGCAAATGCAAATGCAAATGCAAACACTACGGAAGTCCAAGCGGTATCAAAGGTAGATTTAAATAAATATCTTGGTACATGGCATGAAATTGCACGTAAGCCGCTATATTTCCAGAACAAATGTGATTACAACGTCACTGCTAAATATTCTTTAAATGAAAATGGTAACGTGAAAGTAGATAATAGTTGCTATAGTGCAGACGGCAAACTTAACCAATCAATTGGTGAAGCATATGTTCAGAATGCGCCAGCCAACTCGAAACTTAAAGTGAGCTTTTTACCAAAAGCAATTCGTTGGTTGCCAGTAGGCCGTGGTGATTATTGGGTTCTAAAAATTGATGATGACTATCAAACTGCATTAGTTGGGTCACCAAATAAAAAATATCTTTGGGTACTCAGCAGAACTGCTAACCCTGACCAGGCCACAGTTGATGAATACTTAGATTATGCAAAATCCATCGGTTTTGATTTATCAGATCTGATTGAGACTAAGCATAAGTAATAATCCAATAAGTCCCCATCATGGGGACTTATTTCTAAATAATACAATGTAATTTATCTGGCCATGAACGTAAGAATATAAGGCCCTTTGTATCCCTTCTATTTCAATCCCTGATATCAGCGTCTATTTACGATAGGCTGAATGCTCACTCACATTGAAATAGGATAATATTCTAATGACTACTATTAATGTTGAAAATATTAAGAGCCATGCAGATGTAATTGCTTCATGTGGGACTAAAGTTGGTGAAGTAGACCACTTGCAAGGTTCGGATCAAATTAAACTGACTAAGCATGGTGATGGTCATCACCACTTAATTCCAGTTTCATGGGTTGGTGAAATTACAGACAATAAAATTGTACTGACTAAAGACTCTCAAGAAGTTAAAGATAATTGGATTGAAGCTTAAAACCCTAATCCCAAAAAACCCTCTTAATGAGGGTTTTTTCATATCTGCTGTAATAATCATTGGAGGAAGTTAGTCTTTATCTAATGTATGAGGTGTTGTCGTCTCTTCATTTTCATTGCTGTCTTTTTGCTGGCAACCTACCAGCCCCAATACGAGTACCACGCTTATAATGGCTAACGTTTTCATACTTTAGGCCTATATATTTGTTAAAACTCTACACTAACAAAGCATGACGATTACTGTGTAAATTTATGAAAATCATTGATGAGATAAATAATAAGAAATTCTTTAAATAAAGTTTTTCATATATTAATGATTGTCTAGATTATGAAGTTATCCCTACATTTAAATAATTATCTTTCACCCAGGCCAATAATTCTTGTGCTGCTGCAAGACGTATGGCGTCTTCTTCCTCGGCCTGATCAATTAGATCTGAAGGAGGGAATGGTCTAAAGTATTCCAAGTTTAGCTCCTATTATTGAGCGTGACTTAATCCTGCTCTAGCTTCGACGATGATTTTTTGAATTTCTTCCCGTCGTTGTTTCTTCTTTTCATGGTAAATCCACACAGAAGAAATCAACACACTTATAATTAGTCCGCCAATCAGTACTTGTAGTCTTGTAAAGATCATTTTTATTGCTCTTATCATGAAGTTTTCATTTTAATTAAGCATTTAAATATTAAAACTTAATGGCAATTAATGACAAAAACCCGTCAATTATTGACGGGTCAAGACATGACATGTCATTACATGTTTAGTAAATATTTTTTTAGAGAATTTGGATATTGCTGGCTTGCTTGCCTTTCTTGCCATTTGTAATTTCAAACATTACGCGCTGACCTTCCTCTAGTATTTTATAGCCATCGATTCGTACTTCACTATAGTGTGCAAATAATTCTTCACCAGTATCGGAAGCAATAAATCCAAAACCTTTTGTACCGTTGAACCACTTCACTGTCCCGTTTGTTAAATTAGACATTCATATTTCCTTTAAGTAATTATAAGTTTAGAAATTGCTGTAAATATTGATTAATTAACAAGCATATTCAATATAACCAATAATCCTTAAATATGAGGATACAACTGTTAGATCTATGTGAATCAAGTTCTTGTTTTATTACGCAATTACGCACAAAAGTGATAAATTTCTCTCATATTAAGGTAATAATCAGATATAGATTGTAATATTCGATCATTCACACTTTCCATAAATTGAATGAAAAAAGCCCCACATATACATGTGGGGCTTCACCCAATTCATTTGCGCTGATATGAGCCAGTAAATTATAAAGCACTTTAATCAAAATATGTATTCAAAATATATCTTTAAAGCTAATTAATATAAACTATCGATTCAACTGCGTGTATGCCCATTTTAAAAATTTATCTTTATCATGAAAGTTTGGTACATTGATTAAGTGAATAAAACTCACTGCTCCAAATTTACCCGCAATCTTTTTAGGATCAACAATTTCAAAATCATTGTCATTACCTAAATTAAGTTCTTTGAAAAACTCCAGAACCTTGTTATGCAAACCTTGCTGTGAATGTTCAGTTCGCTCTATCAGAAAATCATAAATCTGGCTTAAAACATGTAATTCAAAATTTTTATTCATGACTTTCTTCTCATAATTGTTAAGGTTGGAATCCCAAACTAACGGTTATTATGAGAAAATTAAAGTAATCTAACATCCTGAAACAATATGCTTTAAAATATCTAATTTAAGATAACTCATGTTTTTTTTAAGCTTTTAGTCAGGCCTTTGCCCGCCCCATATTGATATCTGCAAGTTCAAATCTGTGAAATCGATACCCCAATTCTTCAGCATGGTCATAACGATCCATATTCCAAGCCTTCGTTGCAAGTTTGCCTTTACGACCTCCAGACCATGGACCAGTTGCTATTTCAATTAGCATGCGATGTTCAAGGAGGTGTAAAAGTAAAAACGCCAATGCTTCGTAATATTGAAATGAAAGTACTCCTCATACTTCATTTTCATTCGGTCTAATATTTATTTTAGTCGCTCGAGTGCTTCTCAGTATTTTTCACTGGCTTTAGGTAAAGGCCTGGTGCGTGGTTTCTTTTTGGGACGTATCTTTTTGGTTAGCGCGTTATATACATCAGGCTCCATATTTCACCCAATAAAAAACCTCCCGGAGGAGGTTAATTTAATTGCATGTAAAAATTAAAATAACTTAAATATTTTTCCAGTTTTATCACTGTAGAAATGCATATCAAAGCTAGGCTTAATTATTTCATCATCTATATTTAGATAACGGACGCAATCACCATAACTATTTGGCTCATCAGAGGATTTTTCGCACATAGCTTCAAGTGTATAAACAGCGCCATGTTGATCAACCACATCTAACATTACTTTGTTTAGTAAAGTATCCATGTATTATCCATCAATCCCAATGATTTCACTCGCTTGGAAACCACGTTGACCTTTTGATACGCTAAATTGTACACGCTGACCTTCAGCAAGTGATTTGAAACCACCTGAAATGATTTGAGAAAAATGAGCAAAAACTTCTTCGCCGTTATCAGCCGCGATGAAACCGAAGCCTTTAGTATCGTTAAACCACTTAACAGTGCCTGTAGTTAAATTTGACATAATAATTTCCTTTAATAATATTTAATTTAGAGTTCTTCAAAAATTAAGAAAATAAATAGTTAATCTATAAATAATTTAATTAAAAAATTTAGCTCTAAACTGTTTAGGTTTGAGAGTGAATGTTTAAAAATACAATTTATATAGTTTATTTAGTTCAGTATAAAAAGATTTACCATCAATATTTAAAGTTAGCTTTTGTCCTGACTCTAGGACAACTTGTTTAGCAACTTCAACTAAGGTTTTACCATTCAAATTGCTTTGAATTTTTTTTAACGGAATAATATTCACACGAATTTCATCGCCGTTAGTTGCTGAAGCAGTAGTCCAGCCGTTAGATATGTTCATTTATTGACTCATATAATGAGCTTTTGTAAACAGAATAGTATTAAAAATAAAACCAACTTTAATTTTGGAGATTGTTCACTTAAGAAAAATTTAAACTTATGATATTTACAGTAGCTGTGAAATTTAAGAAAAGATATAAAAATTAAATCATTATCTTAAAAATATGATTTAAGGAAAACCCACGGATAGCTGCAGGCTTCCCTTGATCGGCATGATGCGAATTCATGCTATGCGTTAACTGTTTGAATTTGATGCTTGAACATCAGAATGGAGGGAATACGCAATTCCGTTAACAACTCAAACACTACCGTTCCGCTTACGGATTCGATCGAACACACTATATCAGATATATTAATATTCACCTAACCTTATTTCAATTTTATTTATATTTGTGATTTTTTTATTCTCTTCCTGCTAGCTATCCAATATTTGTGTGATAATCATTGCAATACTTTATGTAAATTTCTAAGTCGTGTTTTGCCTGTACTTTGTCTGTCATATAGTCACCAAAAAAATCCCGCTACTTCCTAGCGGGATTTTCTGAAACTTTAAATTATTTTGAGTCGTTATTTCTTTACATTTAAACAACTCTGACAAAAAAATTAAATTTCCATCAAAGCACTTTCGTGTAACCATCTCACTATGTATACTAATCATACATTTTATAAGTTGTAACATTTTAATGGCCCTTGATATATTAAATTAATTATTTAAATTTAATAACATAAATATTATTTAACCAATCGTTTCATTTCACTTAACCTTATTTCCTTGTTTTCCGTATGAACTACAAAGCAAATAACGATTAAACTAAAGAAAAATATTGTAATAAGTATTTTGAAGCTTGTACCCATGTGCACAAAGCTCAAAAAAATTTTTACGGCTAAATTTTTATGTTTATTAACTGCGGTTAGCAACCCAACACAGTTGCCTTACATAACTGTGATATTGCTAGCTTGTCGGCCTTTTTTTCCTTGAGTAATTTCAAATTGTACACGCTGGCCTTCTTTAAGTGCTTTATAGCCGCTCATGTTTATTTCACTGTAGTGTGCAAATAAATCTTCACTACTATCAGATTGTATAAATCCAAATCCCTTACCTTCATTGAACCATTTCACTATACCACTGGCATTGTTAGTCATTTTTTATTCCTAATGTTTGAGTTTGTTATTTCATACTCTTTAGTAATACTTAGTAAGTTATTTAGTTAGTTTAGTTGCTCATAAGCCCATTTTAAGAACTTATCCTTTTCTCGAAATAAGGATACTAATCTAAGATTGATTTTAGATATGCTCCCAAATTTTCCATAAAGGATATTTGGCTCCGTTTGTATGACGTCCGATTGATCTCCTTGAGAAAGTTCTTTGAAAAACTCCATAGCTTGGTTATAGGGTGTTAATTTTTCGAATCCTTCCCGTTCGACTATAAAATCATAGATCTGCCTTAAAACATGATGATCATATAGATTGGGCATTTTGATTGCTCGATTTAGAATTGTTGTTCTATAAATCTAACTAAATTGTATAAATTTAAAAAGTGCGAAATAGAAAAAAAATAAAAAATTAATGTAAATTAAACATATTAATTTTATCCATTTTAAATATCTAGCTAAACCATTGTTAAGTTTAATTAAAATACATAACCTAAAAGTCTTAAAAGTTATTTTTTTACAATTTAAAAAACTAAAGTTTTTATATCGTTAAAGGCTTTGTTGCACAAACCTACCGGTAAAGTCTTATTCCACAATATAATTCCTAGATGAACAAACCTACGTCCAAAATCTTTCGTACGTGGCGCTTCTTCTTCCATAACATCTTGCATAGAAAAACTTTGCTATCGTTTTGGCTTTACCCATACACAAATGAATTAAAACCATCAGCTCTATTTTAAATTTACCTAAAATTTTATATCAATATTTTTGATATAAAAATTAATTATTTAGTTTTATTTACTAAGATCTTTATTTAAAGCCAAAGATGTTGGTAACCAACTTAGATCATTTTGGATTAATAAAATAGAAATACACAACTAAGCAAACTAGCGAAATCGTTGAAATTAAAAGATAAGTGCCCGTTGTATTAAAGCTTTTTAGAAATTTAAATAAGTCCATCATTTCTTCCCCCCCATGAAAAAACAGATAAATTATACTAAATAATATCTGGGGGATTAAATAGCTGTTAGTCGAATAGCGAAGACGACACGATCAAGCGGTCATTAAAAATACATATCTCCTTTAAATCTAGATTTATATATAAATTTGAGTCTGTCAAATACAAAAAAAACAGCTCCCAACTCAATGAGAACTGTATTTTTAATACTACAAATTGATCGAAATTAAACGGCAAGTACTTTCACAATAATGGTTTGCATGTCTTCATTTTCTTCCGCCAAATAAACACGCTTTAACTCTTTGCTTTTCACTTTGAATTGATGATTTTGATACTGAATTACAGCCGGAATTTGATCAAAATACAGGCTATCTGCGTCTAATTCTTCTTGAAAAAGTGGCGTGCCCAATTGATAGTCTAGGCTTTTTAATACTACATATTTAACAGTCGTTTTCATTGAAATAAACCTACTTTTGTTACGCTCTTTATTTTAAGTTTTAACATCGTTTTCCTTCCGAAGAAACCTTTATTTCATATTTTCGTACAGCTTCTAAACAATCACGCTATTTTCGTGAATTCCACAACACACACAGTACCAACTTAGACTTTTAGTGAAATTACAGGCGAGCGAAATCAATGCTAAAATTTTAAGAATACTAATGATCATTCATCATTCTACTTTGGGGTAAGCACATGCTTAAACAGTGTTGCGATGCTTTAGAACAAAAATCCATGACCATCGCGTTTATCGAGAGTGCAAGCTCTGGTTATTTATGTAGTCAATTTTCAATTTATAAGAATAGTGGTGCAGATATCTTATTAGGTGGACTAGTGAGCTATGATCCATCGATCAAACGTGAAATTTTAAAAGTAGATCCTTTACTAATAGAAAAATTTACGGCCGAATCCGCAGAAGTGACTCAAGCGATGGCTGAGCAAGGACAACAACTATTTTTACATGCGGACTTCGTGGTGGCCTGCACTGGATTACTCAAACCCGGTGGCAGTGCAACCGTAGAAAAACCCGAAGGAACATTTTATATTTCAATTTTACATGATGGTCGTATTTATAATTATCATTATTTTATTTTGGGTACGGCTTTAGAACGCTTAGATCAGTTAACTGAAAATGTTGCTCACAGTGTATTAGACATCTTAAATGCAGAATAAAACATACATAATCTTCATATTTAAATATCATTTTGCATCGCATACTGTATTGAGGAATTTACTTATCAGGACAAGAAAATGCAGCTACGTCATTTCAATGCATTCGCAATTAGCACCCTACTGTCCTGCTCTGCTTTCGCGACGGTAGGCGGCCCTCAAACCATTGAGGTTTTAGGTTTTGATAAAAAAGACCAAAAAATCTATTTAATGCGTCATTTTGAAGATGGTCGTGGTCGTTTACCACAATTATATTATTATCAATTAAATAGCCAAAAGCCGACGCAATTAATTACAGTGAAGTCTTTGTATATTAATCCAAAGACAAAACGGATTGATTACGATCAAGACAGCACCCAGTTTAATAAAGAAATCGCGAAAATAAAAAAACGTTTAGTCAAATTAACACCAGTAAATAACAATAATGCTCGAATACAGTTATTAACAACCATGAATGGCACTGCAAAATCATGGTATGACCCGAATGAAACCATTGATAAATGGACTTATCAATATCGTGTTAAAAATTCGCAGTATAAAAGCGCTGTACAAAAGGCTGAGACGTATAAAGAAGGTTTAAAAATCTCTAAAACTTATCGTGTAATGCAAAAGCCCTTTTATTTAGTGACTGTTAAATATCTAGGGATTCCATTTGAAACAGGATATAGGGTTGAAGATCCAGTTTTACTAACCAAATAGATTATTAACTTAAATAACAAATAATAAAAAAGCCTCTTTAGAGGCTTTTTTATTCCACTTTAAAATTATGCTGCAGAACGCTCTGCAATCGGCACAACTTTACGTAATTCCGGACCTGTATAGTCCGCACTTGGACGAATAATACGATTGTCCGCACGTTGTTCCATCACGTGTGCTGCCCAACCTGTTACACGCGACATCACGAAAATTGGCGTAAACAGTTTAGTTGCAATATCCATGAAATGATATGCAGATGCATGGAAGAAATCAGCATTACAGAATAATTTCTTCTCACGCCACATCACTTCTTCACAGCGCACTGATACAGGATAAAGTACAGTATCACCGACGTCTTTTGCTAGGCGTTCAGACCATTTCTTAATAATGCCATTACGTGGATCGTTATCTTTGTAAATCGCATGACCAAAGCCCATGATCTTTTCTTTACGCTCAAGTTTACCCAACATTTCACGCTCAGCTTCTTCTGGAGACGTCCAGTTTTCAATCATTTCCATTGCAGCTTCGTTTGCACCGCCATGTAATGGACCACGAAGTGAACCAATTGCACCTGTAATACAAGAATGCATATCAGACAATGTTGATGCACATACACGCGCTGTGAATGTAGAGGCATTAAATTCATGCTCTGCATATAGAATCAGTGACACGTTCATCACTTGCTCATGCAATTCATTTGGTTTTTCACCACGCAGTAAATGTAGGAATTGTGCGCCGATTGAATCATCATCAGTGTTTTCTTCTACACGTACGCCATCATGGCTGAAACGGTACCAATAGCAGATGATTGCCGGTAGTGTTGCCAAAATACGGTCTGCAACATCTTGTTGCTCTTCAAACGATTTTTCAGTTTCTAAATTTCCAAGCATTGAAACGCCTGTACGCATCACATCCATTGGGTGCGAGTCAGCAGGAATGCGTTCTAACACCTCTTTCAACGCCTGCGGTAATTGACGCAATGATTTGAGTTTGGCTTTGTATGCTGCAAGCTGTTCTGTTGTTGGTAATTCACCAAAGAAAATCAGGTACGCGACTTCTTCAAACTGACAGTTTTCTGCCAAGTCTTGAACGTCATAACCACGATAGGTTAAGCCCGCACCACTTTTGCCTACAGTTGACAATGCAGTTTTACCAGCTACTTGTCCGCGCAGTCCTGCGCCCGTGAGTACTTTTCCTTCAGCCATTTTTATTTTCCTTCAGTGAACAATTTATCTAAGGTGTTTTCAAAAGTGTGATAATCGAGGAATTGATAGAGTTCTTTTCGTTGTTGCATTTTATCCAGTACATTGACTTGTGTACCTTCATTGCGGATCGCATGCATTACTTCTAGTGCCGCTTTTTGCATTGCACGTGTTGGTGATAATGGGTAAAGCACCATTGCAATACCCTGCTCGCCTAGTTCTTCTTTGGTGTAGTAAGGGGTATCACCAAACTCTGTAATGTTTGCCAGTACAGGGACACCAACAGCATCGCAGACAGTTTTGTACATGGTAATATCAGTCATTGCTTCAGCAAAGATCGCATCTGCACCTGCTTCTACACAGGCACATGCACGGTCGATCACTGCTTGCAAACCTTCTTTTTGTAATGCATCTGTACGCGCCATCACCACAAAGTTTGAATCGGTTTTTGCATCAACAGCCGCTTTAATACGGTCAACCATTTCTTGTTGTGACACGATTTCTTTGTTCGGACGGTGACCACAACGCTTTTGTGCGACTTGGTCTTCGATATGAACCGCTGCTGCACCTGCTGCAATCATTTGCTTCACACTGCGGGCAATATTAAATGCACCGCCCCAACCTGTATCGATATCGACAAGTAATGGCGTATCTACACGTTCAGTAATACGACGAACATCTTCCAAAACATTGTCTAAACTGGTCATGCCTAAGTCAGGTAAACCATATGAATAGTTCGCAACACCTGCACCAGATAAATATATGGCTTTATAGCCAACTTCTTTTGCCATCATTGCTGCATAGGCATTTACTGTGCCAATGATTTGTAATGGTTTTTCGATTTCCAATGCTTGTCTAAATCTTAAGCCTGCAGACGTTTGTTGTGTCATATTCCTTTCCACGGCATTTACTTTAATTTTCGAAGTTTGAGTATATCCATATTTTTTTCCAACTCTATGGCTTTGTAGAATATTAACTCTAAAACTTTAGTCAAATATTTCACTTGTCACCTATCTGTTGTTATTCTTTAGTCAAAGATCTCTTATTTATGAGCAAAGCAGAAAAGTACTGAATTGTTTGCTATAATTATCGTCAAATCAGCCCTTTTTTTGTTAAATATTATCACTTTATGCAAGATTTAATACACATTGAACCTTTAACGCATGACCAGCCACAAACGCGGCGCGGACATGAACGATGTGTTGCGCTTTTAGAAAGTGCTACGGAGCTTTTTTTAAAACGTGGGTTTGATGCAGTTTCATTAGATGACATCGTGAATCATGCGGGTGGTTCAAAAGCGTCAATCTATAAATATTTTGGTAATAAAGACGGATTATTTAAGGCCATTTGTGACTATCGTCGCTGCTTATTTTTCAAAGATATTTGCCTACCATTTACAGTCAGCCCTGACACCGATATTCGTGCTTATCTCATCAATACTTTAAGTGACTTTCATCAGCATATCGTGATGCCTGAAAATGCGGCATTTATGCGGTTAGTCTTAGAACAAACAGGACGTAATCCTGAAATAGCACGTTATATTCATGAGCAAGGCCCAAAACAAATTCAGAACACCGTTGCAGAAATTTTAAATCAAGCGCATCAACACGGTTTGCTGTATTGTGAAAACCCGTTGTTTTCGGCTCAATTTTATTTTGGAATTTTGCGAAATTTAGAATGGCGCGTTCTCATGGGCATCACCATTGATGAAAATGATCAAGAAACCATCAATTACATCAGTTATTGCGTCGATCGTTTCCTAGACGGTCACCAAAAGCGCTAGATTTTTTGCATTTTACCTCTCTTATAGTATATTAATCGATTCCTTTTTCTCTAACCAACCAACAACTAATTGTTGTTTTGTTTTTTGATTCAGCAATTATTGTGGAGTAACAATGGCTCTACGTCACTTTCTAACTTTACGCGATTTATCGACTTTAGAACTTAATCAAATTGTACAGCGCGGTATCGAACTCAAGCGCAAACAGCATAACAATGAAGTTTTCCAACCTTTCGTTGGTAAAGTCATGGGCATGATTTTTGAGAAATCGAGCACCCGTACACGTGTATCGTTTGAAGCAGGAATGAGCCAATTTGGTGGTAGTGCAATTTTCCTTTCATCTCGCGACTCTCAATTAGGCCGTGGCGAGCCAGTAGAAGATTCTGCACGCGTGATTTCAAGCATGCTTGATATTGTGATGATTCGTACTTTTGGTCATGACATTGTTGAACGTTTTGCTTCTTATTCAAAAGTTCCTGTCATCAATGCATTAACAGATGATCACCACCCTTGCCAATTACTTGCCGATGTTCAAACATTCGTTGAACACCGTGGTTCTATTGAAGGTAAAACGGTTGCTTGGATTGGTGATGGCAACAATATGTGTAACTCATATATTGAAGCTGCTCATATGTGGGGCTTTAAATTAAAAATCGCTGCACCTAAGGGCTATGAACCTAAAGCAGAATTTCTATCTGAATTTGCACACTGTGTGGAACTTGTTGATTCTGCCGAAGATGCTGCAGTTAATGCAGATTTAATCGTTACAGATGTTTGGGCAAGTATGGGCCAAGAAGAAGAGCAAAAAATTCGTGAAAAAGCGTTTGCTGATTATCAAGTGAATGAACGCCTGATGGATCTTGCTCACGCTGACTGCCTATTTATGCACTGCTTACCTGCGCATCGTGGCGAAGAAATTTCTGAAAATATGCTTGACCACAAAAATGCTGTGGTTTGGGATGAAGCTGAAAATCGCTTACATGCACAAAAAGCACTTGTAGAATTTTTAATTAACGAAAATCTTAAAAAAGACTAAGGTTTTACTTAGATAAAAAAGCACCTTCGGGTGCTTTTTTTGTTTTTGCATGCTTTAATAAAACCATAACTTTTATAAGTGATTAAGATTATGCGTTTAAAAAATATTTGCTTATTGGCTCTTGGATTGAGCTTATCTACTTTTAGCTTTGCTGGTGAACCAAGTGAATTAGATCAATACTTGGTGAAAAATCAGATTTTAGATAGCAATTTTAAAATTAAAAATAAAACAGGTTTAAACGAAATACTCGCTGCCATTAGTGATGAAGATTCACGCACTCTTCCCTATCAAGTTGATCAGAATATGTTGATGGAAAAAATGGAAGTTTCAGCAGATAAGATTGAAATTGATGGTATTATCACCACCCCTGATTTTGCGCAATTTGAACAATCAGTCGGTGAACATAAGGTGAAGCAACTCATCAAGCATAATTCACTCCAAAACTGTGAATTACTATTCGAGCATCAATTTCAACGTGTTAATCCATATAAAATTGAAATGGATCTAAGCTCGGGTAGCAATCAATACGAAATTATCATTAAAAATACAGAGTGCAAATTTAAATAAATATCTAATTTCTTACAGCTCTTGGTTTAACTTTTGCATTGTTTAACTTAACGAATTAAACCTTGAGGCTGTAATACAATCACAGCTGCGCCCACCAACACAATGACGCCACCTAGCATATCCCAACGTGTTAGAACTACGTGATCGACAAAACGCAACCACAGCAATGCAGAGAAAATGTAGATTCCGCCATAGGCTGCATAGATACGACCCGAAGCTGCTGGATGCAACGTCAATAACCAAACAAATGCAGCCAATGCAAGCGCTGTTGGAATCCATAACCACTGCGATTTTTGCTGATTTAAAATCAAATATGGGAAGTAACAGCCTAAAATTTCCATCAGTGCTGTCAGTGCAAATAAACCAAATGTGGTCAGCACTTTTGTTAATGGTATGTCCATCATTGAGAAACCCAAATCTAGCGTCGAATAAATATAAAAAACCCGTGCAAGCACGGGTTTTTCGTTAATTAAATTACTTAAGCAGGTTCAGCGGTTTGGTCTTCAAACACTTCGAGTTTTAAGCCCACAGCTTTGCCATTTTCTTTCTTCACTGAAACACCAACATTACCACCATGTTCCGCAAGCTCGCCAAACAAAATCATTTCAGCAAGCGGTTTCTTCAAATGCTCTTGAATTAAACGCTGCATTGGACGAGCGCCCATCAAGCGATCGTATCCTTGCTCTGCCATCCATTCGCGTGCATCTTGGTCAACCTCAAGAACCACTTTTTTGTCATCTAACTGTGCCTGAAGCTCTGTTAAAAACTTATCAACCACACTTTCAATGACAGTTGTTGGCAATGCTTTAAATTGAATAACACCATCTAAGCGGTTACGGAACTCCGGAGAGAAGGCTTTTTTCATCGCGTCTTGGTTATCATTACTGTTATCTTGATCCATGAAACCAATGCTCACACGTGAAATTGATTCTGCACCAATATTGGTAGTCAGCACTAACACGACGTTACGGAAGTCAGACTTACGACCATTGTTGTCCGTTAATGAACCATGATCCATAATTTGAAGTAACAAATTAAAGACATCTGGATGTGCTTTCTCAATTTCGTCTAGTAAAAGTACGCAATGCGGATTTTTATGAATCGCGTCGGTCAACAAACCACCTTGATCAAAACCTACATAACCCGGAGGCGCACCAATTAAACGAGATACGGCATGACGTTCCATGTATTCCGACATATCGAAACGTACAAGTTCAACGCCTAACAATTTCGCCAATTGCTTAGTGACTTCAGTTTTACCCACACCTGTAGGACCAGCAAAGACAAAATTACCCACTGGCTTATCTGGTGCTTTTAGACCTGCACGAGATAATTTAATCGCAGATGCAAGCGCTTCAATCGCTTCATCCTGACCGAACACCACACGTTTCAGATCACGCTCAAGATTTTCAAGGACGCTCTTGTCATCTTTAGACACAGTTTTCGGTGGAATACGCGCAATTTTCGAAACGATATCTTCAATGTTTTCAACTGAAATGACCGTATCATCTTGCTCAGCTTTTAAACGACGCTGCGCACCAGCTTCATCAATCACATCAATGGCTTTATCAGGCAAGAAACGATCATTGATAAATTTCGCAGATAGTTCTACCGCAGAAACCAACGCTTGATCTTCGTATTTCACATGATGGAATTCTTCAAATTTGCCTTTTAAGCCACGCAGAATATCAATCGTTTCTGAAATAGATGGTTCATTGACATCAATTTTTTGGAAACGACGAGATAATGCATGATCTTTTTCAAAAACTTGACGGTATTCTTGGAAAGTCGTTGAACCGATACAACGTAAAGTACCATTCGCCAAAGCTGGTTTGATGAGGTTTGATGCATCCATCGTGCTGCCCATACTTGAGCCTGCACCGATGATCATATGAATTTCATCAATAAATAAAATAGCTTCGGGCTTTTTCTTCAATGCATTTAACAGTTGTTTTAAACGCTTTTCAAAATCACCACGGTATTTAGTTCCTGCAACTAAAGCACCAATGTCTAAACTAAATACTTCTGCATTTTCAAGCGGTTTAGGAGCTTTGCCATTTACAATGAGCCAAGCCAAACCTTCAGCAATCGAAGTTTTACCTACACCCGGATCACCCACCAAAAGAGGGTTATTTTTACGGCGTCGGCATAGAATTTGAGCTGTACGTTCAATCTCTTTTTCACGACCAATCAGTGGATCTGTTTTGCCTTTTTGAGCTTCAACATTGAGATTGGTCGTATAAAGCTCTAATGGGCCAGAATTTGAAGACGTAGTATTTTCACCATCGAGCTCTTCAATTTCTTCTTCGGCTTGGACTTCATCTTTACGTGTGCCATGTGACAAATACTGCGTTAATGTCAAACGGTTGATTTGATGGCGTTTAAGTAAATACACCGCAAATGAATCACGCTCTGAATACATCGCAACTAAAATGTCTGCACCTTCTACAGTGCGGTCATTACCACTCGATTGCACATGGAAAATTGCACGCTGCAAAATACGATCAAAACTTTCTGTAGGATGTGGCGCTTGATCGCTATTTTCGCCAAGCTTAGGGGTATGTTGTTCTACGTATTCTTCAAGTTCTTTGCGAAGCACAATAATGTCTGCGCCACATGCTTTCAATGCATTAACAGCGGAATCATTATCCAGTAAAGCCAATAATAAATGTTCTACCGTCAAAAATTCATGTCTCTTTTGACGAGCCATGCTGACAGCCAAACGTAGTGATACTTCTAATTGACGACTGAGCATGTAATCCCCTTATTAATCTTTTGGCTCAATCTGACAAAGTAATGGATGACTTTGCGACCGAGCGTAATTATTGACCTGATTTGCTTTAGTCTCTGCGATGTCTCGCGGATAAACCCCTGCAACACCCTTTCCTTCATAATGTACAGTTAGCATTACTTGAGTGGCTTGGTCAAGATTCAAAGCAAAGTATTGTTGTAAAATTTCAATTACAAAGTCCATTGGGGTGTAATCATCGTTCATTAAAACGACAGCATACATAGGAGGACGCTTTAATTCAGGTGGCGCAGTCAATACTTGAATGTCTGAATCACCATCATCCTGCATACCTTGACTGAGAGTCGAGTTTAGATGCCAGTCCACTAAACCAGATTGGTAAAATGAATTTTTAATGTCAGATAAACACGTTTGACGCTTATTGGTTCGCATAGGATTTAGGTTTCACACTTAGTTTGCACTTGCTTCAGTTTGAGGAATTTCTGAAAGGAAGGCAGATTGATTTTCAACAGGCTGACCTTTCGACCAGCTAAAACGGCGAATAACGGGTTTAGAACCGCTTAAACGCACTTCAATAAAGTCTGGACTAAAGCCTTTTGGCATGGTCCAACGTCCAGTGAGTCGCTCACTTTCGCTAAAGTTAAAGTTTTTGTCTTCTAAAGGCACTGCAAGTACTTCTGTACCCTTAATTAGACGCAGCTCAACACTTCCAGACACAATACTTTTTGACGGACTTACTTGAACGAGATCAAGTTGGTATTCATACGCATTTTCAGGTAACGGTTTAATCGCTAAATGTTGTACTGCAAGCGGCATACCACCACGTTGGCGCAATACTTCACGATACAAAACACCCAAATTACCGGTTAATTCTTGATCATCACGTGCTTTTTTAACAGCCAAATATAAATCATTTGAATTACTTACAGCGACATCACGCTCTTGAATTGCCGCATTCAAACTTTTATTCAGGCCTGCTAATTCATTTTTTTGCTTTTGCACCACATCAACCAGTTGCTCTGCATCTGCATCATATCCGACCACAGTTAAGCCCTGACGATGACCGATACTATATCCGAGAAAACCGCTGCTCAATGCAAGTACAACTGCACCAATCGCCAGTGGCATATTCGTCTTCATAAAAGGCGTTTTTTCACTGTTTTCAGGTTCTGACTTGAAATTAGATTCTGTATTCGACATCGTCATCTCTTATTTTTAGTTCACTCAAGGCACACATTTAAATCCAGTTTTAAATGTGTGTGAAGTTTTAAATCGTTTCTTATGGTAATAAACCAATGCCTTGAAGTCCTGCATTTTCAGCAAAACTAAACATCAAGTTCATATTTTGTACGGCTTGACCTGCTGCACCTTTCACCAAGTTGTCTTGAGCAACCAAAATCACTAATTTTTTCGGCTGAGGTTTGCAAATCGCAATACGTAATTGGTTCGCACCACGCACAGTACGTGTTTCAGGTGAGCTACCTGCAGGCATAACATCTACAAACTGCTCATTGGCATAGAACTGTTCATATATGCTTTGTAAATCCGCAGAAGCACCTGCGTCTGTCAAATCAATATAGATAGTGCTGAGCATGCCACGAATCATTGGTACCAAATGCGGTACGAATAAAATTTCGTTAAACACACCTTTTTGACCTGAAATATTTTCTAAAGCTTCTACAATTTCAGGATGATGACGGTGACCTGCAACTCCATATGCCTTAAAGTTATCTGCATTTTCAGAATAGATCATACCTAGGCTGGCTTTACGACCTGCACCAGACACACCTGATTTTGCATCAATAATAATGCTTTCAGGTTTCACTAATCCTTCAGCTTTTAATACTGGTGCTAAACCGAGCTGAACAGTTGTTGGGTAACAACCTGGGTTACCAATCACTGAAGCCTTTTGAATTTTTTCACGGTTTAATTCAGACAAACCATAAACTGACTCTTTTAATAGCTCTGGACATGCATGGTCTAGGCCATACCATTTCTCAAATTGAGCTAAGTCTTGCAAGCGGAAGTCAGCAGCAAGGTCAATCACTTTAGTATTTGCAGCAACTAACTCTTCTGCGTGTTTCATTGCTACACCGTGAGGCGTAGCAAAGAATATAACGTCACATTGTTTTAGTTCTTCAATATTTAGATCTGAATAGCAAAGGTCTGTATGTCCACGCAAACTTGGGAACATATCATCCACACGGCGGCCATTTTCAGTACGCGAAGTTAAAACTTTCACTTCCGCATTTGGGTGTCGCAGTAAAATACGCAGTAATTCAACACCTGTGTAACCTGTACCGCCGACAATACCTACTGAAATCACGCTCTTTACCTCTATTCAAAGTATCCATTTGATGACTGCGTAGTATGACAGGAAGTTTAGGATTTCTGAACTGTTTTACTAGGGTTTATTGCAATACAGATATTTTTTATCAGGTTAAGAGAAAACATATTTTCAGAAAGAACTAAACTTACGTTGGATGAAAGGTGCAACTGCCCTGTTTGTAGCAACTATTACTGTTTCAAACTAATTTCTACAGGTATTTTCTGTCCTTTTCTTAAAATTTCAAACTTTACCGTGTTTCCTCTTAAATAGTTTGAACTTTCAACAAATGCACTGACATCATTAATATTTTCATCATTCATTTTTAAAATGATATCTTGCGACATTATCATATTTTCAGCAGGAGAACCCAGCTTAACCACTTTAGCGATAACACCTGATTGAATACTATTATAAATTTTATCCCTTTGGGATAATTCAGTAGGATAAATACCTGTTATTGAATTAAATTTGTAAAAATAAACGACATTTAACTGATCACTTAAAGATTGGTATCGGGCTGGTCTGCTTTCTATCGTGCCTACCGGTATATTATTTAAATTATTGACATCATATTTCCCCCTATCACCACCAGAAATTCTTGCAGCCTCTGGCTGATGCATACGGGTATCATAAACAACCTTACTGCCTAAAGATTCACTACTAAAAACCGCAATAGCTGAGCCATGAAGTAAAGCTTTTTGTCGAATATCCCTCATACTTCTACTATAGGAATAATCAATTAATTTTTCAGTAGATATAGGCACATATCCTTCTTCTAGCATTTCAAGTGTCTTTTCTTCTAAATCATCTACTTTATAAATCTTTGGATTCAACCTTTGTACATTTTTCCCGCTGTAATCCTCAGCACAAACAAAATTAAAGCTACAAACCAATATCAAAGCACCACAAGATCCTAATAGCTTCATCACTCTCATTGCTCTCTTTTATATTTAATTTTCTCTTTAAACTAAATATATAAATAAAAAATCCTGATATATTCAATCATTATTAGATAAAAGAAACTTTTTGTTTAAAAACAAGCACAACACATAAGTTTCTAGATTTCAACCTTCAAATATTCCACCACCAAGGCATTGCCGTCATTTTTAGTATTTTTCGATGCTGCTGAAAATTTATATCATGCTTTTGCACTTCAGCCCAAAAATTTAGACTATGATCAAAGTGCTTAGTATGCGCTAACTCATGTACAGCCACATAACGCGTGATTTCCAACGGAAAAAGTACCAGCCCACTATTCAACATAATGTCATGCTTTGCAGAACAGCTGCCCCAGCGAGTTTTGGGCTGACGAATTGAGCAATCACCATATTTCAAGCCTGTTTCACTGCTCACTTGCTTTAAATAAATTGGTAAATACTCTTTGGCATAAGCAATCACAAAGCTTTTTAAATATTGCTCAGGCTGCCGAACACTGATGAAAAGCTGATGCTTTTCTTCATCTAAGATGAATGAGTTTTTTTGTACTTTATAAACAATGCTTAGAGGCTGCTCTAAATTGAATAGTTTTAATTCTACTGGTAGCGTTTTATCAATCTGCCCTGTTTTTTCCTGCTGCTTCTGCCATGTCTCAATCATCCATTGTTCCGATTGTTTAAGAAAATCTTGAACTTGGCGCTGTGTACAAAACTGGGGAACCGTTAATTTAATTTGAGTTGGTTCTACACGCAGCCTTAAGCGTGTGGCACGTAATTTTCGGGTGATTTGAATTTCAGGAAGGTTTGGGATCATATTTTTTATTAATTTTAAATCCTCCCTAACCCTCCTTTTACAAAGGAGGGAAAATCACCTAAATAAATTCAGGTGAAAAGTCCCCCTTTATCAAAGGGGGATTTAGGGGGATTTTATAAAACTCGTTAAACAGCAGTACGCTCTTCAATACCGTTATCGGTCGCAACAACAGCAATATCCGCTTTGTTTAATGCAAAGATACCGTTACACACTACACCTGGAATGTCATTCAAAGTCTTTTCAAGTTCCAATGCATTTAGGATATTTAAGTTGTGTACGTCTAAAATTACATTACCGTTATCTGTTACTACGCCTTCACGGTACACAGGATCGCCGCCTAAAGAAACGATTTTACGTGCCACAGCAGAACGTGCCATTGGAATCACTTCTACAGGAAGCGGAAATTCACGTGCCAACTGATCAACCCATTTAGAATCATCTACGATACAAACGAATTTTTTCGCAATAGACGCCACGATTTTTTCACGAGTCAACGCTGCGCCGCCGCCTTTAATCATGTGCATATGACGGTCGATTTCATCCGCGCCATCTACATAGGCATCTAAACCTCCAACGTGGTTCATATCAACCACTTCAATGCCTAATTTTTTCAAACGTTGTGCAGTTGCTTCAGAACTTGCAACAGCAGCTTCGAGTTGAAGCTCTGGCAATAATTCGATGAGGAAGTTCACAGTACTTCCTGTACCAACACCCAAAATACCGCCCTTTGGCAAATGCTTTAACGCAGCTTTTGCGGCAGCTTGTTTCTTTTCATCTTGGGTTGCATACAGACTCATAACTTGGCTCAACTATTTTTTGACATTAGACGCTGATTTTTCAGCCCAAATGTACAGGGGTTTGTTACAATAAACCCCTATTTTAAACTGTTAGATGGAAAATTAACATGCTGTCTCGTTTGGTTCGACAAATATTACAGGCAACGGTCTATGACGTTGCAATCGAAACCCCACTCGAAGCAGCGCCACGAATTAGTGAAAAACTAAACAATAACATTCGCTTTAAACGCGAAGATTTACAACCTGTCTTTTCTTTCAAGCTACGCGGTGCCTACAACCGTATTAGTCAATTACCGAAATCTCAGTTGGAACGTGGCGTTATTACTGCTTCTGCAGGTAACCATGCTCAAGGCGTGGCATTATCTGGTAAAAAGTTGGGTATTCGCGCCATTATCGTTATGCCTAAAACCACACCAGACATTAAAGTACAAGCGGTTAAACGCTTAGGTGGTGAAGTGGTTCTGCATGGCGATTCTTTTGATGTAGCCAATAAATACGCAATCCAATGTGCAAAAGATGAAGGTATGACCTTTATTCCACCTTATGACGACGAACTCGTTATGGCCGGTCAAGGAACCATTGCCAATGAAATTCTTCGTCAATGGCGTGATGTGGACTATGTATTTGTTGCTGTAGGCGGTGGCGGTCTTATTGCCGGTGTAGCCGCTTACTTAGGTGATGTGGCACCTCACGTTAAAGTCATTCCTGTTGAATATGATGAATCAGCATGTTTAAAAGCAGCCTTTGAAGCCAATGAACGTGTCATTCTGCCATCTGTCGGTCTTTTTGCCGATGGTACAGCGGTTGCACAAATTGGTGAAAAACCATTTGAAGTGATTCAGCTACAAAAATCAGATAACTCAGGTCCAATTGTTGAGCGTGATGTTATTTTGGTAAATACCGATGAAATCTGTGCAGCGATTAAAGATACCTTTGATGAATGCCGCAGCATTGTTGAACCGTCAGGTGCAATGGCGCTTGCAGGTATTAAGAAGTATGTTGCTGAGCATGGTCTAGAAGGCAAGAATATGGTGTCGATTGTATGCGGCGCCAATATGAACTTTGACCGTCTGCGCTATATTGCAGAACGTACCGAACTTGGTGAACGTAAAGAAGCGATCTTTGCTGTGACCATTCCAGAAGAAAAAGGTTCATTCCTCCAATTCTGCCGCGCACTACAAGGCCGTAACATCACTGAGTTTAACTACCGCGCAAGCAACTCAAGTGCCGCTCAAGTATTTGTGGGTATCAGTCTCAAAAATGGCGAAAAAGAACGTCAGGAAATTTTTGAAACCTTAAAATTCCAATACGATGTAGACGATCTTTCTGATGATGAAGTGGCTAAACTGCATATCCGTTATTTAATTGGCGGTCATGCAGATATCGAGAATGAACGTTTATTCCGCGTGGAATTCCCCGAACGTCCAGGCGCATTGCTGACTTTCTTAGAACGTCTTGGACCTACACATAACATCACCCTATTCCACTACCGTAACCACGGTGCTGCTGAAGGTCGTGTATTGGTGGGTATGGAAGCAACAGATGCGAAACAAAACCCAGATGGCTTGATTGAAACATTGGAAAATATTACCTACCCATATGTTGAGATTACCAATAATCTGGGTTATCAACGTTTCTTGAAATAAATGAGACTTCTATAAAAGAGCTGGAATCTAGATTCCAGCTTTTTTATTTGCATCAATTCTTTTCTACATCAAAAAAGAATATATTCATCAATTTAATTCATCAACGCCGTCATTGTTGTTAAATTCACCATACCCTATAATCCATTGAAAATAAAACAAAATGGATAATTAAAATTGAATATTTATGCCTTATTTATGATCGCCATTGTGGGTTTAGGTGGATATTTTTATGCATATCCGGCTTATCAACTTAAGCAAGAGGAAGATAAGATTCGTCAAAGTATGAAACAAATTCCAAATCAGTCACGTACGCAAAATCTAGAAAATATTTACGGCTATACCGCGCAGGCTGAAATGTTGAATCAATATCCAAATTACATTGTATATATTCGCTTTGATGAGCTAAGTGATCAAACCGCTCCCGAATCTGTTCAAGCCATTATCCGTGAATTTTCATGCGATGGCTTAAACCGTTTAAAGAACAATTCCGAGCTCGTTCGTAAAGCTACCCTAAATGTCATTAAAGAAGATCAGCATCAATTTCAATACATTCTAAAAAACAAATTAGGTTATGAAATTTTTAAATATCAACAAGTTATGGATAATTGCCCCAATATTGCTGAACTTTATGCCTATCAAAACACTGAAGAAATTAAAAATTAGAGCTTTTCGGTTTAGATGGATTATGTAAATTTTCATAGCCGCTCTAGGCCGAACAAGCTAACATCAACATATTCAATAACTTTAGAATAATTTAGGAATACGGCATGGCTCAATTCGCTGTGATTGGCTTAGGAAGTTTTGGCGCAACTGTTGCCACTGAACTCATGGGTTTAAAACACGATGTCATTGGAATCGATAGCAACAAAAAGTTTGTTGAAAGTATTTCGGACCAGCTGACCCATGCAGTGATTGCTGATGCAACAGATGAGCACGTTTTACAAGAACTCAATATTCAAAATTGTGAAGCCGTCGTTGTCGCGATTGGTGAAGATATTGAAGCCAGCATCTTATGTGTGCTCCATCTAAAAAACATGGGGATCAACAAAATTTGGGCCAAAGCCAAGTCCAAAGCACATCACATGATTTTAACCCATTTAGGCATCAGCAAAATCATCCATCCTGAAGAAGATATGGGTGTCCGTGTTGCCCAGTCACTGAGTTATCCAATGGTGAGCCGCTACATGGTGCTCGAAGATGATCATTATTTGGTGAAAGTTGAAATTAAAGAACCACAACAAGGCACGCGTTTAAATCAAATAATGGATCATGTCCCAGAAGTGAAGACGATTTTGCATAAACGTGGCACCGAGCTTCAATATAGTTTAGATCCGAACTTGATTTTACAAACAGGCGATATTTTAGTGGTTGAAGGTTTACTCGAACATTTACGTCGACTGGCTAAACATTTCAAAGCAACTTTGTAATCAGCGTCGTGCTCTATTTGCACACAATCGCGCAAGATGACAGTAGAAAAACATGAAACTGCACAATAAACAGCGTAATACCATTAATCTCAGCCCGCCCAGTATTTTGGCATTGGGTTTTCTTGGGCTTATTATCATTGGCACCTTGCTGTTAAAACTCCCTTATTCACATCATGGTGATTTAAGTTGGATCAATGCCCTCTTTACAGCGACCTCAGCCGTGACCATTACAGGACTTTCAGTTGTGAATGTCGGCGAAGCCTATACTGTGTTTGGTAAAGTCGTGATTATGGGTTTACTACAATGCGGCGGTCTCGGCTTTATGACCTTTGCGATATTGGCCGCTATGAGTTTGTCCCCTAAAATTGGGCTAAAACAACAAATTATGGCTCAAGAAACCATTGGACAGACAAGCCTTGCCAAAGTGACCATGACCATCAAAGGCGTACTGCTGTATTCGCTATTTTTTGAAATGGTGGGAACGGTTATTTTGACCATCGCTTGGATGCAAGAATACAATTTTAACCAGGCCCTGTTCTATGCTGCCTTTTATAGTGTTTCTGCATTTAATAATGGTGGATTTTCATTATTTCCCAATAGTTTAATGAGCTTCGCTGACCGTTATTTCATTACGTTTACCATCAGTATGCTTTATATCATCGGTGGTATCGGCTTTTTGGTACTGATGGACATTAAGCGCAATAAAAGTTGGAAAAAACTCAGCACCAATAGCAAGCTGATTTTATCGACCATTGCAGGCTTAAATATCTTCGCCTTCATCACCATTTGGTTATTAGAAGCCAATAATGCTGCAACCTTAGCCACGATGTCACTAGGTGATCAAGCCCTCAACGCGTGGTTCCATGCAACGGTTCCACGTTCATCCGGTTTTAACAGCTTACCCATGGAAAGCATGAGCGATGCATCATCACTCGTCACGATGTTACTGATGTTTATTGGTGGTGGTTCTCTCAGTACGGCCGGTGGCATTAAAGTCGGGACGTTTATTATTGTTGTACTCAGTGTGGTCAGTTTTTTAAGACGTGAAGATGAACTGCGTGTGTTTAACCACTCTGTTTCAGAAAAAACCACCTTTAAAGCATTAGCGGTAATTTTCATTACAGTGACGTTGATATTTATTGGTTTTTTCAGTCTATTGCTTCTCGAACCTGATAAACGCTTTTTAGATTTGCTGTTCGAAGCGGTATCCGCTGCTTGCACCGTTGGTCTATCTCGTGGCATCACCAGCGACTTACAACCCGCCAGTTTAGTCGCCCTGATGTTATTAATGTTCGCAGGCCGCCTTGGACCCTTAACACTGGCTTATCTGATTGCCACACCGAAGAAGAGTCGCTTAAAACACCCACCTTCTGAGATTCAGATTGGTTGATTTGTACATTTTCTCACAGTTATAAAAAACCACGCCTTAGCGTGGTTTTTTTAAATTCGCATCTTTAGAACCAATTCATTAATGACACACCGACACCGACATAGGTTGCCCGATGGTTATAGTCAATCAGGCTTTCACCATAGCCATCAAACAATTGAACTGTGCCGCGCAATTTACCATTGATTGGGAAAGTCCAATCAAACTGCACAGCACCATGTGAGTCATCACCACCTTTCAGTGAATGACGTAACATCAAACTAAAATCATGATCTTTATGACGATAAAATGCTGTTAAATCCCCACGTCCCACATAATCGGTAATGTCAGGGTTGTTATCATCTTTGGTATCCTCTTCGAAACGATACCAAGGACGTAACATCAGTGCAAAATTGTCACGTTCAAATCCTAGATTTAACATGACACGGTTCCAACTCCGCGATAAGGGATCAGAACGTCCATTAGACTGATGGTTAAAGGTTAGACCCAACATACGCCAATTCAAACCTAAGAGTTCATAGTTGGTACGAAAAACCAGACTAGCCTCAGGTTCATAGTTGGTTTCACGGAATGGTCGTGATTCGTCTTCGTTGTAGACTTGCCAACGAGAAGACTGGGTATAGCCCAACCAGATATCACCATTATCACTAAATAAGTTTTCAACAGCTTTGGTTTTTAATGACAATTGAAATTTGGCTTCCATCGATTTCAGGTTTTGTTCCTGATCGGCTTGTACCGTGTTGTTTTCATTCGGGCTTGATGGACGTTCATTTTTATCCGAAGTCCAATATCCCGGCATTAAATACACAGGTTGATAGCCACGAATATTCCACGTCCCCAATTTACTTTCTGGAGAAAGCTCCCAACGACTATCCAATAGTGAAAGATTTGGATTGAGGTTCGGTGCTTCTACAGCAAATAAACGGTCCGTAAACGCATGACTGACTTTTTCTTTCAAAGTCAGCTTTTCAGTCGGCTCAGGTTTGATTTCTTGGGCAGCTTGACGCTCAGAAACCAACATTTCTTTTTCAGCAGGTTGCACTTTAAACAAAGCGTCATAACACGATAATCGCTCTGCATTTGACTCAAGTGCCACACATGCTTCAGCGGTAGCTGGTTTAACAGCCACTTCCGCATTTTGTGCATTTACAGTATTGACATACATTGAACTGAGCGCAATGAGGCTCAGTTGCAATGTCGTACGCTCAAGAGATTTGAACGCCATAAAAACCCCTTTTTTGTTTTAATTCACTTGTTTTATTTCGAAACCAAGCTCAACCAAAGCATCTCGCTTAGCCACCGGTGCAACCACAGCTTTTGTCGGTTGTTGTTCAACCAAGTACGCCACAGCAACACGTTTTAGATCTTCCAAAGTCACATTCAAAAGACGTTCACGTAACATTTGACGGAAAGCTGGAGTGCGTTTATGCAATAAAGCATAACAAGCTGTAATAGCTTCACCCGCTGGTGACCCTGGTTTATCCATGCTGGCAATTAGACCCAAAATCGCTTCTTCTAGCTGATGCGGTTGTTGTTCAGCATTCAGTAGCCACTGCACACTTGCGTCAAAATCTTTAAACGTTTCAGCTAAACGTGGGTCACGGTAGCTATAGAAACGGAATGAACATGCATTACCGTCATAGCTTGCACCACCACCATAAGCACCACCTTTTTCACGAATCGCGCTATGCAAGAAGCCATTACGCAAATAAGCCGCCAAAATCATTAAAGGTGCTGCATCAGGATGCGACACTTCCACCGCAGGATATGCTGAAGCGCAGAACTGAACATTGGCTTGAATGAGCCAAGCTTCGTCATTGTTGCTATCTGCAAAATTCACTTGAGTTAAAGCATGTGGGTTATCATCAATCGCCACTTTATCCCAAATGGTTTGAACTTCCTCAACCAATCGGTCTGAATGATGTTCTTCACACACCACCAAGAATTGTTTTGGTGCTTTAAGCAAACGGTTATGAATTAACTTAAGCTCATCAATCAAGGCATTATAAGCAGTGTCGTCTTGCTCAATTTTGCTGACAAGTTCTGACAACCAGTTCAGCGCGCCTAGGCCTGTATTATGATAATCACGTAACGCCAATGCACTATGTTGACGACCTGCAATTTGCATTGCATAGCTATGACCAGAGCCAGAAACACGTGAATGCCAACGTGCTTTACGTTGTTGCAATAACTCTACGATACGGTTTTTCTCATCAAAACGTAGCTGTTCAAAAGCCAATTTCAATAAGCGAATGGCTTCAAGATTATTCACCAATGATTTAGTGGTCAACGTTAGCCAAGCACTAATTTGACCTTTATCGTCCACTTTTGAACGCAGCGATGCGCCCATACCTAAACCGCCACTCACAGCTGTTTGCAACTGTTGTAGCTCTAAGTAGTCGTATTCACCTGCACCAACTTCACCCATCAAAATCGATAAGAGATTGAAATACGGCGATTGCACCACTTCATCAGGAATCTGAATCAAAACTTGTTGGTAATAAAGACCATTGGTGCCTGCATGGTAAAGATTTAACGGCGTATCCAAGCCATTACTGATAATTTCGCGTAATTGACCTTGTACAATCTGTAATTGTGCAGGAACGTCTTCCAAACCTACTTTAGGTAATAGGTTCAAATCATCTGGGGTATCTTGACGAATGTTCAGTGCTTCAGTCTGCGCAATAATCTCTGCTTTTTGCGCTTCAGTTAAGTTCGCAACAATTTCTTTTAAACGTGCTTTTTCTGCTGCCGCTTCCAACGCATTTTTTTCAGCATCTGGAACAAAAGTTAATTGCACACGATGTTGATTATCTAGCAAGTAGGTTTTGATTAAGTTAGATAACCACATTGGGTCTTTCAACTCTTCCTTCACTTGTTCAATGGCCGTATCCACATCCCAGACATCCACAGGGTCTGAATGGTGAATCGCACTGCTTAAACCATTCAGAATTAAGCTTAGGCCATATGGTGTACCATCACCATTGATTTCACGCTGATGCAATTCAATTTGATGCAAAATCGCCTCAACTAAAGCCGGGTCAACAGGCTTAGCCGCAACGTCTTCTAATACTTTAAACACGCCATTTTTAAATTGTTCTGCATGCTCAGGGTTGGAACCTTGAATTGCACAGTAGAACGTCATTTCAAAGTTTGAGTCATCTACGCCCATAAATGGACCAGTAGACTGCGCATAACCACAGGTTTCTAAGTAATGACGTAATGGTGAAGCAGAATCTTCAAGCAATACACCCTCAACCAAACGCATACCTAAACGTAATTTGATATTACTTGCTTCTGGCAATAACCAAGAAAGTACATGATAGGTTTTGTCTTTGAGGTCTTCAGCATCAACTGCATACGTTTCAGTTACAGTTACAGGCGCAGTTAAACGACGTTCAGGTTTTGAATACAGCGTTTGACCTTTTTCAAATTTAGACAAAGCAAGCGTTTCAAACTGTTCTTGTAAGTTATATGCAGGCTCATTACCAAAGGTCATGAACACCGCATTACTTGGGTGATAATGTGATTTGTAGAAACTGACCAACTCTTCATAGCTTAAGTCAGGAATGTCTTTCGGATCACCGCCTGAGTTGTAATGATATGTCGTTTCTGGGAATAAATGATGTGCAAGTTGGTGATACAACTGATCTGAAGGTGAACTCATTGCACCTTTCATTTCATTAAATACCACGCCTTTATATACCGCTTCGCCATTTTCTAGCTCAATACGAATCCCTTCTTGCGCAAAATCAAGGGGGTTCAAATTCGCAGCAAAAGCAGCATCCATATAAACTTCTAACAAGTTTTGGAAATCTTTTTTGTTTTGCGTTGCAAATGGATATGCCGTCCAATCCGCTGCGGTAAACGCATTCATAAACGTATTGAGGGAACGACGAATCATTAAAAAGAATGGGTCACGTACAGGGAACTTTTCTGAGCCACAAAGTGCTGTATGCTCAAGAATATGCGCCTCACCTTTTGAATCCATCGGCTGTGTACGGAAGGCAACTAAAAATACATTTTCATCATGGTTTGTGGCTAAGTGATAATGCACTGCGCCAGTCACTTTGTGTTTATATTCAGACACTAAAATGTCTAAAGCTTCAACATGATGTTGACGAATCAACTGAAACGCGGGATGTACAGTTTGAGAAATGGTTTCAGTGACATCTACAGTCATGTGTGCTCCTAATCTATTCATTTAAATTAGGCAAAGTATACCTTAAAAAATCACAACTAGATTCACCGAAACAACATTTCCAACTGTTTTAATCAACTTGAACTTTAATTTTAAAAATCACTTGTTTTCGCACTAAAACATTTAGACTGGTTTTATAGATTGCCTATCATTTCGTGTTGACCAATAGACACAAATCACAATCGCCAATAACAATACAAAGGAAGCCATAAAGCGACTTAAATCCAATCCACCTGAACTGATTGGCTTATCTAGAAAATCGCCGACAACTGCGCCCAATGGACGTGTCAAAACAAAAGTAGCCCAAAATAAAATCGTCGTTGAGACCTGACTAAAAAAGTACAACAATGCCATCAAGATAATTAGACCACCAAATAGCCAAATGCCACCGCTATAGCCTAATCCTGCACTATCGGAAGTCCAGTCCCCCAAAGCTGTACCTAGCGTTTGAGAAAATGTAATCGTCAACCAATAAAAGATCTGTGTTCGCGGCAAATTCACTACACTTGGATTGATCGATCCTTCGACTCGATACCAACTAAAAAGCGATATGAGCACCAAACTCAGTAACAGCAAACTACCACCCAAGTAGCCAATACCTAAAGAACGATCTACAAAATCCGCTAAGGTCGTACCGACCGTGGTACTGGCAATAATCGTGGCCCAATATAAATAAGGTTTATAGGCTTTGGACTGTATTTGAAAATACAGCATACCGATAAATATGCCCGCAAAAATAAAGGTACTGAGTAAATAGCCCAAATTTAAGGACATGGACAATGCATCACCACTGGTTTCACCAAAGGTGGTCGCAAAAATTTTGATCAACCAGAACAGTGCGGTAATCTCAGGGACTTTTTTAACGTAGTCTTGTAGCTCATGCACGTGCATATGCATCACTCAATGCAGTTATTTTGATGCTTATATCTTCGACAACTGAAATGAATTTTTGCTTAAAATTTTGTTTTAAAAATCGCACTATTTTTTAGAATTACCAAATAAAAAAAGCACCCGATGTCGGATGCTTCATTTACAGTGTTTACTGTCTATTTTTGGATTGAAAACTAAACCAAATATTTGAAATAATTATAATTTGGATGACTTTCGACATAGACATAATTCTGTTTTTGATAGAATTTTGCAGCATTTTTAAGTTCTGTATTTAAGCATAGTGCAGAAAAATGCTTTTTCGCACCCTTTTCCAATTCCACCAATAGCTGCTTACCCACGCCATGCTGACGGTACTGTGGATGCACATAGAAACGACGAACTCGACCAATCCGTTCTTCTACACCAGCATCACCCCATTGCTGATTTAAACCGCCACAAGCAATCAATTTATCGCCATCATAAGCAAGCAATAATTGCTCACCCGTTTGGTCAAAACGATTTTTACCACTTTGATATTCTTCAATTAAACGGTGTATAAATGTATAGCCTTCATGCTGCGCCAAAGCAGCAATATTTTCGATTTGAGCAGGAAGTTGCTCTGCTGGACGAATCGTAATTTCCATATATTCACACTTTTAATCTGTTATCTATTTATGATGACCAAATCATCTTGATTCAGTCTGAACACCCTATAGCTCTATAAAAGTAAAATTTTTCGATTTGCACAATAGCAAAGCTGATTAAAACGGTAACTAATTCAAAAAAAATGTAAAAATATAATGGATTTGCCCGATTTTTATACACACTTGTCCTTTAATTGAATTTTCTTCAACAAACTACAGCAATCCTGAGCATTCGTGTAAACTTAGCACTTTCATTTTTTTGATGTGAACATACAACATGGCAACTGTTGACCTTTTTGCAATTGGTAATGCACTTATTGACCAAGAATTTAAAGTCTCTGACGAATTCCTAATTCAACATAATCTGCAAAAAGGTACGATGCAACTGACTGATGGCGATACTCAAGCAACCCTTTATAACAATCTAAAAGCCACTCAAGAATATAAAGGTCAAGCTTCTGGTGGTTCTGCAGCAAATACAACGGTTGCTTTTAGTGCTTTAGGCGGAACTGCATTTTATGGTTGTCGTGTCGGCAATGATGACTTAGGTCAAATTTACCTAAATGGTTTAAACGACGCTGGCATCCAAACTGCAACTCAATCAATCAGTGAAGGTGTAACTGGCACATGTATGGTATTGGTCAGCCCTGATTCTGAACGTACGATGCATACTTACCTTGGTATTACTGCTGAATTAACTGATAGCCAAATTGATTTTGGCAACTTAAATACTGCGAAATGGTTATATATCGAAGGTTATCTTTCTACATCAGACAGCGCACGCCTAGGAATAAAACAAGCACGTCAAATCGCCAAAGCCAATGGTGTACAAATTGCATTGACCTTATCTGATCCAGCAATGGTGCAATATGCACGTCAAGGTCTAGATGAGCTACTCGATGATGGCGTAGACTTATTGTTCTGTAACGAACAAGAAGCACTGATGTACACCGAAACAGATCATTTAGATGCTGCACTTGCTAAATTGCAATCACTAAGCAAACACATTGTCATTACATTAAGTGCCAAAGGTGCCTTAATTCATAATGAAGCCGCAACATTTACCGTGCCAGGTCGTAAAGTTACCGCAGTAGATACCAATGGTGCTGGTGATGCTTTTGCTGGTGCTTTCCTATATGCACTCAATGCAGGTCATGACTATCAAACGGCTGCTGAACTTGCCATCTTGATCTCAAGTGAAGTTGTGGCTCAGTTTGGTCCACGCCTAGCAGTTGAAGACTATGCTCAGCTTTTACAATCATTTCAGAAGGAATGTGCTTAATGTTTAAAATTTGCATGACGGATGATGTGCCTGAACGTGAAGCACGATCATTCGAAACGCCTGAAGGTGAAACGATTTTTATCACCCAACGTGATGGCATGTTTTACGCTTATCAAAATAACTGCCCACACTTGCACGTGGAACTTGAGTTTCTAGAAAATCAGTTTCTAGATCGTGACCAAGAATTTATTGAGTGCTCAACACATGGCGCACTGTTTATGGTCGAATCTGGGGAATGTATTTCTGGACCATGCCAAGGTCAAGCTCTTGAAAAAGTGAATATTAACGTGCATTCTGATGGTGGAATCTACCTCACAGAAGAATAAACGCTGGAATACAACCATGTCCGCATTTTTAACAGACTATAACTTAATACCCTTTCATTTAAGTTTATTGGCCGTACTGTTATTGGGCATGGTTGAAACCATTGGCTACTATATCAATATTAGTCCTAGCCAAGTTTTAAAAAGAATCGCTCCTCAGCGCATACAAGAGTTGGCATTATTGAATGTCAAATTTTCCAAGTCTCTGATTTTGTTCTTCTTACTGATGAATTTTAGCTTTGCAGGCTATGTACTTCAGTTTTGCATCCATGCCAAAGAAGGTCAATTCGTTCCAGCTTATTATTTAATTTTACCTGCGTTGATCATTGCCATATTCTTTACGGTATTTATGATTCATTGTTTGGATCAGGTTGTCCCACCCAAATATAAAAAACAAACGGTTAATTTACTCGGTCGTCTAGCCACCATTTCAAGTGGAAATGCCCGTCCCGGCTTTTCGGCTCAAGCGCGTGTACGTGATGAGTTTGGTCAACTACATTATGTGCAAGTTGAGCCAGAGTTTGGTGAGTTAGAGTTTCAGTCGAAAATCATTTTGATTCGTCAAAAAAAATCACACTATATTGGCAAAAAAATCAGTGTGTCGAACCGTTTATTTAATCCATCTTAGCGTCACATTGTTATCATTTTTCAAATCATAAAAAAGCCAGTGTTCACTGGCTTGTATTCAATCAAATACCTAAATCGATATTTTGATTAACGCTTCAGGAAACCTGAGACCAAATTCATCACTTGTTGAATATCAGCATTAGCTTCTTGCTGATTGGTTTGTCCAGCTTGTGGCGTCAATGAGTCAATAATTTGCGGCAATACCGTTGAAATTGCGCTATATACATCTTGTTTCTGAGTTTGTGTTTCTTGTGCAACTTGCTCCACTTCGGCATCATCAAATAAATTTTGTACTTGTTGATTAGTCACAGCAGCATTATCACCAGGGCCTGTAGATACCCAATCATCAACCTGACTGCTCAAGCCCTGTCCACGTAATTTATCCAAAGCACCTTGTAGGCCACCTTGTTTTTGAATCCAAGCCAGCACCAGAGGTAACACTGCTACTAAAATGGTTGATGCATTACCACCGCTACTACGTTGCTGCGGCTGCGCTGCACCACCCAGTTGGCCCAACACAGAGCCTAGAATTCCACCCAAACCACCCGCTTGGTTTTGAGCATTGGTTTGGGTATTTTGAGTGCCTGCATTTGCGCCCAATTGACCCAGCACCGAACCTAAAATACCACCCAAACCACCTTGTTGATTTTGATTGTTTGCACCACCAAGGGCCTGCTTTGCTAAAATCTCAACAATATTATTTAAATTTGTCATTTTATTTTTCCCAGTGAAACCTAGATAAACTTAATTACAGCATACGTGGGAAAACACAGATTTATCATAAATGTTTGTTAATTTTTGCAATTTCTCGCAGGCTAAGTATTTGTTACCAACGGAATTTATCCCAGTTTTCAGGATTTGCCCAAAATTTAGAGTTAAACCAATCTGGAATGTGTTTATAAGTCAAAATATTAAACTGCCATAAAGCAAAATCACTTTCATGTGTGGTTTTATCAATGAGCTGAGTAAAGCCTAAAGCACGTAATAATTGTTCATCGTGTAATTTGCTCACCACCACGATGCGTTTGGCAAATAGGTCACGCAATTTTACCAACATCTGAGTTTTCTGCTGCTGATCCAAACTCAACATCATTTCAGTATCAAGAATCACAAATCCAAGGTCAAAACGCTGGGTAAAAGGCAGATTTAAAAACTCAGTTACGTTAAAATGTTGCCATTGAATTGGATGAAATTGATTGTATTGCTCAAGATCCTGACCAATACAGATTGCGGTTGAAATGGGCTGCTCTTTTGACAAATCGTCTAGCATAGAAGTGATGACATTTTGTTCAGCCATTGACCGCATCCTTAATAATGAAGTGAGTATTCGTATGGAACTACAAGGCATTTGCCATAAAATGCATGCAGGTCTTAAAGACCTAAGTGTAACTGATCAACATACACACAAGGCAAATGTTGAGTATAAATTTATTCTAGATCGCTCAGAAGTTGATCTACCGTTTAGCCTTGGCCAAGAAATTGAAATTGAAGCCACTGGAAATATCTACTGCATTTCTTGCGGCGCAAAAACGCCTAAATCGTATTCACAAGGTCATTGCTTCAAATGCATGAAGACTAAGGCATCTTGTGATATGTGCATTATGAAGCCTGAAACCTGTCATTATCATCTCGGGACTTGCCGTGAAGATGATTTTGCCCATGAAGTTTGCTTTCAACCGCATATTGTCTATTTAGCCAATTCGAGTGCCTTAAAAGTGGGGATTACCCGCTTGGGTCAAATGCCTACACGTTGGCTAGACCAAGGTGCGACGCAAGCTTTGCCTATTATGAAAGTTGGTTCACGTCGTTTATCTGGTCAGCTTGAAGTCATGTTTGGTACGCAAGTGGCCGATAAAACCGATTGGCGTAAATTGCTCAAAGGTGAAGCAGAACCGATCAACCTGATCGAAATTCGCGACCAATTGGTGGAAGAATTTGCACCAAAAATTCAGACCATTCGTGAAGAATTTAGCCAAAATTTAGAGTTTAATGAAACTGTTGAACTGTTAGAAGATGAGTTGCCACGCCAATTTATCTACCCGGTAGATGAATATCCTGAAAAAATCAAATCGCATAATTTGGACAAAACACCAATTATTCGAGGAAAATTACAAGGGATTAAAGGTCAGTATCTGATTTTGGATACCGGTGTGATCAATATTCGTAAATACACGGGCTATGAAATTAAAGTACGTACTTAAATCGACTTAACGTGTCTAATTAAGTTTAAAAAAGCGAGATATTTCTCGCTTTTTTTCACACACTTTACCGATTTTATTCATTGAACAGTTGAAAGAAACTTTAAATATGGCAGCGCTATTAACTGCTCCGCTTCTAAGATAGGCATATGACCAACATGGTCTAAAATCAGTGGCTTTTCAGCTTTTTTAAATAAGCGTCTCAGTTCTTCTGCCACTTCAACATTGATAATCTGATCTTGCTTCCCCCAGATAATAAACACAGGTGCATCAATGCCTCGTCCAGCCAAAGCAAAGGACTCTGGCGTATACAAGGTGGCCATTTTTTGCAGTTGCTCCACCATTTTATTGGTTTGCTTAGACTGAACTATCATCAACTTTTCTTGCCCAATTTTTAATTCTTGTGGAATAAAAGGCGGGGATTGCATCACGATCTTCATCACGCGATCAAAATCACCAGTTTTTCTGACCACTAGCTCTGCAAGCTTTGCTGTATCTTTTAAATACACTGTATTACTCGACTTAAAGACACCTGCCGAATCCACCAACAATAAAGATTTCACTCCTAAGGGATACTGAGCACTATAGAGCATGGCAATTGCACCACCCATCGAATGCCCTGCGATATGTAAATTTGGATCTAACTTTGCAGCATCAATAAATCGTCGTAATTTTTCAGTTAAATTTGGAATCGATAGATCAAATTGATCTTCGACAATAGTTTCTCCATGTGCTGGCAGATCTGGAATAATGACATGATAGTTGGCCGTTAAATAACGGGCAACGCGGTTCCAATTATCACGCGTGCCTGACAAACCATGCAGCAACAACAGCGTCGGTTTTTGTGGATTTCCCCCTTCACTATATGTCCACTCGATTTCATTATTTTTGACTTTTTTACTAGTCAAGCCCGCCCAAGCTCTTTCCTGCTCTAGAACATTTTGAAAGTTTAGTTCTGCAGCTTGAATACTACTGGCAACGCAAATCGTTAGTAGCATCTGTATCATGTATTTAAAAAATGATCCATCCATCGCAATAACGGATTCTTTAAACGTTTACATTGAGGCATATACAGAGATATCATCCGCTTAATCCTTTGTCGTGATGAGTTATTTCGTCTTCATATTATTTTTTTGAGAACACCAATCTACGATGCTAGAGTCGATATTTCATTTGCCAAATCTTTTAAATAAAAATTATATCTGTCAATTTAAGTCAAAAAAAAACCAGCTCGAAAGCTGGTTTTTTTAAAGCTGCCTTAATTATTTAATTTTGGCATGATCTTTTAGATAACGTGTGTAGTCATCAAATTCTTGCTGACCACGAAGCTGTTGATAAAGTTTTTTTAACTCATCTAACTGCTCACCCGTTAATGCCGCATCAGATTGTTTGTTCACTGCAGTCACAGCAACCACAACCAACTCATTTGGTAGATTTGTAGTCGTAACAGACCAATGACCTGCTTTCGGCGCTTTTACACTAAATGCAGCACGTTGAATTTCGCGTTTCAACAAACCATCAGCACGAGTGAAGGTACCCGCATTTTCAAAGTTTAAATTGCCTTTCGCGACTGAAGCAGCAGGTTTTGCAGCAAACTCTTTCAATGTCGCTTGAATCTGGGCTTTTGCAGCATCAGACGCTTTCTTTTCAATCAGCTGAGTTTTCACATGCGCTTTCGCTTCAGCTAAGGTTTGAACACCTGCAGCATGATAGTTACGCACTTTCACCCAAACTACATCACCGTTTTTCAACTGAATGCTAGATGAAACATTACGTTCACCATTTTTAACATCATCGTTAAACAATTTAACTTTGACGTTTGCATCACTTAAAACTGGATGTTGCGATGCTAATGTTAAGCCATTCAATGATTGAACTTTTACACCTTTCACTTCTTGACCCACGACATCAAGGGCATCACTGCTCACAACCATATCATTGAGGCTGTTTACAGTGTCAGAAAAAACATTGGCTTTTTTCGAAGCAGCGACTTCTGCTTGCAGACGAGCTTTTTCTTGTTCAAATGAAGCCACTTTTACAGCTGGCGCCACTTTTTCGATCAAGTGATAACCACTGTCTGTTTTCACTGGAGCAGTCACTTGACCAGCTTGAGCACCTTCAACTGCTGCATCAAATGCATCACCAAACACACCTTTTTCATAAGCAACCAGTTCACCACCTTTTGCTTTAGATTCAGGATCTTCAGAGAATTGCGCAGCAGCTTGGTCAAAGCTTAAACCTGCTTTAATTTTAGCTTGAACACTTTCAGCCAGTTTTTTAGCTTCGGCATCTGAACGATTGTCCGCAGTGATCATGATGTGCTTAACGATAGGTTTAACTGACTTCTGTGCATTCTCAACAAAGCTGTTATACGCTTCTTTCAGTTCAGCATCAGTTGCAGCTTCTACAGGTGCAGTAATATTGGCAGGTGTTAATACGACAAAATCTGCATCAACACTAGTTGCTTGCTTAAATTTGTTTTTATGCTGCTCATAGTAAGCGGCAATTTCTGCATCAGATACTTTTACATTTTTCTTGTAATTTTCAAGATTAATGCTTGCCAACTGAATACTACGTTGTTCCGTTTGTAAGTTCGCAATTTGCAAGATATCAAGCTTACTCACCAATGCATATTCCATAAATGTTGTAGACAACATTTTTAAAGCATGGTCTTTACGTAAATTATCAATGAATGTGCGATTCGTCATACCAATCGATTCGAGGTATCGCGCAAACGCTTCATCAGAAAATTGACCATTGACTTGAAAGCTTGGCTGCTGATGAATCATTTGCACAATTTGTGCATCACTCAAGCTAATGCCTAATTTATCAGCTTGTTGCAATAGCAATTGGCGTGAAACCAAAGTATCCATCGCTTTATTGCTAATGAAATTTTGATTCAATAATGTTTCATCACCCTGAGCATATGCAAGATATTGTTCTTTTAATGAGTTCGTCAGTGCTTCGAGTTCTTTTTGAGAAATTTCAGTACCGTTTACAGTCTTTGCTGCATCTTTAGATCCACCACTAAAATATCCTTCAATACCTACAAGTGCTAAAGGGGTCAAAAACAAAACGAGCAAGACCTTGCCCAGCCAACCCTTAATGACTTTACGAAACGATTCCATAAGTATTCCAATATTTTATTTGCGGTGAATTTTAACCGAAAACCCGAGATGAATGAATGCGATATATCAATTAATCACATTTACCAATAAAAAACGCGCCAATTTATGGCGCGTCTCATGTGCTTAATAAGATTAAGCTACAGAATCTTTCAAGCCTTTACCCGCTTTGAAGCTAGGAACTTTGCTTGCTTTGATTTCTAAAGTCGCACCAGTTTGTGGGTTACGACCAGTACGTGCAGCGCGTTCTTTTACGCTGAAAGTACCGAAACCAACTAAAGTAACTGTATCACCAGCTTTTAATGCATTGGTAACTGCAGCAATTGTAGCATCTAAAGCTTTACCGGCATCGGCCTTAGATAATCCCCCATTTTCGGCAATTGCATCAATTAATTCTGATTTATTCATGAAAATTACGTCCTCTTAATATCGTTTATTTAAGGTTCAAGAATTTGTATAAAACGCCATAACGCCTTTATAGCAATGCTTTAGGGTTAAACGCAATACTCCTCAACCTCTTTTTATAGAATTTTTTGACGAAAAAAACCTTGAAAATTCGATAATATTAAAAAAGTTAGTGTTTTTTTAATATTTCGGCCCTCAGTTGGGCATTCTCTTCGGCTAATTGGTCAACTTTAGTATGTAATTGAAGTATAAGCCTTTCTAAGTGCTGTAAATCCTTTACAGTCACTAATCCTAAACGGTTTAAAGAATGATTAACACCATTATCTAAAATTTTTTCTACCTTATCTTTCGTATCGGTTACAGATTCCTTGGCTTTTTCTGAAACTTTTTCGACAGTTTGATCTGCAATATCAATCGTTTTGGACTCAAGCTCCTCTCCAACTTTGACTAAAGAGTCAAAAAGCTTATTTCCCTCTCCCTCAGCACGTGAAAAAGCACCTAATCCAGCCAACCAAATCTGTTTGGTATATTTACGGAAATCCATTTTAGAGCGACGGTCAGAATGACTACGTACGCGAGTTTTAGCCGGCTTTTCTGATGTTTCTTGTGCATCGTCAATTATGCTTTCTGTATTTTCCATAATCCGCACTTCTCCTGATTATTTTATGTGCACAGCAACATGTGATTCTTCATTTTAACAACATAATAGCAAACATATGACTTGATAGATTGATTAAACTGTTCTACAAAGCTGGTGAATTACCAACTTTTTGGTATATTCTAAGTTCCTCTAGAGCAGGACGCTCAGTTTCCAGTGCTTTCAGATTTTAACAAGGACATTTTTTTTATGAGTGATACGCAACAAACACAAGCTCAACCACATTTGTTGCTTACTATGACCCTGATTGTTTTAGAAACGATTTTTACTTTCATTTTAAAACATGACCGTGTTGTAGCATTACAAGCTAAAAAATTTGTTGATCAAAAAGTCGCACTAAAAATAAATAGCTACATCCCTTATTTTGACTTTTATGTTCAGTTTACTGAGCACGGTATTCTGTTCGACACGAAATCTCCAGATAAAGCTATCGACCTTGATGTCCGCACGACACTAATGGATTTGGTGAAAATTTTTGTATTTGGTAATCGTAAAAGCATCAAAACCATGCGTATCGATGGAGATGTGGTTTTAAAAGATGAATTTCGTGATTTGGTTTCTTTATTTAGTGTGCCGAAAATTTTATCTGACTGGAAACACTGGCTGTCTGAACCTGTCGAAGAAAATGATATCGTTGCGTCTAAAAAACGTATTGCCCCACTTTTAGAAAAAATTGAACAACAACGCTCTAAAATCAACACACTGCAAGTTGAAGTTAAACAATACAAAAACCGTATTAAGCGTATCGAACGTCGTCAAAAGCGGATTAATATCGCTTTTAGTCTAATATCTGTTCTTTTAATAACGTTATTAGTGTATAATGTGTGGTTCAAATAAATACATAATTTTTCAGACAAAATAAAACAAATAAACAATCTCAAAAAAACTTGACTATTTTAGTCAGGATTCATAAAATCTGCACATCTAGACTTAACATGTGTATCGAATCATGCGCTTAACAACTCGCGGTCGCTACGCAGTGACTGCTCTACTTGATCTAGCTTTGCAGCCAACTGAACAAACGATCACTCTTGCAGAAATTGCAGCTCGTCAAACCATTTCAGTGGCCTATCTTGAGCAGTTATTTGCAAAATTAAAGCGTCACGGCTTAGTTTCCAGCATCCGTGGAGCAAACGGTGGTTATCACCTTGCTCGTAGTGCTGAAGACATCACTGTTTTGGAAATTATTGAAGCTGTAAATGAAACAGTTGATGCAACCCGTTGTGACCACAAAGGCAACTGCCAAAATGGTGCAATGTGCTTGACTCACGATTTATGGCAGGAACTCTCCCACCACATTGCCGATTATCTTGCAAAAATCACCCTTGCTGACCTTGTAGCACGCGATAACGTTCAAACCGTATCAATTCGTCAAAATTCAGCAAACTTTGATTCAGCCCTTTTATCGGTTACAGGTATTTGACATGAAGCGTCCTATTTATCTTGACTATGCAGCAACTACACCTGTAGACCCTCAAGTCGCAGAACGTATGATGGAATGTCTAACGTTTGACGGTACTTTTGGTAATGCAGCTTCTCGTTCTCATGCTTACGGCTGGCAGGCAGAAGAAAAAGTAGAATATGCACGTGAACAAGTTGCTAATCTAGTAAAAGCTGATCCACGCGAAATCGTTTGGACTTCTGGTGCAACTGAATCTGACAACCTTGCGCTTAAAGGTATTGCTCAGTTTTATGCATCTAAAGGCAAGCACATTATTACAAGTAAAATTGAACATAAAGCAATTCTTGATACTTGCCGCGAGCTTGAAGAAGAAGGCTTCGAAATTACTTATCTTGAGCCAGAAGCAAAAACAGGTTTAATCACACCTGAAATGGTTCAATCAGCCCTTCGTCCAGATACAATTCTTGTATCTTTGATGATGGTGAACAATGAAATCGGTACAACTACTGATGTAGCTGCAATCGGTGAATTGACTCGTGCAAACAAAACTTATTTCCATGTAGATGCTGCGCAAGCTGCTGGTAAAGTAGAAATTGATCTTTCAACAATGAAAGTTGATTTGATGAGTTTCTCTGGCCACAAAATCTATGGTCCTAAAGGTATTGGTGCTCTTTATGTACGTCGTCAACCACGTGTACGTATTAAAGCGCAAATGCACGGTGGCGGTCATGAACGTGGCATGCGTTCAGGTACGCTAGCGACTCACCAAATCGTGGGTATGGGCGAAGCGTTCGAACTTGCCGGCAAAAACCTGCATGCTGAACAAACTCGTATTCGTGTACTTCGTGACAAACTTTGGAATGGCTTGCAAGATCTTGAACAAGTCTTCCTGAACGGTCACCCAGAATACAACGTTGCAAACTATCTAAACGTCAGCTTTAACTTTGTTGAAGGTGAATCGTTAATGATGGCACTTAAAGATTGCGCAGTATCTTCTGGTTCTGCATGTACATCAGCAACTTTAGAACCATCTTATGTACTTCGTGCATTGGGTCTTTCAGACGAATTGGCCCACAGCTCGATTCGTTTCAGCTTTGGTAAATACACCACTGAAGCCGATATTGACCACGTACTTGAAATTACCAAAGCAGCAGTTAAAAAACTACGTGATCTTTCACCGCTTTGGGACATGTACAAAGAAGGTATCGACCTTAATTCTGTAGAATGGGCTGAACACTAATTCATCCCGGTGAGATAGCTTTTATTTTAAGGCTATCTCATTGATTAACGTAATTTCATCCCCATATTAATCTTAAGGCTGACCCCGAGGTTTGGAGAAGCATCATGGCTTATAGCGAAAAAGTAATTGATCATTACGAAAACCCTCGTAATGTTGGTGTTTTAGACAAAAATGCAGAAAACGTTGGTACAGGTATGGTCGGTGCACCAGCTTGTGGCGATGTTATGCGTCTACAGATCCAAGTTGATGACAACGGCGTAATTGAAGAAGCTCGCTTCAAAACTTACGGTTGTGGTTCAGCAATTGCATCTAGCTCATTAGTAACAGAGTGGCTAAAAGGCAAAACTCTTGATGAAGCTCAAGCAATTAAGAACATTGATATTGCAACTGAACTTGCACTTCCACCAGTAAAAGTACACTGCTCTGTACTTGCTGAAGATGCAATCAAAGCTGCTGTAGAAGACTACCGTAGCAAGAAAGTAAAAGCTTAATTGTTTACGTGTTTTAAAAAAGATTAACGGAGTTTTCATGATTCATTTAACTGAAAATGCTGCAACTCATATCAGCAATTACATCAAGAATCGCGGTAAGGGTGAAGGTATTCGCGTTGGCGTGAAAACTTCTGGCTGTTCTGGTTTAGCTTATATACTTGAGTTTGTCGATGATATTGACACGCATGACCAAGTATTCGATCAGTTTGGCGTAAAAGTATTCGTTGATCCAAAAAGCTTAGTTTATCTTGAAGGTATGGAGATGGACTATGTGAAAAATGGTTTAAACGAAGGTTTTGAATTTAATAACCCAAATAAAAAAGGCGAATGTGGCTGCGGCGAATCGTTTACGGTTTAAGCCATTTCCACGCTCCTTTTCGCATTAAAACAGTGTAAAATTCACTGTTTTAATTGCATTTAAAGCAACACTTTTTGCACCTCTATTGCGGACACCATCTCCCATGAATCATTTTGAGTTGTTTAACTTACCTGTAGCACTCGATATTGATTTAGCAGTTTTAAAAGCTGAATTTTTAAAGTTGCAGCAACAATATCATCCAGATAAAGCCGAAGACAAAGATCAAGCCCTGATAAAATCTAGTGAGATTAATCAAGCATTTAAAGCTTTATCCAATGTTGATAGCCGCGCTGCATATCTTTTAAGTCTCAAAAAACAAGATTATCACCTTGATCAATCGATTAGTGATTTTGAGTTCCTACAAGATGCCTTAGAAATTCGTGAACAGTTAGATGAGGCAGGCTCTGCTGATGACCTCACTTCACTTAAAACTGAAGTTCAGCAATGGATAGACGGTTTGGTTCGTGAATTCAAGATTGATTATGACGACGAAGACTGGGCTGAAGCACGTGATACCGTACGTAAATTACGCTTCTTCCAAAAAGTAATGGCTGACATCGATAAAGCTGAAGATCGCTTCTTAGACGACGATAGCTTTGATTTAGACGATGATTTTTAATTTATTTTTTATATTTGACGTTCAAAGGATGTAACACACATGGCTCTCTTGCAAATTGCAGAACCTGGTCAATCAAGTGCGCCGCATGAACACCGCATTGCAATTGGTATCGATCTTGGGACTACACACTCTTTAGTAGCCACGGTACTTTCTGGTAAAGCGAAAGTGCTTAACGATGAACATGGTCGTGTGTTACTCCCTTCTATTGCACACTATGGCGAATCCACTGCGCAATATGGTGACGACGCAAAGGCATTCTTAACGACTGATCCTAAAAATACTATCGTTTCTGTAAAACGCTTTATGGGTCGCTCTAAAGCAGATATCAAATTCCAACACCCGTACAACTTAGTCGGTGAAGCGAATGAAATGCCTGCTTTTGAAACTGCACAAGGTCGTAAAACACCCGTTGAAATTTCTGCTGAAATTTTAAAACAACTTAAAGACCGTGCAGAAAGCAGCTTAAATAATCCAGTAAATGGTGCTGTGATTACAGTACCTGCCTATTTTGATGAAGCACAGCGTCAAGCAACGCGTGATGCAGCTCAGCTTGCAGGTTTAAATGTACTGCGTCTTTTAAATGAACCGACTGCTGCTGCAGTGGCTTATGGCTTAGACCAAGACACCAATCTTGCACATGATCAAAACTATGTGATCTATGATCTGGGTGGTGGTACTTTTGACGTTTCAATTTTACGTTTCTCTCAAGGCGTTTTTGAAGTTCTAGCAACGGGTGGCCACACGGCGCTTGGTGGTGATGACTTAGACCGTCTGATTGTAAAATGGGCAAAAAAACAACTGAATATTGAAACTTTAGATGATGCTGAATATGCCCATTTCATCGTTTCTGCTCGTAAAGCAAAAGAAGCTCTAACCGAGGCTGAATCTGTAGAGCTTAAAGTTCTTGATCAATCATTGACTTTAGACCGCCCTACTTTTGAATCAATCATCAAAGTTGCTTTGGATAAAACTATCAGCGTTTGTAAACGTGTCATGCGTGATGCCAAGCTTGAGCTTAGCGATATTCAAAATGTGGTATTGGTCGGTGGTTCTACCCGCTCGTATGCTGTACAAAAAGCTGTTCAAGATGTCTTCAATCAAGAACCGCTCTGCACTATTAACCCTGATGAAGTTGTGGCCATTGGCGCGTCGATTACAGCGAACCAGCTTATTGGTAACTCTAAAGATGGTTCATTGCTTTTAGACGTCACACCGCTTTCTTTAGGTTTAGAAACCATGGGCGGTTTGGTTGAGCGCCTTATTTCGCGTAATACAGCTATTCCAGTGGCGCGTCGCCAAGAATTCACAACCTATCAAGATGGTCAAACAGCGATGTTGATTCATGTTGTACAAGGTGAGCGTGATTTGGTTGAACATTGCCGTAGTCTAGGTCGTTTCGTGCTTCGTGGTATTCCACCGATGACTGCGGGTCAAGCGCGCATTGAAGTGACTTTCCAAGTTGACGCAGATGGTTTACTCACGGTGTCTGCCAAAGAAACCACTTCTGGTGTGCATGCTCAAATTGACATCAAACCATCTTATGGTTTATCTGATGCCGATACTGAACGCTTACTGATTGATGGTTATAAGTTTGCTGAAGAAGACAAAAACTTACGTCATCTTCAAGAAACCAAAGTGGAAGCAAAACGTGAACTTGAAGCACTTGATCAAGCACTTAAAGTAGATGCTCAGCTTCTCAGCCAAGAGCAACACAGTTCCCTCACCGCTGCACGCACTGTTTTAGATGTTGCACTTGAAACGACAGATATCAAAGCTATTGAACATGCTGTAGAACAGCTTAAAATACATAGCGATGCATTTGCTGCAGCTCGTATGAATCAGCACATTGATGCCGCACTGAAAGGCACAAAACTCGATGACTGGTCAAACTCAAATTAATTTATAGGTCAAGATTATGCCACGTATTAAAGTACTGCCTCACGCAACAATCTGCCCAAACGGCGCTGAGTTTGAAGTCGAAGCAAATGCTAACCTTTGCGAAAGCATGTTAAAAAACGGCATCAAAATTGAACATGCATGTGATATGTCTAAAGCATGCACCACTTGCCATGTGGTTGTACGTAAAGGTTTTGATGGTCTAGATGAAATGGATGATGTCGAAGCAGATCTTCTCGATCGTGCTTGGGGATTAGAGCCAGACTCTCGTCTGTCATGCCAAGTAAAAATTGAAGATGAAGATTTGGAAATTGAAATTCCTAAATATACCATCAACCATGCTTCAGAAAATCATTAATTTATAGATAATTTTCTATAATCAAAAAGCCAGTTCATCGTAACTGGCTTTTTGATGCATAAATTTATTCAACATTTCAAAAAAGATGACGTTTTGATAAAAGAATGAATTGAGTTCTTTTTAAAATTTTACGCAATACGATTAGATCTAATTTTAATAATGCAGGTGTTGAATCATTAAGAGTGAGATTCAGTTTTTTTGACTTCTTCGATCACTTCGTCTTCTAAATTCAGTTTAACAATACCAGCAGAGTTGGTCATTTTTTGCTGTGTTTGTAGGCGCTGAATCATGCGTTCTAAAACATGTATTAGTTCAGGATATTCAAAGTTTTGTACTTCATCTAAGTTCAACAATAGATTAAAGCCTTTATATTCGTAGTCGAACCAACGCTGATAATCTGTTTTCTGTGAGGTATATTTTTCCATCACTTGCCAAGTACGTACTGGGCCTTTGATACCTTTTAAGAAGATCGGTGCTTTGGGCGCACATAAATAGTCATTTTTCACTAAATGATGCGTGTCATCTGAAATCAAAATTTCGTCGACTTCAGCAGCACTTTGCAATCGTGCAGCCAAATTCGCATCACGACCCACGATGGTATATGCCATACGGTGAGCTGCACCATAGTTCCCAACGTGGCAATACCCTGTAGAAATACCCATACGAATGTGTAGCGGCGGATAACCCATTTTAATCCAGCGTTCACGCAGCAACTTCATTTGCTGACGCATGACCATTGCCATCTCTAAACAGGTTTTTGCATCCTGCTCTACGCCTTGGCTATGTGGATCACCAAAGAAGATTAGAATTGCATCCCCCATAAATTTATCGACAGTCGCTTCATACTGTTTGGCAATCTCAGTCATATGACTCAAATAGTCATTGAGTAGAAATGCTAAATCGTCTGGGATTAATGTTTCAGAAAGTTCTGTAAACCCTTGGATATCTGAAAAGAAAATCGTGAGTTTTTTACGTTTATATTCGATCTTAGCTTCAGACTCACCTTTCATAATCGATTGCCAAAGTTGCATAGGCGCATAACGACTTAATTGATTAGCGAATTCCATATAACGATTCATCTGATCATAATAGTGATTCTTTTTATTGCTCAAAGACTGAACTTGGGTGTGTTGATAAAATGTCCCTACACTGAAATATGTAATAAGGCACAAAAAACCTAGAACGGTTAACTCACTGCTGGTTGACTCAAAATATTCTTGAAAACCAAAGACATAAATGTTACATAAATAAAATACAGTGACGCCTACAATCCCGGCCAAGGACATCATTAAGAAATTGATTTTGTTATAAATGGTTGTATATAGCAGCGCAAAGACCGCAAGAAAAGTTAAAACAAGGCTTAAATGTACTGCAGACATCAGTACAGCAATAACGATGATATCGATCAGAAAAAGCACATTACGCTTAACTTGATTGCTATATCGATAAATTAACCAATGAGAAAACTTAGGAACGACTAAAATCAGAAAAAATAAAAATGCAGGAATATAGATTTGATATTGCGTATCTGGCTGAGTGTAATGATAGACAACAATCACCAAAGACAGCATGATATATCCCATCAAACGATGAAAATATTCAAACTGTTTAGGCTCTTTGCTGATTAAATTGTCTAACGGCACTCGATCGCCCCCATACGGACACTCATTCTTCTACTATCCTGATATTGTCCGTAAATCGGGATTAGTCCATACGCCAATCAAAAGGCATATCACCTTGACCACGTAGTGCAAGCATTAGTGTTTGGCGCATGTGTGCCAAGACATCATTGTTATAAGGAACTGCTTGCGTACCCCAAACTGGTTTCGGCCAAGCCACATCATTTTGATAACGTACAACATGATGAAAATGTAATTGTGGAACCATATTACCCAATGCAGCTACATTCATTTTGTCTGCACGGAATACACGTGACAATTGGCTTGATAACCAGCTTGATTCACGTAAAAACTGCTCTTGGTCTGCCTGACTTAATTCATAAAGCTCTGTAATTCCCGGAACACGTGGAATCAAAATAAGCCACGGGAATTGCATATCATTCATCAAACGACATGTTGACAGAGGAAAGTCGCCTACATAAAACGTATCTTGAGCAAGTTGTGGATGTAAACTAAACATATCTTTATAAATGATGCAAAATTAGAATGATGGCTAATACTATCACATCCTTATGGGTGTGAATATTCAGTACAGAACGTTTCATTACAAATAAACCGCATTTGAATAAAACGTTGCTTGCTTATGACTCTAATAAATTTTTCAAAAAAATCAAGCGTTTCTTCTATAGAAAAAACACGCATAAAAATCTACTCATTCTAAACAAGCAATTTATACGCCAAATCTAGTGATTTGGCGCTAATTCCTTCAGTAAACTGTCTAATAAGTCATTTATAAATTGAATGCGTTTGTCATATTCTTCGAGCATGACCATCACTTTTAGACGCTGTCCACCTTCCATTCGGAAGAAAGTCGGATGCTTTTGCATCATTTGGATGATGGATATGGCTTGAACTGGTGTATCTGGCGAGAATTCAATACTGCCGCCATGTGAGCTGATATCAATTTTAGTAATACCCAATTGTTCCGCTTTTAAACGCAACTGATGGACAGAGAATAACTGCTTAACTGCTTGTGGTGGTAAGCCAAAACGATCGATCAACTCCATACGAATGTTATCGAGTTTCTCTTGAGTATCCGTATTACTAATGCGTTTGTAGAACAATAACCGTTGATGTACATCACCTAAATAATCATCTGGAATTAAGGCTGGCATATGCATGCTAATTTCAGCCGTTAATGATAATGGTGAGTCAAAATTAGGTGTTTTGCCTTTTTGAATGGCTTTGGTGGCTTTTTCAAGCATTTCCATATATAGACTATAACCGATGGTTTGCATTGAGCCACTTTGCTGTTCACCCAGCAACTCACCTGCACCACGAATTTCTAAGTCTTCTGTAGCCAACATGAAACCCGCACCCAAAGTCGATGCACGAGAAATGGCATCTAGGCGTTTTTCAGCATCACCTTTTAAGCCTTTGAGTGAAGGCACAAGTAAATAGGCGTAAGCTTGATGGTGCGATCGGCCGACACGACCACGTAATTGATGCAACTGTGCTAGTCCCAGTTTATCTGCACGCTCAATCAAAATGGTATTGGCGTTTGGCACGTCAATCCCAGTTTCAATAATGGTTGAACACACCAGCACGTTATATTCTTTATGATAGAACTGCTGCATGATTTGCTCTAGCTCACGCTCACGCATTTGACCATGTGCTACCGCAACTCGGGCTTCAGGAACCAATTCACGTAGAGTTTCTGCCGTACGTTCAATGCTCTCCACTTCATTGTGTAAGAAATACACTTGCCCGCCACGTAATAGTTCACGCAAGATCGCTTCTTTGATCGAATCTCCAGTGTGTTCTTGCACAAAGGTTTTCACAGCAAGACGACGTGCAGGTGGCGTTGCAATAATTGATAGATCACGCATACCACTAAAAGCCATATTCAGCGTACGTGGAATAGGCGTTGCAGTTAGCGTCAGCATATCGACATCGGCGCGTAATGCTTTAATTCGCTCTTTATCACGCACACCAAAACGGTGCTCTTCATCCACGATCATGAGGCCGAGATTTTTAAATTGCACACTTTCCTGCAAGATTTTATGTGTGCCAATCACAATATCCACTTTACCTTCTGCGAGGTCTTCAATGGTTTTGGTATGTGATTTTGATGAACCAAAACGTGAAAGGACTTCAATACGTACAGGCCAGTCCGCAAAACGGTCTTTGAAAGACTCGTAGTGCTGCTGCGCCAACAACGTGGTTGGCACAAGTACAGCCACTTGTTTGTTATTTTGTACTGCCACAAATGCAGCACGCATGGCCACTTCTGTTTTACCAAAACCGACATCACCACAAACCAAGCGATCCATCGGCTTCGCTTGTTGCATGTCATACAGTGTCGCTTCAATAGCATTGGCTTGGTCTAAAGTTTCTTCATAGGCGAAGCCACTGGCAAACTGCATATAGAGACTTTGATCCAGTTCAAATCCATAACCCGGCTTCGAGTGACGACGGGCTTGAATATGTAAAAGTTCTGCCGCCACATCATGGATCTGCTCTAAAGCTTTGCGTTTGGCTTTAGACCACGCATCTGTGCCCAATTTATGTAATGGTGCTAGATCTGGGTCACCACCACTGTATCGGCTAATTAAATGCAGATTTGTTACAGGGACATACACCTTGGCTGCATCGGCATAGTCTAACTGCAAAAACTCATGGTCTTGGTCATCGATACTCAAGGTAATTAAACCTGCATATCGCCCCACACCATAATCAATATGAACCACAGGTGCGCCAATACTTAGCTCGGTTAAACTACGAACAAGAAACTCTTCTGATACTTCCTGTTGGCGTTTACGACGACGTTGAACCACACGGTGTTCATACAGCTGATTTTCAGAAATTACACTGAGTTTGTCAGTTAGCAATAAACCACGATCTAAGGGCGCATTGGTGATCGCAATCGCGTGCATAGAATGCATAAAATCATCAAAACTTTCGACCGTTGGGATATCACCCAAACTTGGACGCAATGCATCTTTTAAAGTTTCACGTCGACCAGCGCTTTCAGCCACCAAAAGCACTGGATAATTTGCCGCATCGATATATTGCTTAACAGCATAAAATGGCTTTTCACGTTTTGGATCGACAGGTAAACGGGGTGGAATCTCAGCTGCAAGATTGATCACGCCCTTACGTTCATCAAAAGCCTCAGGTGAAGCCACTATACGACGGCAGAGATTTAATTGTTCTAACACTTGATTTGGTTGTAGGAAAATCTGCTCTGGCGGCAAAATCGGTTGGTCGACATTATGACGACGGTCTTCATAACGACGCACAATGTCTGACCAAAACTGAATCAATGTGTCATCTATGGCTCTATCTGTAATGACAATGCCATTCTCAGGTAAGTACGAAAACAGGGTACTTTGCTCTCTCATGGCTTGTTCAGAGAAGAACAACGGAAAATAAAACTCAATACCCGGTGAAGCTATACCATCTTGTACATCTTGATAAATTGGGTTTTTCTTTGGATTTGCTGTCGGAAAATTTTCCGCATATCGATCACGAAACAGTGAACGTGCTTCTTTTAATGGAAATTCTTTTGCAGGTAAAACCGTAAAATAATCTAAGTTTTGGGTGGTTCGCTGAGTTTCAGGATCAAAGAATTTGAGGGTATCGATTTCATCATCAAATAAGTCAATACGAATCGGTGAACTTTGCCCCGAAGCGTAAATATCCATGATGCTGCCGCGTACTGCAAATTCACCATGATCATAAACGGTATCCACCAAGTGATAGCCCGCTTGTACTAATCTTAATTTTTGTTGTTCGATATCAAATTTTTGACCTACTTTAATATCAAAGTGTTCACCTAATACCCAAGATGCAGGCGCAACTCGCTGCGCTAAAGTTGTTGCTGAAACCAACAACACGCCTTGCTGTGGCATATTGGACAAAATCGCCAAGCGCTCAGAAACGATGTCTTGATGTGGCGATAGGCGATCATAAGGTAAAATTTCCCAATCAGGGAAAATAGTCGGCTTAATTCCGTAAAATTCCAGCTCACTTTCTAACTGCCCGAGATGCTGATTATTACGTGCTACAATTACAAACAACTGTTTGGATTGTTTGCTAATTTCTTTAAATAATAATGCAGCAGATGAGCCTTGTAAGTTTCCGACCCACCGCTTTTCGCCAGCTTTGAGCTGTTTAAGATTGAGTTGTGAAATTTCTTGCTGGAACATGATGTAAATAGCTTTTAATGTTTTAATCACTTAGTGATCATATTAACACGATGCTTTTTACATTCCGAGATTTAAGCAACTATATACAGTGTTTTAACCAATATGGATTTGCGATTGTATTTTCTATTGATGAGTACCATTAACGCACCCATCAAACTCAAACACTGCAGTCCATTCACTTACTTACGATCACGGATGAATTGACGATAATAATCATTCAATAGTTTGACATAGAGTTTAAACTGCAACAGATTTTCTTCAGTATTGCCTAATCGTGCAACAAAGCGTTGACTTGCAATTTCCAAGTCTATTTTTTCATTGATAATCATTGCAGTTGCATAGAGCTGTTTTAAATCATCGAAATTTGTCATTTTTCTATTCGACAGATATTCCATACGTTCAGACAATGTATTTAAAACTACGCCTTCAATGATATAGCCCTGTGTTTCATCATATTGAATGTGGTGTTGTTCTAAGTAAAGTTTCTCAGGCGACTCTTTAGCGCCTTTGAATAAATCGACTAACTTATTAAACATCTGACTATCTACAACATGATAAAAAACCTATTGTACTTCGATTACGTCCTCTTTTGGGCAAGTTAAAGCTGTTCTGACTTTATCTATTCGCTAAATTTTTCATCCAAACCTTCAAGACTATATATAGAACTATAATTACGATCTTAAGCAAATATAGCGTTTTATTTTCAACCCAATACTTTCTTTTAGAAATTAAGTTCCTATTAGAGACTTAATACATCACTGCCATCAGATTAGTTCTCTAGCTTTACCACTGATTTCTTCAAATAAATGACGAAGGTTTAACCTTCGTCATTTACTCATAATTGGGCTATTTAAAAGTCTTAAATAAGCATTTAACTCACTTGAGCGAGTGGCATACTAAATGGTGTCACTTCAGAAACTAAATTTTCAATCGAGAAAATTTCATCCAATTGACTTTCAGTTAACAGCTCTTGCTCTAAAACCACTTGGCGAATGGTTTTATTTTCGGCAATACATTGCTTACCGATTTCATCACATTTTGCATGACCTAAATATGGATCGAGTAAGGTCACGATTCCTACACTACGCATCACAGCATCAAAACACGCTTGCTCATTTGCCTGAATCCCTTGAATACATTTGCTGTCTAATGTTTTTACGGCATTCACCAAAAGCTCAATCGATTCATTCATGGACAATGCAATGACCGGCTCCATGACATTTAATTGTAATTGCCCCGCTTCTGCGGCCAAAGTAATGGTTAAATCATTCCCCATTACTCGAAATGCAATTTGGTTGACCACTTCAGGGATCACAGGATTGACCTTTGCAGGCATGATCGACGAACCTGCTTGTAACTCAGGTAAACAAATTTCCGCTAAACCTGTTCGTGGCCCTGAACTTAAAAGACGTAAGTCATTACAAATTTTAGAAAGTTTGACAGCTAAACGTTTTAAGCAACTCGATAATAAAATAAATACGCCACAATCGCTGGTTGCTTCGACATAGTCTTCTGCACCTTGCAATTTTAAACCAGTCAAATGAGCCAAATTCTCAACTGCCTTAGCTGCATAACCCGCAGGAGAATTCACGCCAGTACCAATTGCTGTAGCACCTAAATTAATTTCCAATAAAAGCTGTCGATTTTGCTCAATCAACTTCAAATCTTCTTTTAATAATGTTGCAAATGCACGGAACTCTTGCCCCAAAGTCATCGGAACAGCATCTTGTAACTGTGTACGCCCCATTTTGATGACATGTTTAAACTCATCGGCTTTGAGATGTAAGCTTCCGATTAGTTGATTTAACACCACAAATAAAGCATCAAAAGCGCTAAATGTTGCTAGACGCAGCGCTGTTGGATAGACATCATTGGTGGATTGTGACTTATTGACATGGTCGTTTGGATGAATCCGTTGATAACTGCCTTTTGCATCTCCGAGCGACTCAAGGGCAATATTAGCAATGACTTCATTGGCATTCATATTGATCGATGTACCTGCTCCACCTTGATAAATATCAATTGGAAATGAATCTGACCATTGTTCTGGATGATCAATCAATGCATCACAGGCCTGCTGAATCGCTTGGCGAATATCATCTTGTATTAAGTTAAATTGATAATTGGTTTCTGCTGACGCTTTTTTTACCTGAGCAATAGCGCGTACAAAGTTTAAATTTTGTCCGACATGCTGCTTTGATATTTGAAAGTTTTCGATGGCACGCAATGTATGTATACCGTAATAACATAACTGCGGGACTGCTTTATCCCCCAATAAATCATGCTCTATTCTCGTTTTTTCCATTTGAACCGTTGTCACTGCGCATTCCCTCTAATTACGCACCAAGACTGTGCATACCTCATATTCGACCTGTTCAAATCATCTCACTACAGATGATGTGATGCACATTTGCAACCAAATATTTCAAATGCACCTTTCTTGTTCACCATGTAACATTGTGTAATTTTTACCTAATTTCATTAGTTCTCTTTTTGTGATGAAAAGTCTTAAGTAAATTTACATATCAAAATTTAAATTCCCTTCTGTACAACATTTCAGCAGCACAATAAAAAATTCGATTTGTAATAAGAAAAAATATCATTTACGCAAAACATACATAAAATATGCTTAAAGGTTACAGAGTGTAATTTTTAAATCGTGCTTGAATCTGCGACTTACGACAGAAGTACAAATTTTCATCTAGGACAGAGATGATTTGCTTTCATTAAGGATGAACCGCCTATGAGCCATTTAAACCCGACATTAGTCACCTTTATTTTTTATATTCTTGCAATGCTTGCCATTGGTTTGTATGCCTACAAAGCTACGCATAACTTTGACGAATACATTTTAGGTGGACGAAGTTTAGGAAGTGTTGTGACTGCACTTTCAGCAGGTGCATCCGACATGAGTGGTTGGCTACTCATGGGTCTCCCTGGTGCAATTTATCTATCTGGTCTTTCCGAAGCTTGGATTGCAATCGGCTTAATTATAGGTGCTTGGTTGAACTGGCTGATCGTTGCTGGTCGCTTGCGTGTTCATACCGAATATCAAAATAATGCCCTGACCCTGCCCGATTATTTCACGAGCCGTTTTGCAGACCGTAAAAAGATTTTACGTATCATTTCAGCTGTAGTGATTTTAGTGTTCTTTGCGATTTACTGTGCTTCTGGCATGGTGGCTGGCGCACGACTTTTCGAAAGTTTATTCGGTTGGAACTACACAACAGCACTGTGGATTGGTGCCATTGCAACCATCAGCTATGTCTGTATTGGTGGATTCTTAGCGATCAGTTGGACCGATACTTTCCAAGCGGGTCTGATGATCTTTGCACTGCTGATCACACCGATCATCACCTACCTTGCTTTAGGTGATAACAGTCAAAATCTTGCTGCTGTTTTGGAAACAGCTCGCCCACAAGCTTCTAATTTATTTGAAGGTTTAAGTACAGTTGCGATTTTATCCAGCATGGCATGGGGCTTAGGCTATTTTGGTCAGCCGCATATTTTGGTTCGCTTTATGGCAGCCGATTCTGTTAAATCCATTCCGAATGCACGACGCATTGGTATGACATGGATGATCCTGTGTCTAGGCGGTGCTGTAGCAGTGGGTTATATCGGTATTGCTTACTTCCAAGTCCACCCAGAACTGGCAAGTGTCGTTAATGCCAACCCTGAAACGGTATTTATGGAGTTGACTAAAATTCTATTCAATCCGTGGATTGCTGGGATTATTTTAGCCGCAATTTTAGCTGCGGTGATGAGCACACTTAGCTGTCAGTTATTGGTGTGTTCAACAACCTTGACGGAAGATTTGTACAAAGGATTTATTCGTAAAAACGCATCGCAAAAAGAATTGGTTTGGATTGGACGTGCGATGGTTTTGGCAATTGCCGTATTTGCAATCACCTTTGCAATGAACCCTGCAAGTAAAGTTTTAGGCTTAGTGGCTTATGCATGGGCAGGTTTCGGTGCTGCATTTGGCCCACTGATTATTCTTTCATTGCTGTGGAAACGTATGACGCTTAACGGAGCAATCATTGGCATGATCGTGGGTGCTGTGACTGTCATCGTGTGGAAAAACTACTTAGGCCACCTTGGTTTATACGAAATCATTCCAGGCTTTATTTTCTCTGCGATCAGTATCGTTGTCGTGAGCTTATTGGGCAAAGCACCAGAGGCGGATGTGGTTGAACGCTTTGAAAAAGCCGAAGCGCAATATCAAAAAGAAATGTCTGAAATCTAAAATTTTTGACACTAAAAAGGGGCTAAATGCCCCTTTTTAGTACTCAATTATTGATGATTAGCTACTTCGGCCGAGCCGCAGGTTTCAGCTTAATTTGCATACTTTCTTTGATCACTTCCATCACAGGATAACTACGCGTTTCCTTGATACCAGGTAATTGCCAAAGCACCTGCCCTGAAATTTTTCTAAATTCTTCCATATTTGCGCAGCGTATTTTCACCACAAAATCAAAACCACCGCTGATCATGTGACATTCTACGATTTCTGGAATTTGACGCACTGCATCCGAAAAATCTTCCAATACGTTGGGCGTGGTTTTATCTAGTAAAATCTCCACAAAAACCACAAATCCATTGTTGAGTAAGACCGGATTTAAACGTGCTTCATAGCCTAAAATAAAGCCTTCCTTCGATAATTTTTGCACACGTGCCAACGCCGCAGTAGGTGATAAATTCACCATTTCTGCAAGCTTAATATTGGACAATTTTCCATCTTGTTGCAGCAGCTCTAAAATTCGAATATCTATACGGTCTAAGCTCAAATATTGGCTACTCATCTGAATTTTTCTCTAAATATTATTAAAACTATAGTGAGTTATTCGCTAAATATTCTGTGATGATAAATTAAATAAAGGATCAAGCTCAAGATTTATTTGCTCGTCATAGAACTTTGACACGGAAATTTGAAACATGAATGGAAAAGTATTTGAAGTCACGGGAAGCGATGACTACATCACCGAATTTAAAGACAAGAATAGCTTTGAACAATCGATTAATACAGCATGGCGTCGTGCTGAAACTGAGTGTATTGATAACTTATTAGCACACAGTGAAATCCCTTCCCCGATCAGCGATCAAATTCAACAATTGGCTTTTGACTTAGCCCACTCATTACGTGAACGTAAAAGCGGTACAGGTAAAGCAGGCATTGTACAAGGCTTGCTACAAGAGTTTTCATTGTCTTCACAGGAAGGCATCGCGCTCATGTGTTTAGCTGAAGCGCTACTCCGTATTCCAGACAAAGCAACACGTGATTTACTGATCAAAGATAAAATCAACCAAGGTAACTGGAAAGATCATGTTGGCCAAAGTAGCCTCATGTTCGTTAATGCTGCTGCTTGGGGATTAATGCTGACGGGCAAACTGATGGAAACCCCTCAACAAAAAAGTCTGTCTAGTCTATTGACGGGTATTTTAGCACGCAGTGGTCGTGGCATTATCCGTAAAGCTGTCGACGTGGCTATGCGTATGATGGGCGAACAGTTTGTCACAGGCGAGACCATCAATGAAGCGCTTAAACATGCAGAAGTATTAGAAGACAAAGGCTTCCGTTATTCATATGACATGTTAGGTGAAGCAGCATTAACTGAACCTGATGCTGAACGATATTATCAAGACTATACCGATGCGATCCACGCGATTGGTCAAGCTTCTGAAGGTAAGGATGTTTATAACGGAGCAGGCATTTCGATCAAATTATCTGCCCTACACCCGCGCTATCAACGTTCACAGATCGACCGTGTGCATAACGAACTTTATGGCAAAGTGCTTGAACTTGCAGTATTAGCCAAGCATTACAATATTGGTCTAAACATTGATGCTGAAGAAACTGACCGCCTAGAAATTTCTTTGGAACTACTTGAGCGCCTGTGTTTTGAGCCTAAATTAGCAGACTGGAAAGGTATTGGATTTGTGATTCAAGCCTACCAAAAACGCTGTTTCTATGTGGTCGACCATATTATTGACCTCGCTAAGCGTAGCCAAAAACGTTTAATGATCCGCTTAGTGAAAGGTGCATACTGGGACAGCGAAATTAAGAAAGCGCAAATTGAAGGTATGAGTGACTATCCTGTATTTACGCGCAAAGTTCATACCGACCTGTCTTATATTGCATGTGCTAAAAAACTTTTAGCAGCACCTGAGCAAATTTATCCTCAGTTTGCAACACACAATGCGCAAACCGTTGCTACGATCTACCAATTAGCACAGCCAGAGCTTTACTATCCAGGCCAGTATGAATTTCAGTGCCTTCACGGCATGGGTGAACCCCTCTATGAACAAGTGGTGGGTTCGAAGTCTGAAAACAAACTGGGTGTGCCTTGTCGTATTTATGCACCAGTGGGTAACCATGAAACCTTATTGGCCTATTTGGTTCGACGTTTACTGGAAAATGGTGCGAATACCTCTTTCGTCAACCGTATTGCAGATAAAAATTTAAAAATTGAAGATTTAATTGAAAATCCAAGACAGACGATATTAGCGACGGCTGAAAAAGAAGGTATCACTGGAGCGAAGCATCCTTCTATCCCTTTTCCGCAAGATTTGTATGGCACAGAACGTCGCAACTCAAAAGGACTCGATTTAGCCAATGATCGCGACTTATCTCAGCTCAATACCACGGCAGTACAGCATGCGCATACCCAATGGCATGCCAGTGCAATGGGTGCTAATTTAGATGAAATTCACACTGCACCCATCAACATTACGAACCCTGCAAACCGTAGTGATGTAGTCGGCACTGTCAGCGAAGCCAGTTTAGAACAAGCGGAAATCGCTCTCAATAATGCGGTAAATGCCCAAGCTTCATGGAAAACTTTAGCCAAAGACCAGCGTGCAGCATGCTTAAACCGTGCGGCGGATTTGATGGAAGCACAATTGCAATCTCTGATGGTATTATTGTCACGTGAAAGCGGTAAAACCTACGCCAATGCTATTGCTGAAGTCCGTGAAGCTGTAGATTTTCTACGTTATTATGCGGCTCAAATGATTGATCTAGCTGAAAATACGCAAATTGAACCCCTTGGTACTGTGCTGTGCATTAGCCCGTGGAACTTCCCGTTGGCTATTTTCACAGGTCAAATTGCTGCGGCCTTGGTTGCAGGTAATACCGTGATTGCCAAGCCTGCTGAACAAACACCGCTAATTGCTGCTCAAGCTGTACATATTTTATGGGAAGCAGGTGTTCCGTTTGATGTATTGCAACTCCTTCCTGGCCGTGGCGAAACCATTGGTGCCAAACTCAGCGCGGACTCACGTGTCCAAGGCATCATGTTTACAGGCTCAACGGAAGTCGCACGTATCTTGCAAAAAACCGTGGCACAGCGCTTAAACCAATTTGACGAGAGCGTGGTTTTGATTGCTGAAACTGGCGGTCAGAATGCCATGATTGTTGACTCATCAGCATTGACAGAACAAGTGGTATTGGATGTCGTTAACTCTGCCTATGACAGTGCAGGTCAACGCTGTTCTGCCCTACGTATTCTCTGTGTACAAGAAGATAATGTGGACGTTGTCCGTACCATGTTACAAGGTGCAATGAAGCAACTTCGTGTCGGAAATCCTGCACTTTTAGCAACTGACATTGGCCCAGTGATCGACCTTGAAGCACAGCAAAATATTGAAAAACATATTGAGAAGATGCGTAGCAAAGGCTATCCAGTACATCAAATCATGTTTAATGCTGATGACAATGCCTTAAGTACGGGAACTTTCGTTGCACCAACTTTGATTGAACTGCCAAATTTAAATGATTTAGAACGCGAAGTTTTTGGGCCAGTATTGCATTTAATCACCTACAAATATGGTGAGATTGAAAACCTATTAACACAAATTAATGCCAAAGGTTATGGTTTAACCATGGGCTTGCATACACGTATTGATGACACGATTCAAAAAGTCATCGGTCATGCAGAAGTCGGCAACCTGTACATTAACCGTAATATTGTAGGTGCTGTGGTTGGTGTACAACCCTTTGGCGGCGAAGGCTTATCAGGTACAGGTCCAAAAGCTGGCGGTCCTTTATATCTTTACCGTTTAATGCATCAAATTTCTGAGAAAAAATTGGCTACACCTTATGCGGCTCAGGCAGAAACACAAGCTGTACACTTCCCTGCATATGAAGCTTTTAACGCTTGGGCGAAGCAGCATTTTTCAGGCATTGCGATTCAAACACCACAGGCCATAGCCGCAGGACAAAGTTTTGAACTGCAAGGACCAACCGGTGAAAACAACCAATATGCCATTTTGGCACGTAAGGGTGTGCTTTCATTAGCTAATAATGATGCAGATCAACTGAATCAAATTGCTGCGATTTTATCGGTGGGTAGTCAACCCGTGGTACTTGCAGACAATACTTTTGTGTTGAAACACTTAAATAGCATGCCGAAAATCCTCGTGGACCAATTTAAAGTGATCACTGATCTTTATCATGGTAATTTTGATGCGGTTTTACATCATGGTGAAAAATCTGAGTTATTAAAAATTCAACAAGTCATCGCGTCTCGTGAAGGTGCAATTATTGGCATTACGCATTTAGCTTCAGGCCAATATGACATCCCTGTAGAGCGTTTCGTGATTGAGCGGGCAATCAGTGTCAATACTGCGGCAGCCGGTGGTAATGCCAGCTTAATGACGATGAATTAAACACTGAATTGAACTCCAACTAATCAGTTCCTCACTTAGCTCAATCTTTATGAATGTTCCATAAAGATTGAGCGTTTTTTTAACTACCCCTAGATAAATATTCTGTTTAGCGCATTCAGACTCATTTTCTCGACAGATAAATACAGCCAAAAGTGGAATTAATTTAGTCTTATAAGGTGAATTTTGCTAACATGACTTTTTTTAATATGTTTGCGATTTTTTACTGCATATGACTTCAACTTATCAGCAACAACTTGATGCCAAAGTTGCCCGCATTTCGGCTCAATTTTCAGAATATAACCCTCCCTCTTTAGAAGTTTTTCCTTCTGCTGAACAAAACTTTCGTATGCGAGCGGAATTCCGAATTTGGCATACTGAAAATGATATGTTCTATGCAATGTTTGAACGCAATGCAGACAATGAAAAACAAGTTGTCGAAATTAAAGATTTCCCGATTGCAGATAAAAGCATTAATGATTTAATGCCAATATTATTAAATGAACTCAAGGCGCAAGAGATCTTATCGAGCCGTTTATTTGAGGTTCATTTCTTAGCGACGCTGAAAGGTGAAATGCTGGTTTCATTGGTTTACCGCTGCCCGCTAAATGCTGAATGGGAAGTTGCTGCCAAAGCGCTGTCTGCAAAGCTCAATATCAAGATTTATGGTCGTAGTCGTGGTCAGCGCGTGATTTTGACTGATGACTATGTGATTGAAGAACTCCAAGTGTTTGACCGTAAATATCAGTACAAACAAATCGAAAGTAGCTTCACGCAGCCCAATGCCGGCGTATGTCAAAAAATGCTGGAATGGGCGTGTCAGGCTGCCGATCATTCAGACAAAGACTTACTTGAGCTCTACTGTGGTAATGGTAATTTCACGCTGCCTCTTTCAACACGCTTTAATCGCGTTTTGGCAACCGAATTAGCCAAGTCTTCAGTTTATGCCGCGCAGTGGAATATTGAGCAAAATGGCATTGATAATATCCAAGTGGCTCGTCTATCAGCTGAAGAGTTTACCCAAGCCTACAATGCTGAACGTACATTCCGCCGCCTTGAAGAAGCTGAAATTGAAATTTCAAGCTATAACTTCGATACGGTATTTGTCGATCCACCGCGTGCAGGTATCGATGATGAAACACTAAAACTGTTGCAACGTTTTGAACGCATTATCTATATTTCATGCAACCCAGATACTTTACATGACAATCTTAAACTGCTTTCACAAACGCATAAAATCAGTAAATTTGCCTTGTTTGATCAATTCCCTTATACACACCATGTAGAGTCTGGTGTGTTTCTTGAGAAGATTTAAACAAATTATTTCAAGACATGTTGTTGTCATAAAAGGAGCTTTCTAAAAGCTCCTTTTTTATATGCTAAAAAAGCTTTATTTTCTCGCCACATGCGGTGTAATGGATGCCTTTCTATATCAATTAGGCAAAGATTCTAAAAGTCCAATCGAAAAAATGATCATTCAACTGGCTAAAATATCACTTTAGTGGTCTTGCTTTATTTATTGGATTGGTTATATTTCGTCCTATGTTAGGTCGCAAATGAAGGCTCTATGAGTTTTTGGCATAAGTTGTTCGCTACAGAACAGCAAAACGGGCATAAGAATCAAATTGCCTGTGTTGAAAATGATTGCTCTTGTAAAACCAATGAACAGCTTATTGCTGCTCTTACAAAGGCAACGGATGAAGATGTTATCCTCGGCATTAAAAAAGTACTCGCTTCGCGCGGTTATAGCCGTAAGGAATTAAATGAAATCCAGCATCTACCTCTACAGTAGAGTCTGAACATTCAATGTTCAAACAAGGCATTCTGTTTTACAGAGTGCCTTTTTCATTTTTAGTCTAATCAAAAGTATGCCGCTTATTTACAGATCAGGTTTTGTGGATTGGCCACATCGCTATTTACAGCTTTTATGCTATGCTCCAAGGCAACTCAGTGATGTCTAATTTTTAAACACACAACAATAAAACCTAATATTGCACTAAATTAGAGGCAGATGACCTCTAAACAGCATTGATATAAAAACTAAAGGAATAAACATGAATAAATTAACAATTTGCCTAATCGCCTGCTGCATACTTAGTCTAAGTGCTTGTAGCCAAATTCCCAAAGAATGCGAAGAATCTTGGGACAAACTCGAAGCCTTATCGAAACAAATGGGCTTAAACGAAGAACAAATCAAAGAACAGAAAAAACAGTTTGAAGAAAGTATTAAAAAACAATCTAAAGAACAAGCCATTCAAATGTGCCAAACTCAAAGTACCTTTTTAGGTTTAGTCGGCAAATAAACAGTAGTTTCTATCAATCTAAACACTGTACAGATGAAACCCGATTATTCGGGCTTTTATTGTTTGCATTGAGATGTTATTGTATACGCTACAATTGGCCCTAAAGGTTTCAAACTTGAATCATGTCTATTCAATGCTTGAATATCTGCACTAGACACAGATCCATCTAAATACAAGGCATTGTTAATCGATAATTGCTGCTTAAAATATTGTGCAAATGCATAAAACGACACGCCTTCACGACTGATCACAAAATACAACTTCCCGTTCTTGATCCCCACGCCATTGCGGATTTTCAATGAATCTGACTGTGGGATAAAGTTTGGATTGATTTTTCCATCTACCACCAGCATTGGACCTGACTGCGTTGCATAACGTGCCTTAAAATCTGTGGAAGCATATTTTTGTGTAGTTAATATCACCGCTTGCTTGTCATTCCATGCCAGAACACCATTCGGCTGAATTAAAAAATTACCAAAGCCTCGTGTTGCACGATTCAAGGCTTTTTTCTGCAGCCCATTTTCAACGTAAAGACCAACAGGCGCTAAATCTGCATGATACATCCCGGCATTCATTGCGAAGTTCATCGTATTACACTTACGCGCTAATGACTGCTTTAAACGCTGTAGGTCTCGATATGGCTGCTGCTCTGCATCATATAAATAGAGCTCTAGTTTACTCAAATCCGAAATTTCAACCACATCCACTGCAATGGGCTGACTGACACGTTTCGCTTGAATATTGGCATAGGAAATACTCGGTGAGAAAATCAGACCGAGCAGTATCATAAAGCGCATTTTTTTAAACATTGAGGTTGATTGAACACCAAGCATGACCCTATCCATAGCGTGCGTTAAAAATCGAACAAATTTTAGCTAAATCATCGCTAAAATAGTCGATTAATTCACAGATTAAAAGTAGACTAATCTTTAAAAATAATTCGGATTTAAAGTAGGACTGGTAAATTCATGCACGTGCAGAAAGATGGTTTTCCTCTTGGAACACATCTTATTGTTAAACACTTCGGTTATAGCCATCATGGCATATATGCCGGCCGCGGTAGAGTCATTCACTACTCTGGTTTTGCACACCTTTTCAAAAAACATCCAATTGAAATGACTTCGATCGAAAAATTCAGCCACGGCAAAAAAATTATCGTTCAGTCATATAGCAATCCAAAATTTAAAGGTCGTAAAGTGGTGCGTCGTATGCGCTCTCGCATGCATGAAAACAACTATCATCTGATTATTAATAACTGTGAACACTTATGCACATGGGCTATTACCGGCGTTGAAAGTAGTCCTCAAGTGTTCCGTATGATGAACCGACTCACCACGATTGGCTATATCAGTTCTCTGATGAGTTTTATGAGCAGTATGATGCTGACCGTGACCACCACTTGCTTTGCACTGGTGTTCTATATCAAAAAGAAACTGCGCGAAAAAGCCAAAATGCAAATGCCGGTTTATACCTATCTAAAGCGTGAAGAACATAAAAATCGTTAATTCAATGCAGCAGCATTGAACCGTGGCTTTTTCAAATTTTAATACATCAGCACATTGCTTCGAGATCCTGTGCCAATACACAAGATTTTGCTTACCGCGTATCAGATGTCATGCTTAATTTTGGTCACTCTTCACATTGCTAAAAGTTCGCATTGCTAGAAGGTGGAAATTTATCTTCAACCAAATTGCTTTGCAGGCCATGTTCTAAATAAATTTTGGCTGCATCCAAAACCGTTGTAAAACCACCTGTACTATCGATAATAAAATCAATTAATGCCTGACCTTGCAGAGGAATCTTTGAATTTTTGATACGAACGTAGGTTTCCATCGGGCTAATCTGCTCAAAAATAAAATCGACTTGAGTTTTTGGTTCTCCCCACTGTATTTGAATTAATTTGTTTTCCTTAATACTCAGCACGTCTACATCGGCGACTGCATTATATTTCTGCCAAGTCCATTGCACGGTTTTACCTTCTTCTAGATAGCCACTCGATGCACTAAACCAAAAATGCTGTGTTATTAAGGGATCAACAAAAGCATTAAATACGATATTGATGGACTTACGAATTAACATCTGGGTTTCAATCACGACACTCATCAGCATTCCTACAGTATTTTAATTTTATTCAGTGATAGCACAGAGAACTGATCATTACCTACCACTGAATTGTTATTGCCCTATTCTGCTGTATGTTCTGAAATAAATGCTGATGTCACTAGCGTTGGATTTTTCTCTGCAAATTGCCCATTCCAATACGGATAGTATGGATAAGGTGGATACACTGCACTGACTACGTCTAATTGGGCTAACTGCTCTACGCTTAATGACCATTCCTTCGCCGCAAGGTTATCCAACAGTTGCTGTTCATTACGTGCGCCTATCAAAATACTAGACACAGTCGGTCTGGTTTTCAGCCAATTCAATGCAATCTGCGGGATAGAGTGCCCTGTTTCCATGGCAATTTCTTGCATTACATCTAACACTGCAAATAACTTTTCATGTCGAACTGGCGGTGCGAATTGTGCTGTTTCATGCAGCCGACTTTGCTTTGGAATCGCGTGCTCACGATCAAATTTTCCTGTTAATCTCCCCCAGCCCAGCGGACTCCAAACCACTGCACCAATCTGTTGATCATGCTGCGCAGGCATCAACTCCCATTCATAGTCACGTCCAATCAAAGAATAATAGACTTGATGCACACTTAGCTTTTCATAGCCCTGCTGTTGCGCAATCGACTGAGCTTTCATGAGCTGCCAGCCTGAAAAATTCGACGCACCGATATAGCGAACTTTTCCACTACCTACCAAGTCATCTAAACTGCGCATAAGCTGCTCAAGTGGCGTCGTGCTATCAAACTGATGTAGTTGCAGGACATCAATATAATCTGTGCCTAAACGCTTTAAACTCGCCTCCACGGCTTGAATTAAATAGCTTCTTGAATATCCACCTTGATTGATTCCATCGTTCAATCGGATACCCACTTTGGTGGAAATAATCACCTCTTGGCGTTTTGATTGAAGTAATGCACCGAGCATCTGCTCAGAGGCACCATTTGAATAAGCATCTGCGGTATCGAAATAATTCACGCCTTGATCAATACACAGATCAATCATCCGTTGGGCATCATTTAAGCTCGCTTGCCCCCATGCAGAGAATATTGGGCCTTGCCCGCCAAATGTACCTGCACCAAAGCCAAACTCTGATACTTGTAATCCAGATTGCCCTAGATTGTGATAGTTCATAGATATTTCCTGTGTTTGATTTATACACAGAATAGGCACAGATATTTATCAGAAAAACCCTGAATATCGAGAAAGACTTTCTTGATTATATTGATAATGCTAACTGAAGATTTCGACTTATTTACACGAATGGCGGCACTGGGTTCAATCAGTCAAGCCGCCAAAGAAGCCAATCTCTCTGTTTCTGTCGCTAGTAGCCGTCTACACAGACTTGAACAAAGTTTAGGGCTGCGCTTATTTCATCGCACTACACGGCAGCTACATTTAACACAGGAAGGTGCTGTTTTATTGCAGCAAGGTTTTCCCTTATTCGAACAATTTAATTCTCTCCTGAGCCAATTTCAGCCTGCACCACAACAACTCAGCGGCGTATTAAAAATCACATGTTCAGAAGTTTTTGGAAATCGTATTTTAGGGCCAGTATTTGCAGCCTTTGCCAATCTACACCCAACATTGACTTTGGATATTGAACAGACCGATCAAAATTTAGATTTGGTCTCCGCAGGTATCGACGTTGCGATACGTATTGGACAGTTAGAAGACTCATCACTGATTGCTAAACCGCTCAGCTTAAACCGTCGTATTTTGTGTGCCTCGCCTAGCTATATCGAACAACATGGCGAACCTCACTCCCTAGAAGAGCTCTCTATACACCAATGCATTTTACAGAAATACCCTAAGGGTGTTTCGCAGCTTTGGACATTCGTCCAAGATCAACACAGCATAAAAATACCCGTTTCAGGGCAATTTCATATCAACTCAGGCGAAGGCATACGCCAAGCAGCACTTGCAGGTTTAGGCATTTCGAACCACTCCATCTGGCATGTGGATGAAGATTTACAATCTGGCCAGCTCATCCAAGTTCTACCCAAGATCCCTGTTCAAAGTACTGCAATCTATGTGGTAATTCCGCATCGACATTTTGTACCACCTAAAGTACAGGCTTTTATGCGACACTTGGACGATTATTTTCAGCATCAATATGCTTGGTACGTATCGCCGAATTTATCTGAAAATTAGGCCAAGAATTTATCTTAAATTACTGTTAAAAGTCTTAATCAGCGGCGGAAGTTCAACTTCTAAGCTACTATACATTTCACGCTCAATGTTTCGTACAATCGAGTCCAGCGGTAAATCATTTTCCTGCAAGCCAAAAGGCTCTTCCAGTTCTGCACTTAACGCATCCAAACCCAAAAATAAATACGCAATCAAAGCCACAATGACAGGTGTCCATATCCCTAAACTGGCCTCTAGGCTAAATGGCAAAATCAGACAAAATGAATACACTGCGCGATGTAAAAGCACCGAATAGGAAAATGGTAATGGCGTGGTCATGATACGGTCACAGCCTGCATGGATATCACCCATCGCTACGGTATGACGTGTAAGCGTGCTGTAAATAATGTCTGTAATCTGACCTTGTTTATAGGTTTTGACTAAATCTTTTTGAATAATTTCAAGTAAATACTGTGGTGCGTTGATATTGTCTCGGCATTGCTGCCATTGCTGATCCGTCAAAGTTACGCCGTCTTTAAAATGTGCAATATCTTGTGATTCATAGCGTAAGCGATCACGTAACAAATTGCAAAACAGCATGATGCGGTACATCAACACGGTTCTTTGCTCATCATCAAGTACATGACTATCCCGAATCATGTGGCGTGTATTGGCAATCAATGAGCCCCAAAGCTTGCGACCTTCCCACCAACGGTCATAACAGGCAGTATTTCGAAAGCTCAAAAAAATCGACAGAATTACCCCAAAGATAGTAAACCCGATGGCTGGAACTTCGGGCGTATTCAGGTAGTGTGCAGCGCTAAGATACACCAAAATCGCCGACAAACTCACGACGACAGCCAACGCAGGCATGACTTTTGGGAGTATCGTGCCATGCCATGCAAATAAAAGTTTAAAGCTATTATTCTTATTTCGAATGATCACTTATTTCCCCTCTGTACTGCCTTAATGAACCATCTCAAGCATGAAAAAAGCCCAACCGAAGTTGAGCTTAATCTTAACCTACTTGATCTTAACCTATTGGGGATTCAAAGATGAATCCCTTTAAAAACTAAGATTTTATTTACCCGGTTTAAAACTGTCTTTCAAATCTAGGATGCGGTTAAACACTGGTTTTTCAGCTGTATGATCAAACTGATCTGCAACAAAGTAACCTTCACGTTCAAATTGGAAACGATCTTCAGGTTTTGCTTCTGCCAATGCAGGCTCAATGACCGCTTGAACCACTTTAAGTGATTCTGGATTTAAGTTTGCAAGGAAGTCATCACCCACTTCAGGGTCTGATTCAGTGAATAAACGGTCGTAGATACGAACTTCCGCAGCAATACCCTTGCTTGCAGAAACCCAATGTACAACACCTTTCACTTTACGGCCTTCAGGGTTTTTACCTAAAGTTTCAGGGTCGATTGAACATTTCAATTCAACCACTTCACCGTTCTCGTCTTTAATCACTTCATCGCACTTAATCACATACGCATGACGTAAACGCACTTCACCGCCCGGAATCAGACGTTTAAAGCCTTTAGGCGCAACTTCTTCAAAGTCTTTACGATCAATGTAAATGTCTTGAGTCAACGGAATGATACGGTCACCCATGTCAACGTTAGGATGACATGCATGCACCAAATCCATTGCTTCAGGCAAGTTAGTTAAAGTCACTTTGAGTGGATTCAACACTGCCATACCACGTGAAGCAGTATTTTCTAAAGACTGGCGAATACAGTATTCAAGCATTGCAACATCTACGATACTGCCATCGACTTTCGTTACACCCACACGTTTACAGAAGTCACGCAGACCTTCTGGGGTAAAGCCACGACGGCGCATACCCACAACGGTCGGCATACGCGGGTCATCCCAACCATTCACAAAACCACCTTCAACCAATTTACGTAATTTACGTTTAGAGGTAATGGTGTAATCTACATTTAGGCGGCTTGATTCATACTGATGTGGTACAGATGGTGATTTAACTTTCTCGACAACCCAGTCATAGAATGGACGGTGATCAACAAACTCTAGTGTACACAGTGAATGCGTAACCCCTTCAATGGCATCTGATAATGGATGCGCATAGTCGTACATTGGGTACATTTTCCATTTATCACCAGTTTGGTGATGTTCAGAATGCAAAATACGATACAAAATAGGATCACGCATATGGATGTTAGGTGAAGTCATATCAATTTTAGCACGTAGTACTGCCTGACCTTCTCCCAACTCACCATTACGCATTTGTTCAAAACGCGCTAAGTTTTCTTCTACGCTAGCATCACGTTGCGGCGAATTTTTACCCGGCTCCACAAAATTACCGCGGTTTAGTTTGATTTCTTCAGGGCTCTGCAAATCCACATAAGCATCACCTTGTTCAATCAATTGCACTGCCCAAGTGTAAAGCTGATCAAAATAGCTTGATGCATAACGTGGCTCGCCGTTCCACTCAAAACCTAGCCATTTCACGTCATTGGCAATACCGTCTACATACTCTTGCTCTTCGGCATCCGGGTTTGTATCGTCAAAACGGAGGTTACATAGACCTGCGAATTCTTGAGCAATACCAAAGTTTAGGCAAATAGCTTTTACATGACCAATATGTAGGTAGCCATTTGGCTCTGGTGGAAAACGTGTTACAACTTGTTCGGTACGACCTGCAGATAAATCATCTGTAATGACTTGACGTACAAAATCTAAGCCTGGCTGTTGTTCCTGCTGCGCAGCTTCGACAGGGGCATTGTTCTTGGTTGTCGGATTGTTAGGCAGGGATGAAACAACATCGTTTGGCTTCATGGTAATAAAATCACTTCTATAAAGATAAAATTAGGATAATTAAAACGCTTTTCTTTATTTTTAACAAAGAAAGTAACGTTTTTACTTGCCTTGTAGTTTACAGTTTGCTTATGCTTCTCACAACCAAAAAACCCATGGCTTTCATGTCCATGTACAGGAGATTACACAATGAGTTTTCCTCAAGTCGAATTAAACACCAATAAAGGTCGTATTGTTCTTGAGCTTAACACTGAAAAAGCACCTAAAACTGCTGAAAACTTCTTACAGTATGTTCGCGATGGTTTCTATGACGGCGTGATTTTCCACCGTGTTATTGATGGTTTCATGATCCAAGGCGGCGGCATGGATGAAAACTTCAAAGAAAAAACAACTCGTGATTCTATTGAAAACGAAGCTGACAACGGTTTAAGCAATGATGTTGGTACGATCGCTATGGCACGTACTCAAGCACCTCATTCTGCTTCAGCTCAATTCTTCATTAACGTTAAAAACAACTCCTTCCTTAACCACACTGGTAAAACAGCGCAAGGTTGGGGCTATGCAGTATTTGGTAAAGTAGTTGAAGGTCTTGACGTTGTTGACGCAATCAAAAGCGTTCGCACTGGTAACCGTGGCTACCACGCAGACGTTCCTCTAGAGAACGTTGTAATCGAATCAGCTAAAATCATTTCTGAATAATTTTTAAATCCTCCCTGAGTAGCATTGCTGCGCAAGTCCCTTTAATAACGGAGAGAGTTTCAATATGAAATAAATGTCGGAACTCCTCCCTTTTCTAAAGGGAGGCTGGGAGGGATTTTTAGAATAAGGAAAAGATTCGTGACCTATCTGTTTATCGCTGATTTACATTTGTCACCTGAACACCCTCGACTCGTTCGGGGGTTTTTAGCTTTGTTAGAACAATACAAAACTCAAAATACCCAGCTGTATATTTTAGGTGATTGGTTTAATGCTTGGATTGGTGATGACTTTACTGCTCCATGGTTAGATGAAATCATTGCAGCGCTAAAAGATTTTACTGCTTTGGGAAATCAAATTTATTTCCAAGTAGGTAATCGTGACTTTGCATTGGGTCAAAAGTTTTTAGATAAATTTCACGGTCAATTATTACAAGACGTGGATTATCTCCACGTTGGCAACTATAAAATTCGCCTCGAACATGGGGATTTACTTTGCACCGATGATATATCTTACCAAAAGTTTCGTAAAGTGATTCGTAATCCTTTGCTTTTAGGTTTCTTAAAAAGCTTACCGCTTAGCATTCGACAAAAAATAGCCAATGGATTCCGCAAAAAAAGTACAGAAACCAAGCAAGTTAAATCCTATGACATCATGGATGTAAATGCCGAAGCTGTAGAAAAAGCTTTAGAGCAAGCCGATCTACTGATTCATGGACATACCCACCGGCCCCAAATACATGATGTGCATGGCAAACTACGTATCGTTTTAGGGGACTGGCGCGCAGAACAAGCTCAAATATTAGAGGTTGGTGAAAACCCATCTGTGAGTGATTTAAAATTAAAAAAATGGTCTTACTAACCCTTAGGCTTTAGTTAAACCTGCCGTCATATTTGGTTAAAACAATACATCCAGATATCAAGACATAGCCTTTTACCGGACTATCTCAACAGATTATCAATTGAACTGCATCCTACATATAGCAGATCAACGTCATTTAAAATCAAAAAAAAACAAAGTTTAAACTTAAAAATAATTTCACGAGGAATTCACTATGGACTACTTTCATCCACAGTGAACATCTTCAGATATTAATTAAGCAGCAATGACAGGTTGCTTAACTGCTGGACTATTACCAATTTGCCATACATATGGTAGCGGCGTTTGATTAATCTCCCAATCACCAATGACTTTCTGTTTATAAATAAGTGGATTATGCGATGACACTACACGAGCATTACGCCAAAAGCGGTCTAACTGTTTAGTTGTCGAACTTGCTGAAGCGCCCAAGGCATTAAACAACTCACTACTCAAATTTAGTACCAACTCTGATATGACCACTTGCCCTTTAGAGGATTCAAGCTCCGCAAGGTCATTCGCTTGCTGATCCAACTGCGTATCAGACTGAAAATGACTTAAATATGCGACATCCAAAGCTTCTGCTGCACGAAGTGTAATTGCTTCAGCTGCATAAGACTGTGCCGACGCCTTACCAATCACTTGTAAAATTTGTGCATCATCTCGAACTAAATCAGCATTACCATGGCTGTAAATACGTGTGCGTTCACGGACTTCATTACTGAAAACGTCCACAGCATTTTGTGCTATACCTGCCAGCGTTGCCAAATGCACGACCTGATAGAACGCCGTTTGATATTTAAAGCGCTGATCGAACGGCAAAATATGATCACGATCAATGCTGACATCTTGAATATTCAGTGTGCCGCTGCCTGTGGTTTTTTGGCCAAAGCCATCCCAGTCATCGTATACTTGTATGCCAGCGTCATGTGTTGAAACTGCGGCTATAACATGTTGATTCGTTGTTTCATCTAAAGCGAATAGATCGATCCAATCTGCAAAGATTGTTCCGGTAGAATAGTATTTTTGACCATTGACCCTTAGCTGACCTTGCACATTTTCAGTAACTCGGGTAACAACATCTCCAATTTCAACTTTTCCGATTTCTGTCCAAGCATTACCGACCAAATCGCCTTGCAGAAAGCGCTTAAACCAAACTGTTTGATCTTGTGTTTTTTGCGCATTTAAACGGTCTTCTACAAAAGCAAAATGACCTCTTAATGCCTGTACAACATTAGAATCGGCCTTAGCCAATTCAATTAACAACTGAAACAACTGTTTTTGTGAAACCCCGTCACCGCCAAAAGCCACGGGTACACGGACCGCACCAAATCCAGCTTGTTTTAACCATGAAATTGCATCATACGGCAGTTTCCTATTTTGTTCCCGCGCCAAAGCGCCTTCTGCAATTCTCTGAAAAATCGGACGGAATTTAGCGGCCACTTGATCATAGTCAGCACCTAAAGATAAGGGCTGTTTATTATTTTGAATCGTCATAATCTTCTCCTCTTAACTCCAAGCATGGCGCGGCGGTGGTACATCATTTAAATAGTAGTTGCCTACAATATTCAGCTTCCAACGTACGGGATCGTGCAAAGTATGCGTGCGCGCATTACGCCAATGACGGTCTAAATTCAGCTCAGACAACGTTGATCGTGTGCCTGAGAGTTCAAATAGTTTATTCGCCGCAAGTAATGCAATTTCAGTCGTCAGGACCTTAGATTCTGCTGTTAGTAGTGTTGCCTCTGATACCGTTTCTTCTGTTGGGTTCTCTACGGCTCGGTCTATCGCTTCACCCGCCAAAGCCAACACTGCCTCTGCAGCTCGGAGTTTAATTTTCAACTCGCCGATGTTGGCAATCGTATACGGATCTTGCACCGCCTTTTCTAAGCCTGAATCAATCCAAGGACGTGCATGCTGGCGCACATATTGAATCGTTTCATTAATCGCACCGCGCGCAATACCAGCATCGACAGCAGATTGAATGAATTGAGAAATAGCGCCCGCAGCCGTTGGACGTTCAAAAGCTTGATGAATGGGTACAATGTGATTTAAATCCACTTTGACATTGTCCAACAGTACAGAACCGCTGACTGTCGTTCTTTGTCCAAAACCACTCCAGTCGTTAATAATGGTTAAACCCGGCGTATGCTGGGGTACTAAGGCTGCATAAGGTTTTCCATCATTCACTGCAACCACAGGTATCCAATGTGCAAGCAAAGCGCCTGTTGCAAAGAATTTTTGACCATTAATGAGCGCATGATCATCTTTAAACTCAATGGCTGTTGTTAAATCTGCAACTGTTTTGGAACCTTTTTCTGAAAATGCATTGCCAAAGCGTTTTCCTTGTAAGACTTGATCAAAGAAAAACTCTTGCTGTGATGGATTTGCATCCAAACGAATATGCTCGACAAAGGCCCAATGGTTTTGAGCAATTTGTCCTAGGGATGAGTCTGCACTAGAAATAATTTTGACCACTTCTGCAAGGGTTTTATAACTCACTCCTGCACCACCAAATTGACGGGGTACAGTAATGCCCCACAAACCTGATGCTGAATATTGCTGTACTTCCTGCAAAGGTAAGCGGCGTTCATGATCGCGTTTAGCTGATTCTTTTGTAAATTCCACAGCTAATTGTTCAGCAACATCGATAGCTTCTTGATCAGATCGAATAATATGCGCTAAACCGTTAGATTGATAGAAATCGCGCGGAATGTTTTGCGCCTCTTTTAATTTAATTTCAATTTTTGAAGTCATTCTTAAAATGCTCAGTTTAGATATTATTCAAATAAGCTAGCACTTTTTATTTTGATTATTTATAGAATTATCATCAAAACAAATCAGTTTTCATGACATGGAATTTACATTTTTAATTGTCAAACAAAATCTTTATAAGCCGTACCAAACAAAAAAAATATCTGCTTATCCATATGAATATATGAAATATTCAAAAATTATGATTAGCATTTATTCAGATTTGTTTTTGACTTTTTATTAATAAATGCAGCTGTATTTTTATATACCCTCTTATGCAAGAGATTAAATAACCCAGTAAAAAATCATGTCTAAAAATATTCGCTTCAATGCCTTTGAAATGAACTGTATTGCACATCAGTCACCCGGTCTATGGCGTCATCCATTAGACCGTTCTACAGAATACAAAGACCTAGAATATTGGACCGACTTAGCTAAAATTTTAGAACGCGGAAAATTTGATGGTGTCTTTATAGCAGATGTTTTGGGTATCTATGATGTCTATCATGGTTCTGCTGAACATGCGCTGACTGGCGCTGTCCAAGTACCTGTGAATGATCCTTTGCAAATTGTTCCAGCAATGGCAGCTGTCACCAAGCACTTAGGCTTTGGTGTCACGACTTCGATTTCATTTGAACATCCCTATCCTTTTGCACGACGTATGAGCACTTTAGATCACCTGACGAAAGGCCGTGCCGGATGGAATATTGTGACTTCATATCTAGAAAGCGGCTCTAAAAATTTAGGCCTAAAAACCCAAGTCAGTCATGACAACCGCTATGACATTGCAGATGAATACTTAGAAGTCCTCTATAAACTTTGGGAAGGCTCTTGGGAAGATGATGCCGTGCTGCGCGATAAACAAAATGGTATCTTTGCTGATCACCGCAAAGTGCATCCAATTCAACATGAAGGAAAATACTTTACTGTTCCTGGCATTCATATTTGCGAACCTTCACCCCAGCGTACACCGGTTTTATATCAAGCTGGCGCTTCAGCACGCGGACAACAGTTTGCTAGTCAAAATGCGGAATGTGTTTTCATCTCTGCACCAACTCAAATTGCTGTAAAAAAGCTGACAGATGGTATTCGTCATAATTTAGTGAAAGAAAGCAAAGATCCGAATTCTGTTCTGATCTATACCATGCTGGCCATAGTGGTTGATGAGACCGATGAAAAAGCCCAAGCAAAATTCTGTGAATATCAGCAATATAGCAGCTATGATGGTGGTTTGACGCTTGCTTCGGGCTGGTCAGGTGTCGACTTTTCGCAGTTTAAACCAACCGATCAAGTTGAATACATTCAGACCAATGCCATTCAATCCATGCTGCAATCTTATGTAGAAGCAGATCCTGATAAAATTTGGACGATTGAGGAAATTGCAAAATGGACCAGTATCGGCGGTAACGGCCCAGTCATTGTTGGCTCACCAACTACCGTGGCAGACCGCTTACAAGAGTGGATTGAGTACACTGGTATCGATGGCTTTAACTTAGCCTACATATTGGCGCATAAGAGTTTTGAAGATATTGTGGAATACGTGGTACCAGAATTACAACGTTGTGGTGTATATCAAACAGAATATGCTGACGGAACCTTGCGTGAAAAACTCTTCGGCCAAGGCGCGAAATTGCCCGACAACCACCGTGCGGCGCAATACCGATATAAAAACCAAGCTCAAGTTTTGAACAAGCATCAACACTTTGAAATGGCTTAAGCCGCTTTTTTTAGGCAAAAAAAAACAGCAGATGATCTGCTGTTTTTTGCTTTCAGGCTAAGCGATATAGCTGGTTTGGGCCAGTATAGAAGCTTTTACCATCTAGATTCAGGTTAAATGTCTCACCTGTTTCTAATTCAATCATTTGCCCAACATCAACCCAAATTAAACCAGCATTGGTATTTTGTTGACGTTTCAAAGGCACCAATTTCACATTAATTTCATCGCCATTTACAGCTTTGGCAGTTTGCCAAGTATTTAAAATATTCAAAAGATTTACTCAACATGTGAGCTTTTTGTGACAGAACAAAGAGATTAATCAATCGGGTTTGGAATAATAATTCTGTAGTTACAAAGATAAGATTCAAGTCAGAAGCTTGAATACAGATAAATCACAATCAGCTAAATAAAAAAGATAAGCAGGAACATTACCCGCTTCGAGTTAAGCAGAAGTATACAATATTGTGCTTTGATTAGCAAAAGTAGAGTTTACATATACTCTAAGCCACTACTTTTGCTAAAATTATTGAATTAAAATTTTAACCATCGAGTAAATTAATTACCCATACAGTGAATAATATAACGAAGGCTGTATCGCTTAGTAACCACCTTCTGTTTTCGTTACTGGGGTATCATTTTTGTATTTCGATAAAAGTTCACGTAACGAATTCATGAGCACACTGGTATCGACACCCACGGCAACAAATTCTGTGCCTAACTCGATATATTTCTGAGTCACATCATGTTGTGTCGACAAAATACCTGCAGCTTTACCCGCCTTACGTATGCGCTGAATCGCATCAATCACGGTTTTTTGTACTTCAGGATGATTCGGATTCCCTTGATAACCCATCGTCGCCGACAAATCTACTGCACCAATAAACACCCCATCGATGCCATCAATTTTCAATATTTCATCCAAGTTTTTAATCCCTTCAACCGACTCAATCTGAATCAGTAAACAGATATTTTCATGTGCATTTGCATAATAGTCAGCAATACTGTTCCAACGGGTTGCACGTGCTAATGCTGCACCAACACCTCTAATACCCTCGGGTGGATAACGTACTGCCTTAACCATAAGTTGAGCTTGTTCAACAGTTTCGACCATAGGGATGAGCAAGGTTTGCGCACCTATATCCAACAATTGTTTAATAAGTTGCACACTACCAATTGGAGGTCGAACCACAGCTTGCGAAGGATATGCTGCAATACTTTGCAATTGCGACAATGTCGTCCGCAAGTCACTTGGCGCATGCTCACCATCAATGAGCAACCAGTCATAACCTGCATTTGCAGCTATTTCAGTACCATAAGCATCGGCTAAACCGACCCACAAACCAATCTGCTGTTCGGTTTTTAATTTTTTCTTGAAATGATTGGTGTAATCCATCGCTGCTGTCTCATGCTTAAACTATGATTAACTACAATTGATTAAACGCCTTTTGGCAAAAACTACCAATAGCATTTATCTATCTTATGATTTTATATAACTCTAATTCGCACTTCATACAGCTTAAATCTGTTAATTTTTAGCCATTGAGTCCAGCATATACGACTAAGATCTATCTTTGGAAAATTTTCTCCTTAGACCATTTGGCCATTTATCCGCTAAACTACAGCAAACTATATCTGGAGATATTCGATGGATCTGTTAAACGTATCAAAACAACGCTATACCACGAAAGCATATAATCCTGCTAAAAAAATTCCACAGGAACAATTTGAGCGTTTATTACAAATACTCCGTTTAACACCATCTTCCATTAATATTCAGCCTTGGCATTTTTTTATTGCAGATCATGATGCAGCCAAACAACGCATTGCCAAAGCCTTAGTAGGAAAATATGCCTACAATGCCCCAAAAGTTTTAGATTCATCACATACGATTTTATTCTGTACTAAAGCAGACATCACTGCAGAGCATTTAGATAATCTTTTAAATCAGGATGATCGTAGTGGTCGCTTTAAAGATGACAAAGCAAAACAAGGTCAAAAAGACAGCCGTACAGGTTATGTCGATTATTATCGTAATGAAAAAGGTGATATTCAACGTTGGGCTGAAAATCAGACTTTTATTGCTTTAGGTCAAATGCTTTTGGCAGCAGGCATTGAAGGTGTGGATGCAACACCGATTGGTGGATTTGACGAAGCCATCATCACAGAAGAATTGGGCTTAGTTGAACAAAACTTGATTCCTTCTGTACTGATGACTTTAGGCTATCGTAGCGAAAATGATTTCAATGCGAAATTACCTAAATCACGTCTGAATGCTGAAGAAATTTTTACACATCTCTAGGCTTTTCATAAAACCGACGAAAGGGGCAATTTTGCCTCTTTTTTGTCATTTCGGGACTTATTATTTAAACAATTATCGAGTATATTCTGCTCAAAATATACTCAGGTTTCTCCCTATGCCTACAGCTATAAAATTACCCATGAAATTTCATTGCGAAGCGTGCAATACGGTTTATTTACAAAAATATGCGGGCGATATGCTCCATAGCTATCCAAACTGCCCAAACTGTAAACAACCGGGTCAGTTACAAGGCACCATTGAAACTCAAGATTTTCTGAAGCACCCTGTTGCTGTGGGTAAATGTTATTTTGAAAATACCTTACAACGTTTTCAACAACTCACACGTTAACTAAGCATCTAAAACTAAAAGCCCTCAATACGAGGGCTTTTTTAATAACGACATATTTAGTAACAATGTGAAAATATAATATTTATAAATTGGTCTGAACTTTGCTGAATAATTTGAATCAGAACAACAAATCAAGCAGAGGTGGGACATGTCATATTTACTACAAATGCCGATGAAGTTTGAATGCGGTCATTGCCATCAAATGTATCTGCATACTTATCAATATACTGATCATCACTGCCCTGAGTGTCCGAGTTGTCGAGATCAAGGACTGCTCATGGGCGTGGCTGAGTGGGATGATTTGCTACAACACCCGATCGTTTTTGCTAAAAGTTATCTTAGACAGACATGGCATATGCTAAGCAAACCACACTCATGATCCCTGCAATCAAACCAAAGACGGTTGCGACTCTCAATTTTTCTTTAAAGATGATGATGCCCGCAACCACGCCTAAAACCACGACCAGAATATTCATGCCAGCAAATACGATTGCAGGTGTGTCTTTAAGCAACATGTGGGCTTTCACATACAGTGCAATATTGGCAAAGTTTAAGAGACCTAAGCCCAATCCAGCGAGGATATTTTTGGTCTGCCCCAAACTGCCGTGCTGTACGATGTTATAAATACTCGAAAGTAAAAATGCACAAATAAACACCAGATTTAAAGTCACCGCAAACTGCATGCCCAAACCTGAGGCAAATTTTAATAGCACATCAATCAGTGCATAGCCTGCCCAAACGCTTAATAAAAATAAAATCCCCTGCTTTCCATCAATGCTTCCCTTGCGCTGTGAAAATAAAATCAGCAATACCGCAAGTACACCAAGTGCGATACCAATGAGCTTAATAGCATTAAAATATTCACTGAAAATAAAATAGGCTGCGCTAAGAGAAAGCACAACAGATAAACGCTGAGCCAATTCGGTTTTTAAAATACCCGCTGTTTGCAGTGAGCGTGCTAAGCAATAAAAAATCGTCGGTAGTAATACACCCAAAGCCGCAATTAAAACCCACGGCGTTTTATTAATCGAAATATGAGCTAGATCCGGCTTAAACCATAGAAAACATAAAATACTCGCAGATGCATAATTCCATGTGATCATTTGTGCAGGGTTAAAACCCCGATCACGACATAGTTTTAGAATTACTGAAACGAGAACACTGCAAATCGCGGCAGCAAAGATCAATTCCATGACACGCTCTTATTCTTGAGTTGTATTTAAAGCAATTTTTCTAAGTTCAAATCAAAGAAAAGCCCACTTAATTGTGGGCTTTTCTTCAAAAATAATCTATCTCAAGACAAATTATTTATAGTGACTCACCATTTTCTCTAAAGAAATTGGACGAATCTTGTCAGCATTACCCGCTGTACCAAATGCTTCATAACGATCGATACAAATTTGTTTCATTGCATCAACAGTTGCAGAGAAGAATTTACGTGGGTCAAATTCAGCTGGTTTTTCAGCCATCATACGGCGCATAGCACCTGTAGATGCAAGACGTAAGTCAGTATCGATGTTAATTTTACGAACACCGTGTTTGATTGCGTCTACAAGTTGGTCTACTGGAACACCATAAGTTTCACCGATGTTACCACCGAATTCATTAATTACAGCTAACCATTCTTGTGGCACAGAGCTTGAACCGTGCATTACAAGATGCGTATTTGGTAACGCAGCGTGAATTTCTTTAATACGGTCAATCGCTAAGATGTCACCTGTAGGTGGGCGAGTAAATTTGTACGCACCGTGTGAAGTACCCACTGCAATTGCAAGTGCGTCAACATTGGTATCAGCTACAAATGAACGCGCTTCTTCAACTGAAGTTAAAAGCTGAGAATGATCAAGTACGCCTTCAGCGCCTACACCATCTTCTTCACCAGCCATACCAGTTTCAAGGCTACCTAAACAACCGATTTCGCCTTCTACTGAAACGCCACACGCATGTGCCATTTGAACAGTACGACGAGTCACGTCTACGTTGTATTCGTATGAAGTTGGCGTTTTACCGTCTTCACCTAAAGAACCGTCCATCATCACTGATGAGAAGCCAAGTTGAATAGAACGTTGACATACATCAGGGCTAGTACCATGGTCTTGGTGCATAACCACAGGAATATGTGGCCATTCTTCGATTGCTGCCAAAATCAAATGACGCAAGAACGGAGCGCCTGCATACTTACGTGCACCCGCAGATGCTTGTACAATTACAGGTGAATTTGTTGCGTCTGCTGCAAGCATAATTGCACGCATTTGTTCTAAGTTGTTTACGTTGAATGCTGGTACGCCGTAAGCATGTTCGCCGGCGTGATCCAAGAGCTGGCGCAATGAAATAAGAGCCATAATATCCTCCCAGGTAATGCCGCATATTCTACATGCTCAATCATTTCAATTCAGCAACAAATAACACTATTTAAAAAAAAATCCCTGCATTTGCAGGGACTTTTTAAATAAAGACAACAATCTTAGTGAGCTGCTGCTGCTGAAGCGGCTGTTTCAGCGTCAGCTGTTGCTTCGTCTGCAGGTGCATTTGCAATTTCAGCAGGAACATCTTGGTTCTTTTCATCCAATACTGGCTTATCAAGTTCATCAATGGCTTTTTGTTGTTCTGGCGTTGTTTGAGCATTGTCTACGGCAACAGCAGATGCTTCTGATTCCGTTGGTGCAGACTCTTTTTTAGCACAAGCTGTCAAAGTTAATGGTGCGATTAAAAGTACAGCAAGTGCAAGTTTTAAGTTCATCGTTGTTTCCTACTACTGCGAATTAGGTGTTACGATGAATTTTATTGCAGAAATATTGCACTTTGATGACGGCAAAATGAATGGGCGATAAAAAAAAGGCTGACCGAAGCCAACCTTTTTTAATACTGTATTATCTTATTGATAATACTAAATTAAGCACGGTCAAGAAGCGCTGCTACAGCAGGAAGAGTTTTACCTTCAACGAATTCAAGGAAAGCACCACCACCAGTCGAGATGTAACCAATATTGTCTGCAACTTCATATTTATCAATTGCAGCAAGCGTGTCACCACCACCCGCGATCGAGAAGCCTTCAGATTCTGCAATCGCTAAAGACAATGCTTTGGTGCCTTCGCCGAATTGATCAACTTCAAACACACCTACTGGACCATTCCATAGAATAGTTTTTGAAGTTTTCAAGATTTCTGCAAATGCTTTTGCAGTTTCAGGGCCCACATCCAAAATCATGTCGTTGTCTGTTACATCTTCAACTTTTTTCACGACAGCTTTAGCAGCAGCTAATGAACCGAGGAAGTCTGCAAAATCAATTTCAGCAGCATCAGCAACAACAACATCTGTTGGAAGTGGTACAGATACTTTTGCAGCAATGGCTTTTGCTGTGTCGATCAGGTCATTTTCACAAAGTGATTTACCAACATTGAAGCCCGCAGCAGCTAAGAATGTATTGGCAATACCACCACCCACGATCAATTGATCACAGATGTCAGATAGTGAAGTTAATACATCTAATTTAGTAGAAACTTTTGAGCCTGCAACAATTGCAACCATTGGTTTTGCAGGAGTTTTAAGTGCACGGCCTAGCGCATCAAGCTCAGCAGCAAGTAAAGGACCTGCGGCAGCCACTTTTGCACAACGTGCTACGCCTTCAGTCGATGCTTCTGCACGGTGAGCCGTACCAAATGCATCCATAACGTAAACATCACAAAGTGCTGCATATTTAGCAGATAATTCAGGATTGTTTTTCTTTTCACCTACGTTGAAACGGCAGTTTTCTAGTAAAACCACTTGACCTGGCGCAACGTCAACACCGTCTAAATAATCAGTGATCAGTTGAACATCTTGACCCAAAGCTTCTGTTAAATAAGCGGCTACAGGTGCTAGAGACTGTTCTGCTTTAGGCTCACCTTCAACAGGACGACCTAAGTGTGAATACACCATTACAGCAGCACCTTTTTCTAAAGCTGCTTTAATTGTTGGCAACGCCGCACGTAAACGTGCATCGCTTGTAATCACGCCATTTTTAACTGGTACGTTAAGATCTTCACGGATCAGAACACGTTTACCCGCCAAATCTAGGTCAGTCATACGCTGAAAGTTCATGCATTACTCTCTTTTATTGATATCAAAACGCGACGATTTTAAATGATTATGCAGAAAAACGTTAGCTTCTTTTGCAGAAAAGCTATGTCGAGCCAAAGTTTTGTTATGATAGCGAAAAGCCTTATAAAGATTCAGCGCTTATGTCGATTCATCCAGACCCAAATATTAATCGTTTAAATGTTTTAGGCGAACCCTTGGCAAGCTGTTGTTTTGATCCGATTACCGGATATTTTAGAAATGGCTTTTGCCATACAGCAACAACAGACCTTGGTCAGCATACGATGTGTGCACAAATGACATCTGAATTTTTAAACTTTTCCCAAAAAGTTGGCAATGACCTAATCACACCCTTACCCGAAGTTGGTTTTCCAGGACTACAACCTGGTGACTTCTGGTGTATCTGTGTGACTCGCTGGGTGGAAGCGTATCAAGAAGGATTTGCCCCACCTATTAAAATACAAGCGTGTCACCAAGCGGTGCTGTCTTATGTACCGCTTGATGTACTTATGGAATATGCAGTGTAATGAGTACTTCCAAAATCATTTTGGCTTCTAGCAGCCAAACCCGTAAAGACCTAATGGACCGTTTACGGATTGATTACCTCTCAATCGTACCAGATATCGACGAAACACCTCGTGGTGAGAACCACGCTGATGAGTTAGCAAAGCGACTGGCATTTGAAAAAGCTTCAGCAATTGCAAACCAACACCCAGACGCGATTGTGATTGGTTCTGACCAAGTCGCATGGCGCGAAGGCGCACCAGATATTTTTATCGGTAAACCGCTTTGCGATGAAAAAGCCATTAAGCAGCTTCAAGCCAATTCTGACAAAATCGTTTATTTCAGTACGGCACTCAGTGTCCAACAAAAATCGACAGGTTTTGAACAAACCCTTGTCGAGCACTATAAAGTGAAGTTTCGCAAACTTAGCTTGCCTGAAATTGAACGTTATGTTCAGGTTGAACAGCCGCTGCACTGTGCTGGCAGTTTTAAATGTGAAAGTTTAGGGATTAGCTTATTTGAAGAAATGATCGGGCAAGACCAAACTACACTCATGGGTATGCCGATGATTAAACTCTGCAATATTTTACGTGAGCTTAAAATCTTAGTCCCATAATTTTAAAATCTTTATTTGTTACAGCATAATAAACACATCATTAGCTCTTTATGGGCTAATGATTAAAAAGTCACTTACTTATTTATTACAACCAAGAACTGAAAACATGAAAACGTTTAATTTAATGTCATCTAGCCTCATTAGCATTAGCCTTCTATTTTGTTCGACAAACGGTCATACCAATACAGTGAATCAAACTGTGACCAACTCTCAGCAATACAACAAAAACTTAGTCAATGAGTGGGTTCAATATAAATTTATCTATGCTGAATTAGAACAACAAGGCGCTGCGATGCAGGAGCAAATCATTCAACAACTGGGCACTAAAACCAAAACCGGTGGTACTAACACGCCAGAACAACAAATCAATAAACTGGTTGCTCTAGGCAAACAAAAATTTGAAAGCATTCAACCACAAACAGTTGAAGTGAAAAAACTTCTAAAACTACAAACCGAAAATGTTGAAATGATGGCAAAAGTCATGCCGAATCATTTCAAATTAATGTCTGATAAAGAAAATACTAAAATTGATACCAATGCACATTTTGAGCAATTCATGAAATTTTCAGCGACTACGGCTGCTGCCAATAACTATGATTTGGAAGTTGAAAAATTAGTCATGCAATATCTCAAAGACAATCCTTTAAAATAGTCTCAAGCTAATCGAAATAATTTAATGAAATAGAGCCTTGCTAAAAACTGGAATCTCAAGGGACAATATATCCATTGAAATTGTATGTATTTAGCTATGGCTCATTCTCTTGACATCCTCGGCGGTATCAGCGCTGAACAATTCCTTGCCGAATATTGGCAGAAAAAACCATTATTGGTTCGTAATGCACTCCCTGAAATTGCCCATATACTAGAACCAAAAGACGTTCTTGAATTGGCTTTAGAAGATAACGTCACTGCACGTCTCATCAAGCAAAAAGATCGTGATCCAAACCAATGGACAGTGAAATCTTCTCCACTACTTAAAGCCGATTTTCAAAAAATGCCGAAACTCTGGACTTTATTGGTTCAAGCTGTCGATCATTATTCTTTTGACTTAGCCGAGCTATGGAAGCAGTTTTCATTTATTCCGCAATGGCGTCGTGATGACATCATGGTGTCGTATGCACAAAAAGGTGGCTCTGTCGGGCAACATTTTGATTTTTACGATGTATTCCTCGTACAAGGCTATGGTCACCGCCGTTGGCAATTGGGTCAAATGTGTGATGCAGATACTTCATTTGTCGAAGGTCAACCGCTTCGCTTACTGCCAGAAATGGACGTTCATTTTGATGAAGTGCTTGCTCCCGGCGACTTACTTTATGTACCACCAGGCCTATCACACTATGGCGTAGCTGAAGATGAATGTCTGACGTATTCATTTGGCTTTCGCATGCCAAATGTCACTGAAATGATGGATCGTGTGACAGACAAATTCACAGACAATCCTCTACTTAAAAATCCATTAACTGACATTTTACGTGACAAAATCAGTGCGATTGGCCAAGTGACTGAAAATGAACTTGAGTATTTAAAAGAAAAGTTATTTGAACAATTGCAAAATTCAACCGTACTTGAAGATGCAATCATGAGCTTAATGTCAGAACCTAAATATCCTGACAATATTCCTGAAGCCGAAGAAATCGGCACTGGTGATCTTGAAGAGGCCTTAGATCAAGGCTATCAACTCATGTTAGAACCGGCTTCACGCTTACTATATACAGAGCAAGACGGTGATATTTTGTTTTGGGCAAATGGCGAAGGAATCTGTATCTCAGACGAATTTGCAGTGCATTTAAAAACCATTGCCGATGGCCAAAGTCTAGCGCTAGACGAATCTTTATATGATGCTGATATCTTAGAGGATATTGCCATGCTATTAAATGAATCTGTGCTGATGCTCGTCCCAACGGAAGCTGAATAAACTCAATAAAAAGGGAGCGTCATGCTCCCCTTTTATACTGCTGAATAGCATTATTTTCTCTTTCTACGATTTAAAAAATCTTCGACTTGATCGGCTTTTTTTTCCACGATGACGTGATAAACCCATACTATCAACAACACAAATCCAATAAACCACAGATAGCGCATTACACCGTATTGACTACCTTTGCCTTGCCAAATTTGTAATTCAATACTTTGAAACTCCACATTCCTCGACTCTAACAAACTTAGTTGACTGGTCATACTATTTGGATCAATGGCAGCATTGACTGAAAAAGGCGCACCGTCCATAACAAAAATAAATTCTTGTCCTGCATCCAATGTTTCTAATCGTTCAACCTGATCAACACCTGCATCCATTTGCATAAGATTGCTTGAGGTTTGTTGAATAGCAGCATTGTAGTTATCAATTTGAAATTTTACAGATACCTCACCACTGGTCATTGCCCTACCTCTGACCAACAAGACTGCACGATATGGGTTTTGGCTCGATGTCGCCGTGTAATCCACTGCAAAATTTTTAGTGTTTAATGCATTTGTATCGCTTTGACTTTCTGTGAGTAATTGCTGAATTTCTTCTGTGCTTAACACTGCTTGTTGGAACAAAATCTGCCCATACTCACCTGGTTTAGGCGCATGATCCTGCGAACCACAAGCTGCTATAAAAGTGACACAGCAGAAGAATGCAATGCGCTTTAGATGACTTAATATCGAATTGATCATCATTTTTATTATTTCAACATATTATTTTATGCAGCTGATTTTAAATTAATTTCTGTTTGAATAATGGTACAGCCTTGCTGAGAATGAATTTTGAAATTTCCGCCTATACGCTCCACACGCATTTTCATACTTCGCATCCCAATACTCATGCCATGATTAGAAACACTCTCAACATCAAAACCGACGCCATCATCTTCAATAGTTAATAACAAGGCGCCATTTTCGAACTGTGACAGCGTGACATTGACATGATTTGCTTGGCTATGTTTCACAATATTGGTCAGGCTTTCTTCAATCACTCGTATTAAAGTCAGACACTGAATTGCCGTTGGTTTGATCGCCCACTGCGAAGGAATACACCATTTGGCATTCATTTCCACTTCATCCATCAACTGACTAAAGCGATGTCGTACAGGTGCGATCCAGAGCAAAGGTGAATCTGGCACTTTACTGTCTAAAGATGATCCACTATCAATAATTTGCCTTAAATCATCGCGCAATAATTTCAACATCGACAAGAACTGTCTGTTTGGAATATTACTTTCACACTGATCAACCAAGATCATCGAGCGCACAATGGATGCGCCCAGACCATCATGCAGATCATGCGATAATTTAATGCGTTCCTGCAGGCGTACATTACTCAGTTCAAGCTGATGTTTATCATTCAAGCTACTACATAGTTCATCACTGACTTTCTGAACTTCAAATGCCAAATCATCATTATATTTTTCAATTTTCTGTATATTTCGATTGAGTCTCGCCCCCAAGATCACCACTATAAATAAGGTTATAATCGGTGAAGTAAAGGGTGATAAAGGTGTAAAATTTTCTTTTGGAAAGAGTACCAAGACCATGATGTCAGCTATGACTATCACAATTATCGCAGTCAAACAGATTGCTAATAAAATATAGTCCTTTCTTCGTTCTTTGAAACAAATTTTACACAGATAGAGGTAAGTGATAAAAAAGAATGCACAATACAAAAAGAAAATAAGGCTCGAAATATCTGCATTTTGTTCGAATGGCCAAATACACACCACACCAATCAGTGCAGCAGTCAACATTGTAAATGACAGTTCTATTCGTGGAAACTTACGCCCAAGAAAGCGTAAGATATAAATGCTAAAGCACTGAAAGTACAGCATTACAAATATCAGATTAGCTTTGGCAGAAAAAACCGAATCTGGGTATGGAAAGGTTTCAGTAGTCAGGGCATTACTGAGAAATAAAATCCACAGCACTGTTGAAAGCGCAAACCAGCCAAAACTGGTATCACGAGGACGCATCAACCAAATAATAAAGCAAATTAGACCCAAGACCCCAGAAAGAAAAATATTTAACTGTAATATGGTCCGACGTGTAAACGTTGTTTTTTCGGCTTGCTCTACCGTTGCCATTACATTGTTAAATATTACTGGACCCAAGCCAGCATTTAAACTCGAGTAACCATACACATAGATCAAAGTTTCATTATGATCATGTTTGATTCCACTTATCGGTAAAATCCAATAGCGCGCAACATTCCAACTTTTAGAAATCGGTTCTTGAAGATTTTTATTGGTCCATAGCAAGTCGCCATTCAGAAATACTGAACCCGTATTAATGATGTAATCAACATATAGTGCGATGGGTTCTGCCAAACGGGCATTATTTTTACAGTACCAAGACCAGTCTAATTTATACCAAGCACCACCTTGATAACCTTCCCAGTCTTTATCTTCTTTCCAACGGTCAGGTAATTGCGTAGTTTTCCATCCTGTTCTGGGTAATTCTTGATTGGATGGTGTCTTCACCCGTGAAATGCTATTCACAGTTACATTACATTGATCATTTACAGGGAAAACTTGCTCTGCATGACTCAAGCTCCCCCATACTAAACAGAGGATAAATAATACAAAATATCCTCCTTTACGCATTATAGAATACCCATAGATCTTGCTGTACTCACGGCTTTTGTTCGTTTCGTTACGGCTAATTTTCGGTAAATATGTTTAATATGGCTTTCTACGGTATAGCGTGATACAAAAAGCTGTTCAGCAATCTCACGATTACTCAAACCTTGAGCAACCAAACATAAAATTTCTTTTTCACGACTGGTCAGCAGGTTTAAGTCTGCTTCATCGGCGACTGTTTGTTCTGGACTTGGTGCTTCAGCTTCAGATATTTGTTTGAGGATTTCTCGTGCAATAAATGGGTCAATCGGCGCCCCACCACGTAAAATACTCCGAATAGATAAAAGTACTTCAGCATCATCACGTTCTTTTAATACATAGCCTGTTGCGCCTGCTTTAATCGCAGCAAATAAGCTTTCTTGTGTACTCCATGCAGAGACAACCAAGATCATAGTATTACTTTCGAGGGAACGTATTTTTTCAATAATTTCGATACCACTGCCATCAGGCAAACCTAAGTCAACTAAGGCTAAGGATATCGGTTGTGTCTCTACGGCTTGAATAGATTCTTTAACATTTTTGGTGAAGATAAGCTCTTCACGCTTATAACCCAGCTCCGTCAAAATTTGACGTAAACGTAATTGAATAATTTCCTCATCTTCAACGACAAGCACCGGTACGGGTAGTATGACTTCTTGTGGTGACATGATTTACTTCCCCCGAAAAAATGAAATGTCTTTTACATTAATGAGTTTAAACCTTTTAGGATATCCCTGTAATTAAGTAAATTTCTTATTTTTAATAATTTATTCTAATTCAATTGATGCAGTTATGATGCATTTTTCTTCTAATTTTAGCCCCATTTATCATTACAATATATGTATAGCCATCAGTCTGACTATACACTGTACTTAGCTTAAACTTGAGTAAGATTAGCTCAAATATTGCTTTTTCAGATATTTTACAATTTTTTCAGATTCAAAAAGTTCTACACCAGTATTAGGGTCTTTCAAGTATGGTACTTGAATATTGTTCCCCATGATTTTTAACACTTGTTCACGCTTACCACCTTTTAGAGGTACATATTTACCAGGTTTTAAGCGCATTATCGCTAATCCTTGATCTTGCCAACGCTCCTTAGCCACATTATGAAAGGTATATGCCAATTCCATTTCAGACAATGCGCTACGTACGATACGTGTATATGGACTCGCTTCAAAACCCCATAGTTCTAAGAGTTGACTTGGTGCATCACGATGGATAACTTTACGCTGCACCCACACGCCTTGAGCCCCATTAATTAAGGTTCCAACATAGGCAACATACGGAATTTTAGGATAATTGGCATACCTCTTAGGAGTCTGACCTGTTTTGCCATAATGTTTAAATAGATGATGAATTATTTGCTGAGATTCGTACAAACGATCCCCAGTATTGTCATCCACCAAGAAAGGAAATTGTTGTTTTCCACCCAATTTCTGCACGTCTAAACGGTATTTTTTAGCCCCTTTGGGACATGGGTAGACCTCATAATCCAAATTGAGTGTGGTTAGTACTTCTCGTACACGACGACAATAGGGAGACCCTTCAAATTCGTACAGTTTAAGGGCTTTTTCAGGTTGTTTCGGATAAGGCGTCCCATTTGTACCACGTCCGCCCTCTGCTACGCCTGAGAGCAACGCTTGCGCCACTTTTAATTGATGCAACAACATACTTTTTTTCCTTTCTTTTTTTATTTCGTATTTTTATACATCAGCCGAGAGTCCTCAGCTGATGTTTGTATTTTCTTTTTCACATTTATATCGTCATGTATGAGCAAGAATTACGCTTTCATTCCACGACTAAAAATTCAAGTACGCTTATAAAGCAACCAATTGCTCTTTTGAAACAACGATGCCGTTATTGTCAGCATAAATAAAATCACCAGACTGAATGTTTACACCACCAAAACTTAATGGAATATCTGTTTCACCCACGCCTTTGCGGTTACTTTTTTGTGGAATCGCAGCCAAAGCATGCACACCTAAATCAAGTTCTGCAATCGCATCAACATCACGCACGCAGCCATAAATAATGACACCATTCCAATGATTGTTGACTGCAGATTCAGCAATCATATCACCCATCAAGGCACAGCGCATCGAAGCGCCACCATCCACAACCAATACTTTACCCGTACCATCGGTTGCCAATAATTCTTTAACACGAGAGTTATCTTCAAAACATTTAACCGTCACCACCTGACCGCCAAAACTTTTTCGTGCACCATAACTTTGAAAGAATTTACCATCCAAAGACGGGATCACCACTTGTAATTCTTTGTCTGGATGATCATCAAGTAAATCACAAGTGACGAATGGAACTGTAGACACGGTATTTCCCTCATTTAATTGTTAGTATGCGTAAATTATCATAAATCTCGAACTTTTCAGTCTGAGTTTGTGCCGCCTCGACCATAGTATGAGCCACTTGCTGTGCTGTCACTGGCTTAAATTTGAAACGATCAGGTACAAAATGCGAAAAGCGCATATAAAGTTTCTGTGTCGCATCTTCTAAACGGCGAGATTCATGACGTTCACCAAGTAACAGCGAAGGTTTTAATATCGAAAGTTGATTTAACTTTAAGGTTTTTAAATAATATTCCAATTCCCCTTTGACTCGATTATAAAAAAATGCGGAATTGGCGTCAGCGCCCATAGCACTGACAATGATCAATTGTGTATCTGTATATTCTAATAATTCAGCAAAATGCGCATTGATGCTAAAATCAATTTGATAAAAATGATCTTTAGACCCTGCTTTTTTAATGGTCGAGCCTAAACAACTAAAGGCATGACTATAATCTCTCACATCATCCTGAGTCAGAGAAAGAAAGTCACTGATCACCATTTGTTGAACTTTTGCCAGTCCATTCAGTTCATGGTCACGCTGACGTACCACAGCCGTAATATTCTTACATCTTGCATTTTGACTGAGCTGACGAACCAATTCCCGCCCGACCAATCCTGTTGCTCCGATGACAATCGCATTCTCTATACTTTTAGTCATTTTTCATACAATCTCAATCACTTTAGACTAATCTAACGTTTTCTTTAAAATTTTTCTGCATCTAAAATGTTGTCAAAGCATGTCAAGACTTGACTTAAGCGCTTAGTTTAATCACAATATGGCACTTGTTTACGGGCTGGTGATAGTTCTTCTGATGTTGGTTTTCAGATGTAATTTCAGCCCGCCCAGACCAATCTATTTCAAGGAGTGCACGAGTGGCAAACTCTGCTCAAGCAAAAAAACGTGCTCGTCAAAACGTTAAAGCACGTCAACACAACGCAAGCTTACGTTCTATGGTTCGTACTTATCTTAAACGCACAGTAGCTGCTATTGCTGCTGGTGATTATGCTGTCGCTACAGAAGCTTACAAAAAAGCTGTTCCTGTAATTGACCGTATGGCTGATAAAGGCATCATCCATAAAAACAAAGCTGCTCGTCATAAGAGCCGTTTAAATGCACAAGTTAAAGCTTTAGCTAACTAATTTGTTGCGATAAAAAAAGCCCTTTTTAGGGCTTTTTTTGTACCTATAGGTTTTTAAAAGCAAAAAAATAAGGTCCTCGATGGACCTTATTTTCTATTTACAGATTATTTATTAATCAGTTTCATATTCGTCGCTGATAAATATGTCCATAATAAGTTTTGGCTTGCTGTCAAATTTGTCCAACGTTGATTGCCACCATTGGTACAGCTATATCGAATTAAATCCGCACGGTTATTTTGCAAACGTCCCGTATTTAAATCCATACATTGACCACTTTGACGAATCGTTGTAGTCGCAGGGTCCATGGTCCAAATTTGGTTGGTTTGGTTTAACACGCAGCGCTCTAGCGTCACTTTAGCTGAACCACCGTTGCCAGTTATGCATTGATCTGGATTTGACTTGCTGTGTATACGACCAATCGCATCATATACCCACTGTTCAGTATCATCCGCCGTACAACCGCTTGGGCCACTGATATATAAATTTAATGTTCCATCAGTTAAGGTTTCAGATTTCAAACAGTTGTTACCATTTTTGATCAATGTCGCCTGCTCGAACAAACCTTCTTGAGTGACTGAAAGCTTTTTCATAAATGCTTCGAGTGCGCTTTGCGCCTCAGGCACTTGATTGTTTAGGTCTTGAGCATACACATTCATCCATCGATTTAGTCGGTATGCGGTGTTTTGTTGCGATTCATAACGGGTTAATTGCTGACGTGCCACATTATTCATCAATGACTTGTCATTTTTATAGGACTCATACAGCATTTTTTCAGTTGGATTTAGTGCAACAACAGCATTTGCAGCTTGCGCTTCCAAAGCACTTTCTAATTGAGGAAGTTCGATAGCACGCAATGCACTATAACCATGCTGACGCCCAATTTTGACAGCCGGCTTGATCGCTGTGCTGTAGACTGGAATATCAATATTTGCTAATAATTTGGCTTCTTCACCTGCCTTTTTACAATATAAATTGACCTTCTGTGGTTGATCTGCCAAAGCTAAATTGACATGCAGTTTATTGGCATTACTACCTAATCGTGCAGGTGCTAAAGCAATATTGTTGACTTTATTCGTGTATTGCACATTCAACCAACATGCAGCTTGGTCTAAGGCCGTATTGGCCGCCGTTAAATCATAAACATTACCCCAGTTTGAACGTGCCGCAGGATATAACAAACCGACTTGATTGACTGGATCATAACCCCCTAAAATGGTAATGACAGGCTGGCCAAAGACCCGTGGTCGTGGATAATTTTGATCTGCGTTATACCAAACCGGAGCCGTAGAATTTGGCATTTTCGGTTGTGCGACTTCCATCTCACGAGTGGTTTTGTTCCACTTTTTGTAGCCGGTAGGTGATGTTTCATCCCAGACATAACGGTCAAAGTGCGGTTGAATTTTCAGGAATGTGCTGTAACCCGTGTAGTGCGTATATCGTGATACATTACTATCGGTATATCCGCCAGACATCGCATCTTTACCGTACGGGAACAGATTTTTAAAATTAGGGATCCCATTACCACCATCCCACTTCCATGTCGCCGTCCATGATAGATTTCCGCGCATCATATTGCGATTGGCAATATAACCCCATCCACTGTCAGCATGATGTGCAGCCCAAAATAGATTGTCACCTACCTGACCAGGGTAATGTCCTAAACCATAATGATGGCCAATTTCATGGCTAAATTCATTCCCTACAGAATCATAAAGCGTGAGCATGCCATTACCACCACTCAGTCCATGAGTATGCACACCATTGGCATAGTTCCCCTTCGTATGATGGACAACTACTGTTTGGGTTAATTGTGGCTGACTTTGATTGGCCATAGATGCACTGGTAATACCCCAGTTAGCAAGGTTTATACCAACACTAAAGGTTGATTTACCGACATCCTCACGCATGTCTCCTGCATAAACACCACCATCTCCGGCACTTTTACTGTCATAAATAACACCTGAAGATACCATTGCACGTGTTAACTGCATATCATCATATTGTGCAACCGTCATTTCTGCTGCAGGAATGGTTTGGAAATAATCTGTGCCCGCTTTTTCAGGCTCTAGTAGCATATAGTGGCCGGTAGAATTTGGCTTATCTGCCAACATACCAACACGGATATTATTTAAAACCAATTCACCTGGTGCAGCAAAATCGATTTTATCCTCAGCCAATTCACCGCTGACTTTATTTGCGTCAATAAATTTTAATCTTAGACCAGGTTTAACTTCATCCCAATTGAGTTTCGTGGTCCACGCACGTTTACTGTACCAAACATCTGGACGACCTCTTTGCCCACTCTGGTCTGAAACAGGCATTTGCGTCGGATCATCCAATGTCGCGGTACGAATTAAGCGGTTGTTTTGATAGATTTCTACTTTGAGTTGCTTGATGTTTTGCATATCAAGTGTTGGCGTCACGATAAGCAGCGCTTCTTTTTCACTGGTTAACCGTGGCATTTTCTTGGATTCGTTCGCATTAGGATCGACGACATGACTTTGACCAAATTGAACTTGCGCTGAAAAGTTGCCGACTAAATCATTTCGTATTTCACGAACAGCATCATTTGCATCGTAGTCATAAAAGCCAATACTGGTATCATCAACTATGTCTTGGGTCGGTTCTGGATAATTTGCAGTTGATGCAGAACCACTTGAACTATCACCACCGCCTCCACCACCACAAGCAACTAACATTAATGACACAATACAAATTGATAATTTGTTATATGAAAAATCTATCACACTTTTCACTACTATTCCCCAATTAGCCACAAAAAAATCCAATAAAGAGACTTACATAAAAATATATAAATCAATAATTTACAAAAAAGTTAATGCTATTTTCTTTTTTTTAATCATTCAATTACCGTGTTTTGTCACTTATTAACAATTCAAATAAAATCTAAATATTTTGTATTGGTAGAATCATTATTAATGTGACAGGTATTTCACTTTTCAACTAAAATTAAGATGTAGACCTGTTAATACAATCGTATATTCCCGACAGAAATTGTCAGGATATTTTTAGAAACTTTGTAAATAAAATTTTAAGAAATGGCTTAATCCCATATATTTTTTATGGTATTTTAATTTTCATCCTAGGCAGCCATTGCTGTACAAATGAAAAGAGGGATAAAAATGTCGATTAACCAATTTTTGCCATCATTAGAAAAATTTGCAGAAGCAGAAAATCAATATATTGAATATTTTACATCGAAAGGTGAAAAAGACATTTTAGGCAAAGTCATTTCAAATATGAAATCGACCGCAGAGATTCAAGCCTCTCAAGGCGTAGACTCATGGTTAGCATATGGCGTGTACTTACCAGCTGTAGAACGTATTTTTGCACTGCATCAAGGGGAAACAGAAGCTGAATTTTTTGAACGCACACAATATCCAGTTGAACTCGTGCAAGCGTATAGCATTAAAGATCATGACATTGCGACCTTGATTGCCGCTGACAAATATAGTCGAATCCACCAACAGCACCTCCCAGTTAATACTAGCCGCTGGCCTTATAGTGACGATGGTTCAAGTATTGATTTAAATCAGTACCCTGCACGAATTAAAGCCAATATTTAATCTTTTATTTAATGAAATACTGAAACAGATAAAAAAGGCATCCGCACATGGATGCCTTTTATAAATTTTTTATTATTAGCAAAATTTCTTAAAGTTGCTGTTCAGCTTGCTGAAATTCACGAATATTTAATTCATTTAGTTCACCACGCCAAATCCATTTCAGTTTTGACTCAAGGAATACATCTCCTTCAAACCAAACAAATAAACCTTCCATCATTTTAGGCCAATCTTCGCGTGTCACGATATTTTTACCTGAAATAATGGCAAGAATTGCAGCCAAAATCGTGTCATGACTCACCGCTAGACTCAGACCATAATCATTGGTTGGATGAGTGTTGTAAATCAACTCCAAAACATCTACCACCCCATGAATGGGCTGTTTCATACCCGGCAAAGCATTATTCACAAAACTATTGATAAAGCCCAAGGCACCTTGCTTTTGAAAATATGGTCCTGCTTTTTTAATATCCAGCACAAAACTTCCCGGCTCGACCAATAATCCTTGTTCAATGATCTCGATATGGTGGGTATTTGGCTCAATCGTGACGTTATCTGCACCTTGAATCATCAATGCTGCCGTATCCACACAGCGCTGAATTGGACTAGAAATACAGTGTTGAATAACACGATCGGTATTTTCAACCAAATAGCTACCCCACGCTTCGGCTAAATCTCGTCCTTGATGGGTCAGTTGTAAGTCATAACCGGCCAAACCCTGTCCTTGTACAACTTCACGAATGGAATGACGTGTAAACAATGTTACAGGCGTCTTTTCATCCGGCAATAAGTCTATTGCTTTCAGCATACTAGGAGGGAGCAAATCTAGGGCCATAATTGACAGTTCTTATATGCAGGAGATTTAACGGAGTGTGCAGACACTATAGCATGAACCCGATTTAGCTCAAGTTTTGTCAGGCATGTTTGCCAAAGCATTTAAGGCCAATTCTTTCATTTCGGCATTTTTAAATGCAATAAATCCACCATTTAATAAAGTCTTGCGCTGGTTATATAAAAAAGCGCGACCTTTAAAATCAACCAAACCACCACCAATACGCTCGATTAAACATTGTCCAGCGCTCGTATCCCATTCACAAGTCGGATGAAAACGCGGGTAAATATCCACTCGATCTTCTAACATCATACAAAACTTATATGCACTACCAGCATGGTATGCCTGATAAGGACTAAGTTTTTCTAAAGCGTCTAAATAATCCGTATAAATCGGCTTATTTTTAGCACTTTGACTCAAGCCAACGTGTACGACATTCTCTACAGAGGTTTGAACATATTCATACCATGTGGTTGACTGGCTATCATATTTCAATGGAAATCCTGCAAAAGGACAAATATATACACTATATTCCCCCGGAATTGCCAATATGGCAAAGGTAGTATTAGCACCCTCAACCAAACTCAGATTAATGGTAAATTCAGGTCTTTTATGTAAAAACTCTTTGGTACCATCTAAAGGATCAAGCAGCCAAAATTTTTGCCATTGCATACGTTCAAACTTGTCACCTTCTTCTGACAATACAGGCAAGTTAGAAACTTTGGATAATGCTTGAGTAATATAGCTATTTGCACGATAGTCAGCTTGCGTTACAGGTGAATCATCACTTTTATGTTCCACATCAAAATCCGCACCTGAGCAATAACGCTGATATTCTTCTCGCAAAATTTCGCAAGCTTGTGTCACAATGGGAACCAACTGTAAAATCAGTGGGTCTTGCGGTGCTGTTGTTGTTTTAAACATAGAATACCTTTATATGCCAAATTACTCAGAAAAGCCGACGATCATTTTCGATATGGACGGATATCTCAATAAACCATTAATTTAAAATATTTATTTATAAAAAATACTCTAAAATAAGTTTTTATGTACACAATCTTGTACACATTTAATTATCTGCTCTGATTAAGTATAAGCAAAAAGAACTAATTTAATACTTTGAAATTATATAATCTAAGTATTACTAATGAAGTGGTAGCAACACATGATCGATATGAAAATAAATAAAAAGTACCTCTCTTATGTAAAACAAGAAGAGGATCTTGATTACTGGGAATTGTCAGAAGTGAATTTTGTAGATCATTCAGGTTGGTGCTGGACCAATGATTATGAGAAAGCCAAATATTTTATGAGCGTTAGAGATGCTAATATTTTTTTGGCGAAAAAGAAGGGTGAATTTTGGGAAGGTGTGGAGATAGTTAGTGAGTAATTTAAAGAAGCCCTCATCGAGGGCTTTTCTTTTAATTATCTTGTGCAGCATACTTCAAGTTATCTGCTACCCGATTCGTCCAACCTTTGCCGTAGGTAGGCCATTTACTAAGTGAAGTGTAGAACTTCAAACGTTCAGTAGTCAATGATAGCAATACATCATTAAGATCTAATGCATTCACCGCTTCAATTGTTTTCGGGCCAATAATACCGTCAGCGGTGACGCCAGCTACTTGCTGTAATTCAATGATTGCTCTGTTCTTCCCTGCATTAATTGCGAAATCCCAAAGCTGAAAAGTAATAGCAGAATGCAGGCCATGACCTCCCAGCTTGTCCCACCAATCCTTTTTATAAATCTGCTTTGCTTGAGCTAGACTTAAATTTTTAATATCAAGGTTTGGATATGTATTTGCAGCTAAACCGAACTTAGTTCCTTTCAGTGTACCAACACCCACTTTGCCGCCTGTCCAGTTACCCGGATCTCGTTTATCTGTGCTATATCCACCTTCGTGCCCGACCAGACGATGAAATGCTTCGTCAAATGAAATTGAATCTGCAGGGATGCTGGCAAAGCCTAATAATGTTGGCTCGGGGTGCAATTCAGGTTGATATTTCTTTTTGCCGAAATAACTCAAAATTGGCAAGACAACTGATAGAAGTACGGTGTGGTATTCGGCTGGTATCACTTGCGTATCCATGCCTTGTTGTAAAACTGTAGGTAGCAAACCCAATATAATAGCCCCCCATAACGGCCACTTTACTGATAAATATTTCAATGGATTATCTGATATTAATTTCATTTGTTGTCCTCTCGATGACTCTGCATAACTGCTACGTCTTGCTTTAGCTGATTAATTGAATTGATCGTCCATGCACCGCCTGAAATCGCTACACCAAGAACAAACCCCATCCCCCAACGCAACATTGAAATAGCGCCTTGATGGATATGATTCTGCTGTTCAAGCGCTTCTACTTTGACGCGCTGCTGTTCAAGTGCTTGGTGGTAACTTTTATTAAGCGTGTTTGTTTCAATCAGCTGCTCTGATACTTTCTGTAGCTTTTCAGCTACTTCATTTAATTTTTTCCACAATGCAGTACTTGGTTCATTCACTGCTGCTCCCCTGATTTTTTGACATTAAAAAAGCCCTAGGCTTATTAGGCGCTAGGGCTTGTGGTGGTTTGTTGTGTAACTAAAAAACATTCCACTTTTAATCTTTAATCTATAAAATCAGGCAGATTTTATAGAAAAACACAATATATTATGAGTTCAAACTTTAGATACGATATAAACGGCCTTAGAGCTTACGCCGTAGCCTTTGTTGTTCTTTTCCATTTTAATATTTTTGGTTTCAGCGGTGGTTTTGTCGGCGTTGATATATTTTTTGTCATCTCTGGTTTATTGATGACCAAAATTATTGTAAAAGGTTTAGAAAAGGATTCTTTCAATTTTATTAAATTTTACTTATCAAGAGCTAATAGAATCATTCCTGCACTTGCAGTATTAATTACTATTATTGGAGTAATTGGCTGGTTTACTTTATTGCCTCAAGAGTTTAAAGATTACTCTCAACACTCTATAGCTAGTCTAAGCTTTTTATCTAATATTCAATATTTTAGAGAATCTGGATATTTTGATGCCGTATCTCATGAAAAGTTACTCTTACACACATGGTCATTATCGGTTGAATGGCAGTTCTATATAATTTTACCTATATTCTTGTTTATAACTGGAAAGTTGGTAAAGAACTTAAATAGTTTAAAAATTGTATATTTAATTGGTTTTCTATCGTCCTTATTACTATCAATTTATTTCACAAAAAACTACGCTTCAGCTTCATTTTATCTACTTCCCACACGTGCATGGGAAATGATGGCAGGCGGCTTGATTTTTCTTTACTTTGATAAGATACAACTCAAAAACCATACTAAAAATGTATTAGAAAAAACGGGATTTATCTTAATCTTTTTATCATTATTTTTATTCACTGGGAAAACTTTATGGCCTAGTTACAATGCACTTGTTCCCGTTATTGGCACTTTTTTAATACTATTAGCAAATAATAATTCTTTCTTTACGAATAATAAAGCTGCTCAGTTTCTAGGTAATACGTCGTATTCTATCTACTTATGGCACTGGCCAATAGTTTTTTACTTAGCTTATTTTGAAAAATCTAGCAGTATATTTTTCAGCTGCTGTGCAATAATTTTATCAGTAGTTCTCGGGTGGATATCATATAAATTCATTGAAAATCCTACTCGTAAATATTTATCAAATCTTTCAATTTTTAAAAATTGTGCTGCAACTTTAATATATATATTTATTCCGATAGCATTACTTAGCTTTATATATGTAAATAATGGCTTACCAAATAGATTAAGTGAAGATGTAAAACAAACCACTACAAAGAATGCGGAACGTAACCCAAGATTTAATGAATGCCAACCTTCCTCTGGATCAAATCTTCCAGAATGTCACTATGGTAAAGGTGAAATTAAACTATTGGTTATTGGTGACAGTCATGCTGAAGCTATGATGCAAGCTGTGCAAAGCTCATTGCCTGTGGAAAGTGCAGCCTTAGACTGGACATATTCTGGCTGCCCTACTGTTAAGAATATTAAGAAAATTAATAGCCCTGATTTCAAATGCGATGAAGCTATTTCATACTACTTAAAAAAATCAGTTAGCAGTTATCCCAATGCAAAAGTGTTAATCATTAATCGAACAAATGTTTTATTTCATGGCGCAGCAGATGGAGACCCTACTATTGATAAACCTATTCGGTATATTTCTAAACCATCAGAAAGCTATGATCAAAATTACCATCAAACAATGAAAGCTGCTCATATTGAAACACTATGTGAATTTGCTAAAAATCATGAAGTATATGTTACTAGACCTGTTCCAGAATTCCCTGTAAATGTTCCTAAAGTTTTAGGGCATAGATTAATCCTTAATAATAAAGAGAAAATTACAATTTCTAAAGATGATTACATGAGCAGAAGTAAGCTTACTTTTGAAGCGCAGGATGAGGCTAATAAAAAATGTGGTGTACACATCTTGGATACAACAAAATACTTCTGTGATGAAGAAAAATGTTATTCAGATAAAAAGGGAATACCATTTTATTTTGATGACGATCATTTAAGCGTTTATGGTGCTGAACAGCTAATTCCTTTGTTTAAAGAAGTTTTTAAATAAACTCTATGTTGTACATCCCTTAGCGGGATGTACAACATAGAATGGCTAGGGTTCGGTACTCTCTTGATCATCAATATTAGTAGATGATTCATTTAACCGGATATCAATCCAGCGACCTGCAGTAATATCCACAGGATTTTCCAAATCAGCGACAATAGAAGCGGTTTCAAGATCAAACTTTTTCTTATAAGTTTTTACTGAAATATCACCATTTTCTAAAGTTTCATAGACCACTGAAAATAGGACATTACCATTTGCATCTTTAGGTGTTTCGATATACCAGCCCTCTTGAGCAAAACCGCTCGATCCTTTGATGAGATAGTTGCCAACATCTAGTTTTTCAAAAGAAATATTCTGCTGCTGTGCTTCATCGTTGTGTTCGATCTTGTTTGCATATAACTGAATAATTGGTGATGCAGATTTAATAAATCCGTTACCATCTGTCGCTGTGTTCCCTTTGTGCAGAACTTCATGCATCGCCCAAGCACCAGATGCCACGGTGTTATGTGTAAATCGCAGATACGCTCTTCTTTCTAGTGGCGCTAATAGAATCTGAGCAATTGCCGAAGCTCCACGCGACATGGACAAGCCAACTGAATATTTTGGAAGTAAAGCCGTTGTAGCTGCATTTTCAGAGCGTACAAAACAATTAATATCTGGTGTTAGGGCTGTTTCATCAGCGATAGAGAAAACATTTGTTGTGCTATTTCCTCCCAGTCCAAAATCTCCAACTTTTGTAACTCTGCCTGCTGTTACATCTTGATGTGTTGTGGTTATAGTTAAACCTAAATTTGTCCGTGCTATTGCTGCTGTGGTTGCACCAGTTCCACCTTTAGTAACAGGTAAAGCTGCAGGTAGATTTGCATTGCCTGTACCCGTTCCACCTAAAAATGCATAAATTTCATCGTCATTTGCTTGTAGTTTGGCCGAACCTGTTCGGAACGTATCACCGCCTGCACCAGTAGGTGCTGTGCCTTGATTAATTGTTTGCTTAGCCATATTTTTCTCACAAAAAAACCCCAACATGTGAGGCGTGAAATTGATTTAAATCAAAGGTAAAAGACTTGGGTGAATGTTGTTGAGATTCGCCACACTAATCCACCCACTTTAGAGATTTGGTATTCGCCAGCTTTTACTCGGACTTCACCATCTAGTAGTGAGTCCCACAAGAAAGAATCAGCGCCTTTATGCGCGTCAAAAAAGGCTTTAATTTCTAAAATTTCGTCCTTTTTTGCCGTACGCTGATAGGGCCATTGCCCAAATCTATTGTTAATACCAACAGAGATGTTTTGCTCATAACCATCCCCAAATTTGCTTGAAAGCGTATTGAATGATGAAGTTTGAGCATTACCCTCTAAGTCTTGGCACCATGTGAATTTTTGGTTGCTCATATATTGCGTCCAATAAAAAAACCACCCGAAGGTGGTTTAACTTTTAATATTACTAGCTACTCTTCATCAGAAACATTCATGGCTGCATATTGAAAAGCATCAGAAAACTGTTGGGAGAATTTTTCAGCAAGTTCAGGACTAAGAGCTTTTCTAAAAACAAACTCTTAATCCTTCATAAATTCTTGAAATTCCACTAAATCAATAACACCCTTCTGAACTAGAAATTTAATAATGCTGTAATTCACAGCATTTTGAATTACAAAATTACCCTGTATATCGTCTATTAAGTCGCTCACTATCGGCCTCTTACAAAATTATAAATTAATCCACCTTGGCGCATTTCCTTTCTAGTGAAGGTTTCCATCATATTCTGAAAACCTTGAGCAAGTTGCTTTTGTCCTTGCGTATCTACTTTAGCCGATCCATCTGTATTTACAATAATCGTTTGGGATACTTTTACATCACCACCTGAAACATTATTTTCTTGCTCAATCGCATCTACAGTTCCCATGCCTACACGGTAAGTGTCTTTAGGGTTTACTAGGCCGCCGTCTGAATATTGGTTTGGAAGCTTTCCAGTAGCGTTCATATAATTCAGAGCATCCAGGCCTAAACTTTTAACCGCCGCTGTTTTAAACATAAACTCGCCATTAGATGCCATGATAGGAATCTCATCACTCGTTCCTGTCCCTTTTCCTGTAATATGTCCGCCAGTTGCAAAGCCTGCGATGGTTTGGGCTGCAATCATTCCAACATTTGCCATACCCATACCCAACGTAACGCTTGCCGCTGTTTGCTTACTTATAGTGTCAAATGTCCACGGGCTTGCAAGAACTTGGTTATATGCTTGAAAAGCATTGATAGTTGCTGAAGTTATCGCAAAAGCTTGTTGAGCCAAAAACATACCCTTGTAAACACTAGACTGCTCCCCAACCGAATCTTTAATAAGTGAGGTCATACTAGACCAAGTTGAAGATGTTGCAGATAAGAGCATACTCATTGAGTTTAGTGATAAATCCTGTTTATCTCGCTCATACTGACGCATTGACTCCAAAGACTGCGACTCATACTCCTTTTGCTTAATAAGGCCATTTTCGTACATGTCGTTGATGGCTTGTTGTCTATAAATAAAGTCCCTGTCAGCACTCACATCTTCACCAATAGCAGTCTTGTAGTTAAGTGTTGTATTGATTAAAACATCACCCTCCTCCTGCTTTTGATTGAATTGAGATGCAGATAACCTGCGGGCCTTTTCTCCATCAGAAATATTCGCAGTCTTGATGATTTCCTCTCGCTCCAGCTCATAACGCTTTCTAATAGCATCCATTTCTGGATACATCGCCTGTTCAGCCTGAAAAATCCGCTGCTCTTTGGCAAGTTTGATGAGGCCGAGTTCGTGTTGGTATTGATTTTCGAGCGCATTAATAGCGATCTCTTTATTTTTCTCGGTTATTTCCGAATTCTGATGAAGTTGTAACTTTTTTATATCATAAGAGTATTTAAGCTTTTGCTCTTCACTCATTTGAAATTCATTAATTTCAAATTGTAGCTGAGATAAATAAATTTGCTTTTCATAATATGCGCGCTTATTTGCTGCCTCCAAGAATGGTTCCGGATTGGCAAAATTCGCCTTGCGAATTTCATTTATTTCTTTGGATAGACTTAGTTCAATCTGCTTCTCTCTATCAGCATAAGCATAAATGTATTGCTCTCTTAGATTGCGTTGTTCTTCATCTGCGCGATCTGCTTCTTTTGCATCCTTCCGATGTTGTGACAAAGCTGCACTCGCTGCTTTAGCCGATCCTCTCTTAGCATTGGTAATTGCATCCTCAGAGGCTTGTAGTTTTTTATTTGCAGCAATATTCATGTCAATAATCTGAATATCTTTTGCTGAAACCTTCCCTCCATTTTCAAAGGCTGCTTGTGATGCCATTTTTGCACGCTCAATATTCCAACCTTTAGCAATTAGCTTGTTGGTCATAATGGTCTGTGCGGCACCCTTCTGTAGGTTTGAAATGTACTTGGACTGTGCATCTGCTGCTGCGTTCGCTGCATCAGCATTGTTATACATAGCGTTGGTATTATCGTTTACTTTACCAACGGCATTAGATGCAGCATTACCAGATAAAGTAACCTGCTGACCTAAAGTTTTTTGAGCATCTGCATTTTGCTGTGCTTTAACCCTAGCCTCCTCGTAACTCTTAATTAAATCCAAACCTTGGGATTTTTGCTCAGGTGTTAATAGTTTTAGTTTGTTTAATCTCTCGATAGCATCAGCTTGTGACATCAATCCTTTGTGCACCTGATCTGAGATTTCACGGACCTCTTTATTGCCAGCATTCGCATTTTTAACTGTGCGAATAAAGCCATTAAACGACAAGTTCAACTTATTCAATTTGTCGTTCTGGTCTTCAAATGATGCTGCCAAATCATCTTTAGCAACATCAAGCTGAACACCTTTTAGAGCCAAAAGTTCTTCCTTGGTCTTCTCAGCTACCTTGCCTTGTTCTTCAAGTTTTGCATTTGCTTCTGCTGTGCGTTTTTGAAGATACATGTATCCTGCAGTTAATGCAGCCACACCGATTGTGATTGCACCAATTGGGCCGCCAACCAAACCAAGCAACATAGCTCCGCGTGAACGGCTAGCATTTAGTGCATTTTCAGCAGCAGTTTGAGTGACTACGGCTGCTGTGCTCTGCTTAATGGCGATGTTGTGTGCAATTTCCGCTTGAGTCAATCGCATGGTTGCCGCTGCACGTGCTTGGCGCGTTGTGGCACTATTAAGCTCCTGACGAGCTAGATTGATCTCAGTAAGTGCTAATGCTGCTACTTGACGAGTACGTTGCACCTCCACCGCAGCCAATTGAATCTGAGATTGCAGGGCTGCTGTATCTGCTGCGCGACGTTCCAGAGTAGCAGAGATTGTTCCGCGAATAGCCACTGCTTGAGCAAGAATGGTTTTGGTAAGTAATGCCGCACCACCAACCATGGCAATGCCTGCGATAGCATCAAGGTTATTCGCCAGCAATTGAATTCCATTAGCTATAGTGGTTGCAGCACCCGAAGCTTTACCAGCTTCACCTGTAAATTTAGTGACTTCATTGCTTAGCAGCTGAAGCGACTGACCTATTGTCACATCGGTTTTTGCAAATAATTCATCTACTGATTCTTTTGATTTTGCTAAGGCATCAACGAGAACTTCACCAGTAATTTTACCTTCAGCAGCCACAGAGCGGAGTTGCCCGACTGTAATACCCATACCCTGAGCAATTGCTTTGGCTAAAGCTGGCGTTTGTTCAAGAATCGAGTTGAGTTCTTCACCACGCAATGTACCAGAGGCCAACGCTTGACCAAATTGAGTTAATGCTGCTTCAGCTGCTTGAGTGCTTGCACCTGAAATTGCAACAGCTTTCGAAACTGTTTCTGTTAATTCGGCTGTTTTAGCCATATCAATTTTTAGTGTTTTCGCATTATCACTAAAGCGCTGATAAACCTGAATCACAGAATCCCATGATTGGTAGGACTTTTGAGCAATAACGAAAGTATCACTCATTGCTAGATTTAATTGCTCTTGTGACTCTGTAACTAGTTTCAACCTATTTTGCATGCCAGTATAGGCATCCATTTTTGCTACTGCCGCACCAACAGTTAGTAGTCCTGCCATGTGCCCAGCAAGTTGACGGGTAGCTACAGACACACTATCCATAGAGCGCGACGCGTGTGTGCCGTTTCTATCAATATTTTCAAGCTCTCTACCAATGGCTTGTGCGTTGCGTAAAGCATTGCGGGAGTCAATCTCAATCACTAAACGGCTTAGTTGTGTGGTCATTTTGCTTTCCTGCAGGCAATAAAAAACCCCACATAAAGCGAGGTTAGTTTGATTATATTGACTAGAGCTTTTTGTACTCTTCTAGCATCTCATTGTATTTTTCAGTAAATCCAGTTAAGTCGGTTTCACCATCTTGATTATATTCATAAGGCCATTCTTTATATCGCGTGTAAGCAACTTTCCCTTTTTTCATTTGCTCAATAACTTTTTGCGGAGTGTTGCTCGATCCTTCATAGCCATAAATTGGAGCATTGTTATCAATTTTTATGACGCTCTGAGTGCGTGGAAAGTGATTTCGACCAATATAAACACTATGTCGCCCGCCATGTATTCCCACTAATAGTGCATTATATGGCTTACTTAACGTACAAGATTTAGTACCACTAAACCTATCTTTTGTGCAATTTAAATTCCAGTCTTCAGGTTTTGGTTTTGTTGTGTATGTATTCTTATCCACAACAAAGTTTCTATATTCTGCATCAGGGTTTTCCATTGAGCTTAAGATGGAATTTCCATCCCGGTCTTTTAGTGTGTAAAGGTCGTTAGCAAATGCGCTAGAGCCGCCCAGACTTAATAGCAATATAACAACCGATTTCATACCCACCCCAAATATATAATTTAGAACAAGATACTAATTTATGTACAAAAAAACCACTCCGAAGAGTATTCTTTGAAACTCTAATCGGCACCAAAAACCAAACTACAATGAAGATATTTTATTTTTAGCATCTCCCATTGCCTCTTGAAAGTTTGAATTAATTTTTTGTTTTAAATTTATTTGATCACTAAGATCATGGCGATTCGAATCAAACAAATCTAGACCAAAATCTGCTCTAAAACCTTTGTATATGGTTCCAATCAATCCAGAAATATTGTCAAAGTAGTCCAGTAGATACATCGCTAGTTTATGTTGCTCATGAAATAATAGCTTTACCTTTTCTGAACTCTCCGCGCTAAGCTCTTGTCCCAATTTAATATTCATTAAATATTCTAACTTTGCTTCTTCTCCAGCTTTAGCGTTATAAGATTTAGCACCCCCGTTATCAAACCACTCAACTTTTTTACCAATTTCATTAATTTTTTCCATCAGTTCATCTAATTCTCTTTCAATTTTAAAGATTGGTTCCTTCGCAGTTAAAATATAGTTTATGAGATAGCGGAAGTGAGCACTTAAATCAGCAACCTTTATTGATATATCCATATCACTTATTAGCTCTAATTTTTTCAACTTTTTTGTTTGTTCCCTATGAAAATCATTAAACTCATCAAGGGATGGTGCTGTTGCTACAGCTCCTAGCATTGCCTCGAAATCAACAATCGAATCAACAGCTTCTAAGTATATTTCTTTTCTAAGGTTAAATTTTCGTTCTCGATCTTTGTCCATTAAATCAAAATTGATTTTTTTATCACTATTCTTTGAGTTGTAATAATTCGTAATAATTACACCAGCCAAAGCTCCGAACAAGCCTAGCAGGCCAGTGATTAGCGCTGAATTTAATTGAAGGAATGTAGATATACCATTCATCGTTAGCCTTAATATTTTTTAAGAATCTTTAATATATATCGTTTGTAGTAACAAAAAACCACCCCGCAGGGTGGTTTCCATAGAACTAAACTTTTACTTATTCAACTGTGCTTCCACAAATGCATCAGTAACAACGCGAGCTTTTGAGCCAAAATCCTGTGTTGCACCACTAAATGGTAATGGGGCATTAAAACTAAGCGCAATAGCGCACACCAACAACCATAATGCGCCTACGCTCCCCACAATCTGAGTCATTACTATTCTCCTTTTTTAAGCTTAGGGAGAAACCAATATTACATACATAGCATTATACATCAAGCACAATATTAACGTAACATACTAATTTTATTGCATATTTCGTTAAATTTTCTTATATCTCATTGAATTAAATTTTATTTTTTTCCCCTAACTCCATCCAAAAAAAGATTATCCAATGCAAATATGCACTCAACAAAGATATGAAGCTCACAAGGCACTTCGTACAGCTCAAGATAAGCATTGATATGGCTACCATCTAACGGCATAGTCACAGGATGATATGAGCGCCCACGTGCAATTACATTGAATGCACTCAAAATAGCATGAGCTATATAACTAAACTCAGGCGCATCATCTAGCTTGCGCCCTTGCTTTTCGCGGATCTTCTTCTGAAAGTCGGTTAGTCCACCGTCTCCCGCGTGCCATTGGTAAAGCTTTGTGACTTTCCCAAAGTGTCAGCTTTAACCGCATCTGCTTCTAACTGGATTTGCTCTGCATGAGATTTCACAAAAGCCCATATTGCTACCCCCACATCACCCATGTTTAATAATTTGGTGGCATTTTCAGGTGTGCAAGGCTGCTCAGTTTCTTTGCCATTTTCACGGAAAGATACACCATCCCAGTCTTCAATAAGGTGGCAAGCAGCAGCTTCAAGTAATAATTCATGATAAAGCTTATCTTCACCACTGGCTGTTGATACGACGTAGCCTTTTGATGCGACTTGATTCTGTGCTCGCTCTAATGCAACACGATATGGTTTATATGCCTCACCACGAATCTTAAAGCGAGCTAATACGTTACCTTCAGCATCTTTGTATTCTTTCCAAAGAGATGTTTCTTTGCTTTTTTCAATTTCTACAACTAAGGTCATTTTCTTTTTCCAAAAATATAGCCCCTTTCGGGGCCATTGTTAAGCTGTTGTGCGTGTAATCGTTGGCGCTTCTTTCACATGACGGAATTCCATCGCCATAGTGTGATCATCATTTTTATTGGTATCTGAAAGCCCGTCATTATCAAGCTCCAGCTTCGTGAAATTGAAACCGTAGGCATTACCTTTTGAATCTTCCATGCCAATTTCAGATGTCATAGTTTCACGTGATTCAACGTAAGGAATCCATTCTTTTGATGTGGTTGTAAGAGCTAGTGTTACATTCAGGGTAATAGTGACATTACCTTCTGTGTAGCGGTTTGGAATCAAGCTGCCGTTTCCTAAACATGGCTTAGCGGTCAGGTTATTATTGATAGTAATTGTGAAGGACTCGGCACAAGCCGTTCCAACTGTGGACACACCACTAATTTTAAACTCATTCACGTTGATTGATGACATAAATGGAGTATCTGTGGCTGCAACAGGATTTACTACTGGTGTTGCTGTTGGATTGCTATAGCCGGTTGCACTAATTGAAGCTGTACCCGTGATTTTACCTTCTGTGTCGCCTTGAATAGTCAATTCACCAATTCGACAACCCGTGAAAACTTGAATAAACCCGACTTTTTTTGTCGTGCTTCACAATTGTGTATGTTGGTAGTGTGTCACCACCAATTTCCAAAGTTGAGACACTTGGTGTGCCTGAATCAACAAATAAATTACCTGCAACACCTTCAAAAAACATATCTTGGCTTAAGGCTGATAATTCAAATTCAATGCTACCCGTTGCTTCGGCTGAACTTGCCACAGAACCTTGTTCAAAACGTGAATCAACAATCTCATCCGATTGCGTCATCGATACCGTCTTTTTGAGTGAGTCTGAGTTTCGACGCAACGTATGCCAAACTGGCACCGCAGGCAAAGTATTAGGTGTTTCTTCTTTCGCAATGTGGATTACCACATCAGTGCCCTTTGACATAGTTGTCTCCTAAATTTAGGCATAAAAAAACCGCCCTAAAAGGACGGCTAAATAAGAATTTGGGTTTAGTTCACTACGTACGAAATATTCACGTTGTACTGGTAATAAAGTTCACCATGGGTACTTACATCAATAATAGAAGCCTCACGCAACTCTAAATCATCTTTTTTATGGAACTGCATATGCTCAGCCCACTTGTCGGCCATCTGTGATATTAAATCTGTGCCAGTATTTAAAGGCGCAAACAATTGGATATAAACAATACCAGTAGTGCGTGTACTTGGTTTAGATCCGATCTCTGCAATAAAACTGCCCGCATTTTTAACTGTAACCTTGGCCCATATCTCATTTGCAGGCGGCTCAAAAGGTTTACCACCAACAAGCGGATTATTTGCTAATTGAATGTTTGGTTTAGGCATTCCAGTGAATGTACCTACATGTGCCAAAATAGCCCGCAAGGCTTGAGTATTTGTCATCATTTGTATTTCTCACAAACATGCTGAAATGAAAGTGCATAAACACCATTTGGCGCTTGTTGAGAGTGACCGTTTTCTAAATCTAGGCCATACGGACTATTACTTTGGATATAGATCAGGCCACCAAAATTAGCTGAAGCTGCTACTTTAAGACCATGATTTAATGTTTCTGAGCCTGATTCGTCATAATTTTTTTGGTATGAGTTATCTGGTGAATCAAGCGTAACTTTGTGTGATGCTCTAAATTCACCATCCATTACAGGGGAACGTACAATGACTTGCTGAAGTGTTTCGCCCACGATATTTTTTACATGTTGGTCAGCATCCTTGAGCATGTGTGCAGCAAAATCACTGGGTTTATTTTTCCAGCCCATATTTCACCCATTAAAAAACCCACCGAGGTGGGTTGGTGTTAACTTTAAAATTCTTTTATTTTTTTCGACCAATCCTTTCACCAGTCACCTGCATTTGATCAGATGATCCAATTTTCAAGAAAAGATACCGTCTTTCGGTATATTCTGAAATTTCAATTTTACCAAAATCGTCAATAGCATCATTTATCTGACCAGAAATATTGCTTTCAAGATATTCTAAAGTGAAACGGGTATCACCAAACAGATTATATGAATATACCTCTGAATCATTTTTTAAGATAATCTCTAATACTAATTTAAAGTACTTACCAGAATTATCAATTGGTTGACGACCTAATCTATAGTCTTGGACGTTACTTGCTTGTGTTTTAAGTTGTTTCATTATTAGCCCTCATTTGCTTAAAAATAGAAATATCATCTTTATTAATTTAATGAAATATAAAAGATTTTAAATGAGTGCAAAATAATCAATTAGCTTTCCGCAACTGGCAAACCCAAATACTATCCGTTGGATCAGCTCCAATATTTACCACTTTAAAGCAGCCTTTTGATGTGACCCATACATCCCCAATCTGAGGCTTTTGCTTAACCTTATCTTTCAGCACTTCATTTTGAAGTACCGTGGCCTTAGAGTCTGTCACCTGATAATCAGTTGGTTTGACCATATCTTTTAAATACGAGCCAAACAAAACACCACGCCCCGAATATGACTCATCACCCACAACCGGATAAGTCTGCGTCTCAAAATCAAACTCACCAGAGTAAATCAGTTTTTCGCATGTGAAAGTGTCGACTGCATCGGCCAACTTTTTATTGAATGCCGCAGCCACTTTAGATTGAATTTTGTTTTTGATCATGCTCGAAACACCTCAAACCCAAAACCTTTAGACTTTAAATCAAGTGAAGCAATGTAGGCACGTGCAATCTGCTCAAACTCAGATACCTCAACACTGCCTTCAGCGTAACTTTCAGTGATCTGCACTGTGTCTGCTTTTACGCTTTCACTTGTAGTTTGACGAGCAATACCCACATAAATCACACCAGCTTGAATGCCTTTGATAATTTCGCATGCAGCATCAATTAAAACTGGATCTATAGTGTCTGGCACATATCCAACTTCGTTTCGCATCCATGTATTTGCTAATTTAAGGAGGCGAGCTTTATCACCAGCCGGCGCAAAGTCTGCCCCTAGAATTTGGTCAGCCTGTTCTTGGGTAATAATGCTCATTGGTTATTCCTTTGCTTCAGCAGTTTTGGCTGCCTTTACTTCTGTAGCGGTTTGTTTTTTGAGCTTGGCTTCAAGGTCTTTGACTTGACCTGCTAAAGCATTACGCTCAACTAGCACACCATTTAGCTTTACTAACGCATCCGATAGGCGTGAATTTTCAGAGAGTAATTCCGAGTTTCGCAATTCAGTCTGCTGATAAGCTTCAACTTGCTTTTTAAGTACTTCATTTTCAGCAATAACCTTTTCACATTCAGCTTTCGCATCATCAATGGTTTGTTGTAATTCAGGTGTGATGCCAACTTTTGCTTCAATGGTGACAATATTGGAATTATTGCGCTTAATCAGATCTAGATAAGCCTTAGGAACATCACCAGCCACTTCTGAGCACGGTTCCAAAGTATCAGCTTCGTGATAAGCACTAGCTTTGCGAAGGATATAACCTTCACCTTGAAGTTTTGCCACATTTTCGGGAGAGAAGTCATCCGTGAAATATAGGCGTTTATTAGATTCTTTTTTCATGTTTTCTATTTCCAATCAGGCAAAGAAAAGCCCCTTTCGGGGCACTTCATTTATGCAGACTTAATTAGGACGCCAGCTGTATCTTTCACGCTTGATGCGATTAGATCCCAGTTAGTTGGGGTGCCGATTGCTGCATCAGTTGGAGATTTTCCACCGGTAGCGGTATCCCATGCGTAACCTTTCACACCTGCACCGAATGTCCACTCGGCTTGGTAGGTGTACTTGATATTCTCACCACCAGTGCCAGGCACCAATTCAGCATTAAAGTCATTGTTGTCATTCACAACAACAGCGCCTTCAACAAGGCCTAGCGAGTTGTAGAATGCAGTACCTGCGTTATCACCTACCAAGGCAGGCGCATCAGTCACCACAAACACACGACCAAACGGATCACGAACCACATTCACACCATCATAACGGAACAGGTTTTCTGAGTTGGCCAGAGCATTATCAAACAGGTTGTGCATTGTTGTGGAGTGAACAATCCAAGCACGAATTGCGCTTGAACGATCACCAAGTTTCGCAGCACCTTTGTTAAGCAAGCGGAATGATGCAGCATCAGTACCGTCACCATGCACGGCATTGGTATTTCCTGAAATTGCTGTAGATGCACCCAAAATTCCCGCATTCAGCATGTCAGCTAAACGCGCTTTGGCCAACTGCTCACCAATTGTTAAGGCAGCAAGTTCAGGGTTTTGAAGAATCCAAGAATACTGCTGTTTTTCATACTCAATCGGCGGAGTGCCTGCAGCAACCTTTACAGCCACATCAAGTAATTGTTCTAAACGTTTTGCGGTAACTGTACCTGTACCATATGCATTACGACGACGCACAATTCCAGCAATTGCCTTGAACGATGCTTCAATGTTGAAATCACCACCGAAAGGCTCATTGATCAATTGGATTGCACCCTGTGATGCTTCGTTAAATTTATCAATGTCCTGTGCCACTGTTTCTGTCATTGCGGCATAGGTTTGCTTGTTAAATACCTGTAAATCAAAAGGCATATGCCTCTCCTTAAATTAATTTATGCTTTTTCGCCCACTTGCTTCATGTAAGCAATCTTTTCTTCTTTGGTTTTGCATTCAGCCAAAGATTTAGGGCCCGATTTGTTTCCATCACCACCCTGAAAACCCGCACCACCAGCTTGAGAACCTTTTAAAATTGAATCCTTATGTTGGTATCCGCCAACCAAAGTTTCTAAAGCTTCATCAAAGTCTGCGATTTCACCCGGGCGAGTGCGTGAAAAGATTTTTTGACCATCGGCACCAACTGCCACGACCTTGCCATTTTCGATCTGGAAGTTCTTTCCAAACGTGGCTTGAATCATGTCTACCGGTACAGCGATGTTGTCTTGAATGAACTTAGAACGAGCGAAACCGCCGCCAATAAGCTCGTTATGCAGTTGAGTTTGAAATGCATCACGCTCTTGAACAATTGGTGCATATTTATCTTCAACGGCTTTAATTGCTTCGAGTTTGATTTTTTCGACTTCACCAGCATCCACCAGTTTTTTATCGTCGAAGTTTTTCAAAGTTTCTAAAGCTTTTTTAGCAGCTGCTGGATCTTCAATGCCTTCGAATGCTTTAAGCGTGGATTCAGCCTTTTCATAGCGTTCACGGTTTGTTTTAGCTTCACCATTCAAACGCGAAATGGTTGCTACGGTTTGGGCTGCATCATGTGCTACTTCTTTGCCATCGTCATGAACATAGATTGGTAAGCCCTGTTCATTCACTTCCGCATATGTCTTGTTATCCACGGTTACTGTTTTAAGTTTCATAAGTCATCCGACCCTATTTCTAAAATGAGCATCCGCTCGTTACGCTGTCCGCATCCGCTTTCAGCAGGCAATAAAAAAGCACCTCGGGAGGTGCTCTATTTGAATTTAGTTTTTTGGGTAATTGCAAAAAAGCAATAACCTTCGAATTTCTAAAGTTTGTTTTCTGCAAGTTAAACTTCTGTTACTGCTTTTGAGATGTCCTTATGACCTAAAGAAAGCCCTTTCGGGTCATGATTTGGATTATTTGCATTTGTTCTCTGGTTGGTTTAATTGCTCACGCAACCATTCAGACTCATCTTGCAGGCTTTCTTTGGTGTATCCCATTGCTCGGACACCTTCTGAAGCTCCCTCATACTCCTTAAATCTACTTAAGACAAAATCATAAAGTTCAATATTCTCTTTCCAACCTTTGCAATCTAGAGCTTTAAGTTTATTGGACCTAGCTAGATCCTCTTGCTCATTCTTTGCCTCTGTAGAAATCACTTGATTTCTGTCCGATTGTGTTTGAACGTATCGCTCCATTAACTTGTAATATTTAAGTTCAAAGTCTTTTTGAGTTGAAGCAAAAGAGGTGCTTGATACAATTACACAAAATAGAAATGCGAAAAGCTTCATTGTTGTTATCTGCCTAGTTAAAATAGTGATGACTATTATATTTAAACACCTAACAATTCAAAGGTTTTTTTATCTAAAACCTTCAACTCACCCAACGTATAACCACGCTTATTCAGCGGATCAGCAAACTTATCAATGCTGTACTCACCTTTTTTATAAAGCTCATACTTAGATTTACCCAGCCAAGTGCGCTGAAAGAACTCATCCGACTGCTCGAAAAACTCTTTAAATGATGTATTGGCATCAAGCTGGCCAATAAGATGTTTGCGCTCATCCTTGGGAATATCTTTGACTTTACGCTCATCCATAACAAAAGGCCGTAATCCACCAATCTCACCATCCTTGTTGCAAGGCATATATGTTGTGCGGTTATTTGGATGCACTGGAAATCTTGGCCGCAATGGATCATCGATAGAAAATACGTCACCGTCGATTGATGCGCAGTACTTACAAGTGCGCCCATCCAAAGTGGCTACAACTTTTACATACTCATACCCAAGCGCCTTGTACGTATCGATATAAGTTGCAGTACTAATGTGACTGCGGGCTGTTCTTACTTGACGTTCAATTGATTCACGTGACGACTTAAGTAAGCCATCTTTATAATCTAAAGCCTTTCGCCCCTTGATTCGTTGCACAATCTGCTGATTGGTCTGCCCTTGTGAAATACCATCACGAATTGCACTTTCAACTTTCTTTCGTAGTGTTGCTGCAATATCTGCAAATAGATAATCAACCAAAGCACCACCTGAAAAAGGTGCTTTCTTAATGGTTTTATAAATCTTATCAGCATTAACAACTGCAGCAGTACCAGCAACTAACTTCGCAGAATATGAAGCCTCATAAACCGCCAACTGTAATGCTGATTTATCGAACTGCTCAAACAAGTCCACATCAATTGATTTGAACCACTCATTCAGAATGGTCTTAATATCTTCAATGTTTTTACTTGATTTAGCCTTACTCGAAAAGTTTAGGCTTTTAAGTGCATTTCGCTCTGAGTCTGACAGCTCGTTTAAGATATCTACTAAGCGGTTTAACTGGCTATTGGAAAGATTATTAAACTGAGCTGTAAGTTCATTTACTGCTTGAGGTGATGCGCGGTAGAGATAAGCTGAATGTTGGCTCAGCGCATCAACCAAGGCTTTCTGCGCTGAAATGTTCATGTTTAATCCTTATCATCTAGTGAATCAATTCCACCATCTTCACGCTTTTCAATTTTCTTAACGATGTCTTCCCATTTATCTTCTGGGAAAGTACCGGTCTGCTCGTAGTGATACCAGACATACATTGGTAATTCACCTGCAAGACAAGCTTCGTAAATCAATTTTGAGCGTGTTGGGTCATATTTTGGTTTATTGAAGTCCTGAGCAATCGTAAAGCTCAGCTCATCCACTTTTAGATCATGTTCAGGCATCACAAATTTGGCACACCAGCGCAGTGCATTGGTAAAGGCTTCAGATACATTCGCCACAACGAGTGACAAAACTGAATGTTGGACTGAGCTATCATTGTCTGCCTGAGTCGCTGTTTTATTAGCAGAACCGACTTCAATTAATCGAGCACCAAGCTCTTTCATTTGGTCCCATTTATCATTCATACGCTCATAAGCCAGTCCATTTTTTTCCGCTTGGACCATCTTTGCATCCGTAGGAATACCAGAGCGACTACCTACACTGGCTCCTGACTCCTTTACCATGGCGTACTGTTCTGGCGTAATATTCGGAAAGCACAAAGTAGGCTGACCAACAATAAATGCCGATTCTTCTACATCAGCAGTACTGGTGTAATAAGACAACTCCATAGTTGCCAATTCATACAGTGGTGCTGTACCAATTTCATCTGAGTTGTCTACTGCGCCGCAGAAAGTGAAAGGAATATAATCCCAAGGCTGACCATGGTAATCAGTTGGAATGTACTTCTCTCCTTCTACCCATTCGCCTTTATCGTTCTTCGTATAAATTTGAACTGTGTAAACAAAGCTGCTACCACCTTCTTCAAGCGCCAAAATTCGATACTGATCGCTGGATTCAACCTTAAATCCATTGCGAGTTTTAACTGTCTCAAGCAGCTTCACAAAACTTAGCTTTTTCTGGTTACCGACAATGATGTAATCCCAATCCTTGATTGCGCCCGCCTTGATGATATGAATCATCGGAAAGGCACCTTTAGACTTTTCCTCTGCCTTACTTCGACTTGGCGCTACGTTTGGAAAATCAACATATACTCCACAGCGGTAATTTCGGTTGATCAAGCGTGTTGCACGTTGAGCACTTTGATAAATAGATCGACCTGCACCATCCGCATTGCGCTCCAAGTATTCCAATTCATCGGGTTTGTTGAATACTGGTGATTTGCCATAAGCCAAGCCAATATGACTCGCCAAAGTTCGACTAGTCACACCAGGAAAGATTGCGCGCATCAAATATTCTTTATAGCGGTTTGTACCATCTGGATCATTCTTTGAATTAAACAGAGATGGCTTAGGCAGGTACTTCTCTTTTGCTGCCTTAATAACTTCCTGACCACCACAAACATCATCCAACTTATTCCAAGTCGCAATGTGCTTATCATAGTCGGCATGTGTTGCTGTAATGCTCATATTAGAATCCAAACATTGGTATATCGATGCGTGTGACAGGTTTAATAATTGGGAACCGCTTAACTAAAGGGTAACCACCAGCATCACCCACATGATCTAGTCCTGACTTTTTATCAGGCGCCCCAAAATCGTCATAAACTTGTTGCTCTAGAGTTTCGGTAAATCTAGGGCACTTATTGGTGTTTACCTTTAACGTACGCTCACCATCACCATTTAAAATCAAGGCATTAACTGAGTTGATACGGTCCTTAATTGCTGGATTGGTACCATTAACCTCAACTCTCAACCCTTTGTCTCTTAAAATTTGATGATCCGATTCACTACTATTTTTAGATGATGTTGATTGCCCAGCAGCATCTGGAATCACAGTCATTTCATGAAAAGGAAACCGCTCAATAAGCAATGTGGCCATAGTTGGTGTATCACGTACTCCTACCATCTCATCCAATGCCAAAGGTTTTCCATCACGAATTACATATACAACAGCTGCCATCTTCAGGACGTTAAAGTCCATCCCAATGATCAAATGCTCATTTGGTTGAATTTCTTCATCTGTGTGATTTAGTTTTCGATCAAAGTCAGGGTAAACGGCACCACTGGTTAGGTTGACGAATTGTCCACGTAAATATGCTGAAATTAATTGAGGTGGATACGACTCGTACAGTGATGAGATATAGTCATCAGGTAGATTCTTTTCATTATCATAAGTTGACGCCTGAATCATTCCATACAATGCACGTTTGGCGGGTGTTGAATTGGCTTCTTTTACAAACTGCTCATAAGTAAACTTAAAGCCCTCTGGAGTGGTGGCGACATCAATACCATTCATCAAACCTGCTTGTTTATAACGCATACGAGCAATGATTTTTCGCCAAGCCTGTTGCGCCTTATCCTTATTCATCACATCAAGCTCATCAATCAGAGCGTGACCAATTTTAAAACCTACAATCGTTTGTGGCTTTTCCATTGAGCGGCAAATAATCGTTGTTCTATATTGCCTGCCATAATAAATATCAACTTCTTTATTTGTTTCATAGATCTTGGCTTTTAAACCCCAATCAAACGCTACTTCATCAATGGTTGGAAAGAAGATGTCTCGAATCTGCGGATAGGTAGGCGCAAAGTAGCCAAGCGGCACTTTAGGAAATTCCCAAGATTTGTCACAAAGGCTCGAACAACCTACCCAAGTTTTTCCACTACCAAAACCAGCAACAAAGGCCCTGAATTTATTCTTCAGCTGAAGGAAGTTCGCCTGCGGAACATTCAGTGTCGGATTGATGTTCGGCATTTGATTTACTCGCATTTACAACTTGAATTGTGACTTTTACGGGAGTTGGATCATCTGCCCCCTCACCATCGCCATTTTTGATTTTGTCAATTTCAAGCTGCTTTAATTGAATATCTAAAAGTTGAGCATCATGACCGTGCATTTCATCTTTGATCTGCTTAATGATGCCTTGCTTCATGTATCTATTTTCACCCCACCCGTAATACATCTTCTGTAGCTCGGCAAGGCGTACAGCTTTATTGGCTAAAGGAATGTCATAAACATTAGACCTAAATTCAGTCCTTGTTTTTTGAAAAAGGTCTTTAAGCTTTTTACTTAAATTCCGTCCAGAGTGTTTTGTCGGGTCGTATAAAGCCACCTGCTGGCGACTAATTTCAATTTTAAATTCCTGCTTTACAGTGTCCGCTACTTGTTGAGGGGTTTCAAAGCAAGCAAGAGACTGGACTATAAAGATTTTTACAGGCTCTTTTAGTGCTGCCACAGCCACCTCTCCGTAAAGCTACGTAAAGCACGATAGATAAAAAAAATCCCCTGCTTAGGGGATCATTTTGAAATGCTTAATGCTTCTTCAACTTTATCTCTGTGCTTTTCAGGGCAAGGTTTAACTCGTTCTTTGCCTTGTCTATTTGATCGCATAACAACACCATGTTCTGATTTAACATGAGCAATCCAGCATGATTGAGCTGTAATACCGTGTTTGCCTTTTATGAATTCTTGAATCTGCTTATATGTAGCCATATCACCCCCAATTTTTATCTAACTCTATTAAATTTAATGTCATTAAAAAAGTAGAAATGTGATCCTTTTGATCAAGCCAACTTCAATAAACACGTACCGCATGCATGAGCAATATTTGCCTTAGAAATTGTTGGGCCGCTATTAACAAGCTCTGCCATTTTATGAATTCCTGAATGCCCACCATAACGCTGCACTACACCAAAGAACTCTTCAACATCATGCCCACGCATTTGTAATACTGCATGCCCTGTATGGCTGTCATAACATGGTCCACCGTTAGGACTAATCTTTTGTTTTAAGTGATAAAGCTCATGTTCAACCAATGTCATGAACGATGAATCAGAACAGTCTGAGCAGTAACGCGCATCCAGTGTGATTAGTGCTTTCGGGAGAAACCCAAACCATTTAATCAATTGCGCTTCTTGTCTGTATTTCTTCCATCCACTCGCTTGAAATTGAACAATCTCCGCCTGCCCCAAAACCACACGACCTTGTTTTTCAAATGCACTTTCAGCCCACAAGAATCCAATGCCTGTGTGACCAATCAAATGCATGTGGTCTTTGTTGTATAAATCGCTATTTGGATTAAGGATTGTCTCTTGCAACCAATCATGGATATCTGCAACTGGTTCAAATAGAAATTCTTCCGACCAGTCTTTATCGATAAGATGTTCAGGCGGGTAAGGTCTTTTCATAATTTCTAGCCATTAAAAAACCTCCCGAAGGAGGTTTGGTTTATTTTGTGCAATATTTTAAATACATTGGGTACATAGGATTGGTTTTTAATAATACCGTCCCATCTTGCGTGGCTGGTATGCGTTTTTCAACCCCATCAGTATAATATGCTGTAGAGCCATCGAAATATATGCGCTGACCAGCACATTTTATATGGAAACTAATTTGATATCCAGCAACAACATCATCATTTGGCGTCTCCTTAACAAAAGAGAATGCAACCCCTTTAGGGTTAGTCATTGGTGTAATTGAGGAGTGGACCACTCCATTTGGAATATAACCTGCGGCATGGAGCTCTGACCCAAAAATCATAATAAAGCCAAAGATGCCGCCAATTTTTTTAAATAAATTTTTCACTTATCTACCCCTCTAGAAAGTGCCCTTACTTTACTCTCTAAAAAGTCAGATATAATTCATATAGTTATTCAAGTGCTCACCCTATGACCAAGCAAACATCAAGTCATCAGGCGTATTCAACCAACACCCATGTTTATTACAAAACGCATGAATGTCATTTAAATACTCAGTGAATTGATCTACCGTTGCATCCGTCGTACTAATTAATTCATTCAACCCATCCACCACCTGCTGATACATCGGATGACTTTGCTCTTTTAAAACTTTGACTGCTTCAAACGTTTTTCGATACTGGCCCACATCATCGCGATCATAGATCCGAGATAAGAAATACTTCTTAAAATACAAATGCTCTGAATCTTTATCTGTGCCTTGGTGTTTAGACCATTGATTCACCCACATCCAATACAAACGATTCTGTGCTTTGCTGCGGTCATCTTCTTTCTGATTGATCCGAACAACTAAAGGCTTGCCATCATTGAGCGCATTCGCATGGTGTTTGTGCATATATGCAATAGCCCTGCCGACTTCTTCGAATGACTTGATGACAAATGTTGCGGGGTCGAGTTTTGGAGTAATCTTATTCATTTATTACTCCCATAAAAAACCACCCGAAGGTGGTTATGTTAGTTAGGTTAGGTAACTCAACCAATCTCGCTTAACTTGCTCAATTTGTGACTGTGTTAAATTATCAAGCCCATAGATAGCATAAGTGATATCACCTTCAATCTGAGAGAAAAGTTTCATCATTCTCCCTTTATTACTCTCAACATATTCCGCTGGTGATTGATTTGAAGGAAAGATCTCTTCATCAAAAATATAATCACCGAAATCATCAAGTTTGGTAGAAAAACAAACAACTTTTTGCATGCTAAATCCTTTTAGCTAGTTTTAAAATCACACCTTACACCAATTAATTCTTTCATACCAAATTTGATTTAAAACAACTCATCTCTCTTACCCATCATCAACTCAACCGTAACCAACCATTGCTCAAACAGCTTTTCACTTTCTTCACGATTACTCAACTTGTACTGATCAAATTGACTATGGCATGAATGACATAGCGGCACTGTGAACTCGTCACTAGCTTTGATTGATCTACCCTTGCCATGCTTGGCGCTATTTGAATGCGCTGCCTGACTATCTGGATTACCACAACGGACATAAGGTAGCTTTCTAATTTTAGCGAGTCGTTTTGGGTTTCTCATGAAGTAATTCTTCTATGCTTGCGATCTGCTTACCAATCTTTCTTAACTCAGCTCCGCAGTCTTGGCGAAATGCATAGCTTGAATACAAGTGGTTGTAGTTCATCAATCGAGCTTGGTTTGCTTTAAGCACTTCAAGGTTTTTAACTGCTTCTATTCGATCAACCATACTCACCCCGCAATAAGAAAAGAAAAACCCCTCAACATCTAGAATGCGAGGGGCTTTTGTGTGCCGTAATACGTTCGGCGATTTATTTGAGCCACCCACCAAAAAAAGGGAAGCGCATTGTAAAGAGGCAAAATCAAATAATAAAATTTAAATTTATTTACTTTTCAAATACTTAATATTTATTCAGCAATAAAGTTGTATAGGCTATTAATTTACAAAAGGGCAAGTTAGAATACTCATATAACTTATTTTAATGAGTTATGTAACCATTCATAAAGAGGTATCAGATAAAGATGATGGAGTTTGAATTCACCTTTAAGGTGAGACTTAAAATTACTCGGAAAATGGCTTTAAAAGTTTGGACGCTTGCACTGCCATTTTCCGAGTTAGCATTATTAATCAGCCGATTTCCTTCCAATATAGAAGATTTAACTGATTTAATAATTTGGTTCGTATTTTGTTTATTCATAAACATAAAATACGTTTTTTTAATTCCAATGTAAACTTTAATAACTTTGCTGGGTGGCTAAGGCCGCCCAGTTATTTAACTTCTTTCAAACAGCTTCGACAAACTTTTATCTCATCACCATCGATCGTGTGGTCAATTTCAACCGCACCATAGAAGCCGAATAAGCATTTTAAAAATTGGAGCATGTGGATCTCCTTACACTGGAACTCATGCAACTTAAGCTTAATACTTATATTTCACCTTTAAATTCATCTTAGAGGAGAGCTCTTTTTTAAATTCCCTTATAAGCTTTAATCTTAAGTATGTGATAAATTGGCACTTTCTATTACTTTATAAAAATGAGGGTTCCATGCTGTCCAACAGCCAAAAAAACTATATCATTGGATTAATAAGCCTAGTGGTATTGATTGTTTTAGCATTATTTGTCTATAAAAATCTCAAAGTTGAGGATAAGACAACAGTTGCACAACCACAACCATCTGTAGAACAGAATAAATTGGTCGCTGGATTGAATAAAGAGCAATACATATCTAAGTGGTGTGAAGCAAATTCACAAGATCCATTTGTTTGTGTAACCGCAATTCAAGATTGTAAAAATGACATAAAGTCTAGTAAATGTGATAGCGAATCTTTTAACCAATTAGAAAGTAGTTGGAATCAAAATAAGAACCCAGATCCGAACTCAGAAAAGCCCCAATCAAAAGTCGATCAAAAAGTTCTTGCGGAATACTGTTCTTATACTGTTGATACCAAAACCTGTATAAAAGATATGAACGCTTGCTTTGATGGAACTAGCACTGACAAGAACTGCAAAGCCTATATTCGAGCCTTCAATGATGAAACTACCAATGGAACTGATTATGGTTCAGATACATCAAATAGCAACCCTACACTTGAAGACATCTACCAAAATAATGTGGCCGTTGAATCAGTAAAGGCTTGCAAAGGTAATGCCAACTGTAACACTTTCCACGCATTAGCAAAAAATTGGGAGGCAATTCCTCAAAGTGAAACAAAACAGCTAGCACGTGATGGTGATGGTTATGGCTTATGGAAAGGTTATTCTTACTCAGATGAAAGAATCAATGAGTTAGCAGAAGCTGGTGAGGCAGCATTTTATCGCGGTGGTGCAGCCTCACCAAAGGAAGAACGAATATTTGGCCAAGGTCTAGCCGTTCTTCTTTATCTTCAGGGGCCTGAAAACTTCGAATACTAATAAATCCAATAAATCTAACAAAAAAGACAAGTTATGTGACTTGTCTTTTTTTCTTTCATAATCATAGTTTGTTATTTTTTTAGATACATATTATTAAATTACAGGCATTAAAAAGCCCACCTTTTAGTGAGCTTAATTTAGTCATGGTCAGAAACTGTGTAATACGACCAGTATAGAAATAAGATACCCTAGTTATCATTTTAATGATAGCCTTATGCTCGCATTTCTTTGTAAGTTTCCTTTTTATATTTTTTGATCGCATTTGATGCTTCGTCAATTGCAGATTCAAGAGCCAAACTCATTAAATCCTCATACGGTTTCCATGTTAAACGATACACATTAGTTGTCATCTGCATCGAATTAATCCCCGCATAATACAATCGACCTTGCGCTGTAAAATTTCCCTCAAGCTCAGGATTCAAAGCAAAGTCAATTACCATACGTGCAACCAAGTACGCCAAATGATTCATGGTAATATGCTCAGGCTCCCGCTTCTTATCATCCTTAGCATTGACCAACATAATTTTAACCAAGTGATTGCGCACATACTCATAATCACTTTCACACTTCCCATCAAAGACAATAAGCGCTGTAACTGACTTTGCAAGCTGTGTTTCCATGCTCGCAATCGCACCCAAACGATCTTCATAATTCAAAGGCTTCTCCCCAGTGCCATGTGCCTGTGGTTCAAAGTTTGGTGACTTCGCTGTAATACCCTTAGTCAACCATTCAAACGGTTCAAATTTTTCTGCTACTGCATTCATCCCAATCCCTCAAACTTCTCTAATATCGATATCGTGTACTGTTTTCATAAGGTGTTTCTTGTTGCGATAACTTGGTAAATTTCCCGTTCCCGCCGACTTCACATCTTCAACAATGAATTTCCCGTTTTCGATGTATGTAAAATCCGCGTAATACCTCAATTCGGGTTTTGCCCTTTTCTCGCCTTCCAATTTCACTTTAGGTGCCAAGACAAATTTGACCTGACACCGTAATTCTGAAATTTCACCCCTCTGCATGCGCGCTGTAAGCTCGATATAGCGCTTGTACTCTTTGACGCTATCAAACTTCACTCCATCCTTTTCAATGCGCTGAGCGTTAAATTTGCTGCGCCCAGACTTGGGTTTGGTCTTGGGCGCATATTGTTTATGGTATTCAGCGAGTGAGATGCTGGTCATGGCTCACCATCGTAAAAGCGTTCGCAAAATCCCGATAAGGCCTTGCATAAACACTCCCATCATTCAGACTTTGATAAACGGCCATTTTTGGAAACTTTTCGTTGTTACACTTATTTGCTGTTGCGATGTAGCTGTATAGATTTCCAGTCTTGTTGTGCTTATAGATCACGACTCACCTCTCTCAATCACTCTCGTCGTCAGCGCTATATGATTGCGAATGTCTGATACATGGTCGGTTCTGTCGTAGTCAGCGATGGCAGCACTAAGATCATCGTACGTAAACCCCTCACTTGATCTGTGCCACATCCCATTTATGACTGTGAACTTCATATCATCAGGACAGC